>NZ_BAAHAZ010000015.1:0-109616 GCF_054777115.1 Nocardioides maradonensis | reverse complement strand
ATGACCCGGATGTGATCGCGAAGGTGTCGCGGGGTCTGGGTGAGGCGATGGTGGGGATCAACGTGGACGAGATCCCGCAGCCGCACCGCCTCGCCGAGCGCGGCTGGTGAGCTAGCAACTCCTCAACCGGTCCTTCTGCCCGCCGATAGGTGGGCATGAAGTCCCACCGCCGACGCCGCGTCGCGCCACTGATCTGGATCAGTGGCGCGCTGGCAGCGGTGCTGCTGATCCTCGGTGTCAACGGCACGTTGTCCAGCTGGACCCGGGCGATCATCACCAACGACACCAACACGGTGCAGGCGGCGAATTCGCTGGTCCTGCAGGAGTCCGGTCCCAACAGCGCGGTCTGCAGCTCGACCGACGGTGGGGGAGTCGGCAACAGCTACACGTGCTCGACCATTGACAAGTACGGCGGCACCGCGTCCCCGCTCGCGCCGGGCGACCACCAGAGCGTGACCGTGACGCTCACGAACACCGGCACCATGACGGGGTCGCTGACGCTCGGTCCCGGCACCTGTGCGAAGTCGGTGGGCAGCCCCACCGCGACCGTCGACATCTGCGACGTCGCGACCGTCACGATCGCGTGCACCGCACCGAGCGGCCTGGACACGACGGCGACCCCGGTCGCGCTCTCGTCCTTCGCGAACCAGACCGTCGCCACGCTGAACGCCGGCGACTCGACCGCCTGCACCTTCGACGTCGCGATGCCCGCGACCGCGTCCGCGCAGATCGGCGGGCAGGTGGCGACCCAGCCGTTGGTCTGGACGCTGAGCTGAGGAGTCGGTCGTGGCACAGCACGCAGCACGACGTCGTCGCCTTCCCGGCCCGCGCAGCCTCCTGCTCGGCGCGTGCGCGCTGGCCGCCGCCCTGCTCACCCTGAGCGTCAACGGAACGCTGTCGGACTGGGCCAGCGCGGTCCTCAACAACAGCACCAACACGGTGGCGACCACGACGGCCGTGATCCTGCAGGAGGTCGGGCCCGACGGCACGGCCGGCCACGTCTCGCAGACCTGCCGCTCGAGCGACGCGGCCAGCAACGCCGCCACCTGCACCACGATCAACAAGTACGGCGGCACGACCTCCCCGCTGAGCCCCGGCTCGAGCCAGGTGACCGACGTCGTCTTCACCAACCTCGGCGCCGCGAACGCGACGAGCTTCGTGCTGACGCCCGGGACCTGCTCCTCCACTCCCTCGAGCGGTACGCCGACCCCGAACAACCTGTGCACCACCGACCTCACGGTGGCGGTCAGCTGCTCGAACGGGGCGACGTACGCCGGCGGCTCGGCCTGGACCGACCTCGTGTACGCCGCCGGGGCGGTCACCAGCATGGGCACCCTGACCCACGCCGCGGGCCTGGCCTCGGGCACATCCGCGACCTGTCGGATCACCGTGACGCTGCCCGCGAACGCCTCGGTGCTCGACCAGGGCCTCACGCTGAGCCAACCCCTGAGCTGGACCCTGAACAAATGAGCCGCGGGCGGCACCGGCGGCGGCACCGCGGGCCGGGCCGCTGGATCGCCGCGACGGCCGCCCTCGCACTCGCCGGGCTGACCTGGGGCACCACCACGACCTTCTCGGGATGGGCCGCCGGTGCCCTGACCAACACCACCGACAGCGCCGCGATCAGGACCCTCGCGGTCACCCACTCCTATCCGGGCGGACCCTGCGTCGGCGGCCCTCGCACGGCGAGCGTGACCTGCCCGCCGGCACTCGCCCCGTCCTCGAGCCCGCCGGCGAGCTCCTCCGACTCGATCACGAACAACAGCGCCGCCATCGCCCAGAGCCTCACGGCGTCGTCGTGCGCACCGGTGCGTTTCCTCAACAACCAGCAGACGACGGACCCGATGCTGCCGCGCAACACCGTGGCCTTCCAGCAGACGGACCCGTGGGGGAGCGCGGGCGCCGCGACGTTCAGCGGCTCGGGCTACGCCACCGACCTCGTCGGCACGTCCGGCAGCGGCCTGCTCGGGCTGTTGTCGAACAGCTACAGCGTCGGTGTCTGGTTCAAGGCCTCCGACGCGCAGGGCGGCGGGCTGGTCAGCCTCGACTCCAGCGCCTCCAACGCGACCTCGGCCACCGGCAACCCGATGGTCTGGCTGGACACGGCCGGCCACGTGAGCTTCTCGGCCAACGGCACGCTCGGGCTCAACGTCACCGGCACCAGCCCGGCGACGTACGCCTCGGGGTGGCACTTCCTGGTGCTGACCGTGGACACGACCGGGGTCGTCACGCTGACCAAGACCCTGAACCTGTACGTCGACGGCGCCCTGGTGAAGACCGCGTCGGGCCTGACCCTGCTGACCAGCACCACCGGCATCTGGCACCTGGGCTGGGCCGACTTCACGAGCCTGACCGCGCCGACGTCGGCGTACTTCCACGGCTCACTGGCGGGCGGCTTCGTCAACCAGTCGTCGGTGCTGACCGCCGGCCAGGTGAGCACGCTCTACGGCAGCGCGTCCGCGACGGCGTACCGCACGACGCTCGCGGGACAGAGCGGGACGGCCTCGATCTGGATGCTCGGCGACGACGGAACCACGACGTACGCCGGCACGCTGCCCGGCCCGATGACCGACCCGTGCGGCCAGGTCAACGTCGCCCTCGCCTTCGCGAACCCGGCGGCCAGCATCGCCTCGACGAGCCTCAACGCCTTCGTCAGCGGCGGCAGCAGGTCGATCGCCGCGCCCGCGGCCGGTGCGACCCAGAGCCTCACGGTCAGCACCACGAAGGCGGCCGGCTACAGCAACGACATCGCCGGGCTGCACCTCTACGTCCCGATGACCTTCACCTACGGCACGAGCCCGGCGACCGGCTGGGCGATGGCGATGCAGTGGTCGGGCGACCCGAAGGACGTGTTCCTCGGATGAGCCGCCGGCTCGTGGCTGTCGCGCACTGGCTGCTGCTCGCCGTGCTCCTGGCGACGGTCGCCAGTGCGGGTGCGTGGCGAGCGACCGGCGGGCGCTGGGAGCGCGTCGAGACCGCCTCCATGGGGACGACCGCGCCGGTCAACACGCTGCTCTGGGTCGAACCGATCTCCTTCGACCGGCTGGCGGTCGGCGACTTCATCACCTTCCACCCGCCCGGTCACCCCGACCTCACCTACAGCCACCGCGTGGCCGCGATCGACGCCGACGGCACCGTCGAGACCCAGGGGGACATCACCGCACGCGACCCGTGGCACCTGACGCGCGGCGACCTGGTGGGGAGGGTCGTGATGGCCTGGAAGGGCGTGGGCTGGCTGGTCGTCGCGGCACCGGTGCTGCTGGGCGGTGGGCTGCTGCTCTGGGCGCTGGTGTGGTGGGTGCGCGACCGCACGTGGCGGCTGCCCGTCGCGATCGTCGGCGGTGCGCTGCTCCTCAGCGTGGCGATCGTCGTCTACCGGCCCCTGATCCGCGCCGATCAGCTGGGCTTCGGTCCGGTGGACGGCGGGGCGCGGGCGACGTACGTCTCGACGGGGCTGGCGCCGATCCGCGTGGTGGCCTACCGCGGAGCCCACGTCGACCTGCGCGACGGGCAGGTCGGCTCGGTGACGATCACGCGGAAGGACCCGACGGGCCGGTACGGCGTCGCGGTGCACCCGCGCCTGCCCCCCTGGTGGTGGCTGGTGATCGTGGTGGTCTGCTTCCTGCCCGCGCTGTGGACGCTCGCCATCGGGCGGCCGGACCGGCCCGATCCTCACCACCGGCCCACTCATAGAATGGCCGATCGTGCCCTCGATCGGAGTCTTCGCCCTGCAAGGTGACGTCCGCGAGCACCTCGCGGCCCTGACCGCACTCGGTGCCGACGCCTTCACCGTACGACGCCCCGAGGAGCTCGAGCGCTGTGACGGTCTCGTGCTCCCGGGCGGTGAGTCGACGACCATGTGGAAGCTCGCCAAGGCCTTCGACCTGCTCGACCCGCTGCGCGAGCGCGTCCGCGACGGCCTCCCGACGTTCGGCACCTGCGCGGGCATGATCATGCTCGCCGACCGCATCGTCGGCGGCACCCCGGACCAGGAGACCATCGGCGGCCTCGACGTGACCGTGCGACGCAACGCCTTCGGCCGCCAGGTGGCCTCCTTCGAGGACTCCCTGACCGTCACCGGGCTCGCCGACCCGGTCCACGCGGTCTTCATCCGTGCACCCTGGGTGGAGCAGACCGGGCCGGACGTCGAGGTGCTCGCCACCGCGATGGACCACCCGGTCGCCGTACGCCAGGGCCACCTGCTCGCCACCTCGTTCCACCCCGAGGTCGACGGCGACGGGCGGATCCACCGACTCTTCCTCGATCTGCTCCCCGCCTGACGGCGTGGATAGGATCGCGGGGTTCGTCGTACGGGTAGGGAAGTAGGGAACGGAAATGTCTGGCCACTCCAAGTGGGCAACCACGAAGCACAAGAAGGCCGCGATCGACGCCAAGCGCGGCAAGCTCTTCGCGAAGCTGATCAAGAACATCGAGATCGCCGCGAAGATGGGTGGCCCCGACCCCTCCGGCAACCCGACCCTCTTCGACGCCATCCAGAAGGCCAAGAAGCAGTCGGTCCCCAACAAGAACATCGACTCCGCGGTCAAGCGTGGCGGTGGCCTCGAGGGTGGCGGCGTCGACTACGAGACGATCATGTACGAGGTCTACGGGCCGCAGGGTGTCGCGCTCCTCGTCGAGTGCCTCACCGACAACCGCAACCGCGCCGCGATGGAGGTCCGCACCGCGGTCACCCGCAACGGCGGCACGATGGCCGACCCGGGCTCGGTGTCGCGACTGTTCGACCGCAAGGGCGTCGTCGTGGTCGCGAAGTCGCAGGAGGGCAAGGAGGTCGACGAGGACGCCGTCCTCGAGGCCACCCTCGACGCGGGTGCCGAGGAGGTCAAGGACCTCGGCGACAGCTTCGAGGTGCAGTCCGAGCCGGGTGACGTCGTCGCGGTCCGCACGGCCCTGCAGGACGCCGGCATCGACTACGACTCCGCTGAGGTGCAGTTCGTGGCCAGCCTCGACATACCGGTCGCCGAGGCGGATGCAGCCGCCAAGGTGTTCCGCCTGGTCGACGCGGTCGACGACCTGGACGACGTGCAGAACGTCTTCACCAACGCCGACATCCCGGACGAGGTCCTCGAGGCGATCGACGCCTGAGCCGGGCCTCGGGGTTTCCCGGGATGTGCCATGCGGGAATGGCGGGACCATGACCGTTGCACACCGCCGATCCGGCGCACTGATCTCGCTGCTCAGCACCGCAGTGCTCGCAGGGTTCGGCCTCGTGGGCGCCAGCCCGTCGCACGCCGCGGCGGCCGCGCCGACGTGCGCGGGCCGCACCGCCACGATCGTCGGGACCGACGGCCCCGACAGGCTGACCGGGACGCCCGGTCGCGACGTCATCGTGGGCGGTGCGGGAGACGACGTGATCTCGGGGATGGGCGGGAACGACCTGATCTGCGGGGGAGCCGGTGCGGACCGGCTGTTCGGCGGCGCCGGTGCGGATCGGCTCCTCGGCGAGGACGGCGACGACACCCTGCGCGGTGGACTGGACCAGATCAGCTTCGACGGCGAGAGGAGCTCCTTCCGCACCGGCGACCGCCTCGTCGGCGGTGCTGGGGACGACGTCCTCGATCCGGGCCTCGACACCCGCAAGACCGACTTCGCCGGGTATGACGTGGTGTCGTACGCCGGCTCTCCCGCCGGCGTACGCGTCGATCTCACGAAGGCGACGCTGTCCACCCCGGGCACGGCGAGCGGCGACGGCTCGGACACCATCGTCTGGGGGCCGGGCATGGCGGTGGAGGGTTCGGCGTACGCCGACACGCTCCTCGGCTCGGCCGGTCGGGACGTGCTGCTCGGCCACGCGGGCGACGACCTGATCAGGGGAGGAGCCGGCCGCGACGAGCTGGTCGCCGACGACATGCCGCAGGCGGCGGCCGACGCGGATCGGGTGTACGGCGGGCCCGGCAACGACGACCTGACCAGCTACCGCGGCAGCGACCTCCTCGACGCCGGCGCGGGCGACGACCGGGTCTCGGCCCTGGCCGGCATCGACGAGATCTACCCGGCTGCCCCGGTGACCGTGCGCGCCGGGACGGGCAACGACACGGTCACGCTCGAGTTCGGCGCCCACACCGCCACGGTCACCGGCTCGTCGGTCAGGGGAGGTACTGGCCGCGACGAGGTCATTGCGTACCTCGACCGTGGCACGGGGTGGGCGGTCGACAACGTCGCCGGCACCCTCGCCGCCTCGATCGGCGACGTCCGCCAGACGATGGACCTCGACGGCTTCGAGCGCTTCTCGTTGATCGGTCGGCCGATCGCGTTCCGCGGTTCGTCGAAGAGCGAGTTCCTGCGCGTGTTCCCCCGGGTGACCGCGCACATGGGTGCCGGTGACGACCGCGTCGAGGGCGGCTCCGGCCCGGATCGGATCGACGGCGGCGCGGGCAACGACACCGCCGACGGCGGCCCGGGGGCTGACACCTGCGTCCGCGTCGAGCACCGCACCAGCTGCTGACACCTCCCTGCGTGTCGGCGTGCGCGCGCGCCGCACCGCCGTCTAGTGTTGCGAACAGACGTTCGAAGTGATGGAGGTGCGACGTGCGCGTGCTCGGCATCGACCCCGGCCTGACCCGCTGTGGTCTGGGCGTGGTCGACGGCACGGTCGGCCGTCCGTTGACCCTCGTCGACGTCGGCGTGGTGCGTACGCCGGCCGACTGGTCGGTCCCCGAGCGGCTCGTCTACATCGAGAAGGGCATCGAGGCCCGGCTCGACGAGCACCGGCCCGACGCGGTGGCGATCGAGCGGATCTTCGCGCGGTCCGACGTCTCGACGATCATGGGCACCGCCCAGGCAGCCGGCATCGCCATGGTGTGCGCGGCCCGGCGCGGACTGCCCGTCGCGCTGCACACCCCGAGCGAGGTCAAGGCCGCCGTCTCCGGCAGCGGCCGCGCCGACAAGGCCCAGGTCGGCGCCATGGTCACCCGCATCCTGCGTCTGGACGCGATGCCGAAGCCGGCCGACGCGGCCGACGCGCTCGCGCTGGCCATCACCCACATCTGGCGCGGCGGCGCCCAGGCCCGGATCGACGCGGCGATGGCCGCAGCGAGGAGCAACCGATGATCGCCTTCGTCCGCGGGAAGGTCGCCGACCTGACCCTGTCCAGCGCGGTGGTTGAGGTGGGTGGCATCGGCCTGGAGCTGATGTGCACCCCGGCGACGCTGGCCGGGCTGCGCACCGGCCAGGAGGCCACGCTGCCGACCAGCATGATCGTGCGCGAGGACTCGATGACGCTCTTCGGCTTCGCCGACGAGGACGAGAAGGCCATCTTCGAGCTGGCCCAGACCGCCTCGGGCGTGGGGCCGAAGCTGGCGCAGGCGATCGTCGCGGTCCTCTCGCCCGACGGTGTCCGCACCGCTATCGCGACCGAGGACGTCAAGACGCTCACCAAGGTGCCCGGCATCGGGCAGAAGGGTGCGCAGCGGATCATCCTGGAGCTCAAGGACCGGATCGGGACGCCGGTGGGCGGCGGCTCGCCCGTCGCCGTGCCGGCGGGGGAGCCGTGGCGCGACCAGGTGCTGCAGGGCCTGATCGGGCTCGGCTACAACACCAAGGAGGCCGAGAAGGCGGTCGAGGCCGTGAGTGACGAGGCCGCCTCCGGCGTACCGAACGTGAGTGCGCTGTTGCGCTCCGCCCTGCGAGCCCTGGCACGCTGATGGGCTTCCACGAGGACGAGCTCACCGAGGCGGAGGAGACCCACCTCCGGTCGCTGACGGCCGCTGAGGCCGACGGGGACGAGCGTGCCGTCGAGGCCGCGCTCCGACCCCGGACCCTCGACGAGGTCGTCGGGCAGACGCGCGTGCGCGACCAGCTCGGCCTGGTGCTCGAGGCGGCCAAGCAGCGCGGTCGCACACCCGACCACGTGCTGCTCTCCGGTCCGCCGGGCCTCGGCAAGACGACGCTGTCGATGATCATCGCGGCCGAGATGGGTGCCGCGCTGCGGGTCACCAGCGGGCCTGCGATCACCCACGCGGGCGACCTCGCCTCGATCCTGTCGGGGCTCAACGAGGGCGACGTCCTGTTCGTCGACGAGATCCACCGCATGTCACGGCCCGCGGAGGAGATGCTCTACCTCGCGATGGAGGACTTCCGGGTCGACGTGGTGATCGGCAAGGGGCCGGGGGCGACCGCCATCCCGCTCGACATCCCGCCGTTCACCCTGGTGGGCGCCACCACGCGGGCCGGCCTGCTGCCCGGCCCGCTGCGCGACCGGTTCGGCTTCACCGCGCACCTGGAGTTCTACGAGCCGGCCGAGCTCGACCTGATCGTCCACCGCTCGGCGGGCCTGCTCGGCGTCGAGCTGACCGACGAGGGCTCGGCCGAGATCGCCTCGCGCTCCCGGGGCACGCCCCGCATCGCCAACCGGCTGCTGCGCCGGGTCCGCGACTTCGCCCAGGTCCGCGCCGACGGTCTCGTGACGCGCGCCGTCGCCGAGGCCGCGCTGGACCTCTACGAGGTCGACCAGCTCGGTCTCGACCGCCTCGACCGCGCGGTCATCGACGCGCTGTGCCGTCGGTTCGGCGGTGGCCCGGTCGGCGTCTCCACCCTGGCCGTCGCGGTCGGTGAGGAACGCGAGACCGTCGAGGAGGTCGCCGAGCCGTTCCTGGTCCGCAACGGCTTCCTGGCACGTACGCCGAGGGGGCGGATCGCCACGCCGGCGGCCTGGCAGCACCTCGGGCTGACCCCGCCCGTCGTACCGCCGGATGGTGGGGATCCCACGCTCTTCTCGGAGTGAGCCCGCGCCGAACAGGTCCGATTGCGGGACGGGCGCGCCCTGCTGGCTATGCTTGCCCGTCGGTTCAGCGCTCCACCCGGGAGAAGGTCCAACAACATGCAGCAACTGCTCGGCTGGCTGCCGATCCTGCTGATCGCGGTCGTCTTCTGGCTGCTGATCATCCGGCCGGCACAGCGCCGCCAGACCGCCACTCTCTCGATGCAGAAGGGCGTCGAGGTGGGCGATGACGTCGTGCTCACCTCCGGCATCTTCGGCACCGTCGTGGAGCTGACCGACGACCACCTCGGCGTCGAGGTCGCCGAGGGTGTGACGCTGCGCGTGCTGCGCGGCGCCATCGCGTCCACGGTCCACCAGGACGAGGCGGACGACCGCGCCGACGGTGAGCACGACGAGCCCGAGGCTGACGACAACGCGACCTCCGACAACGACGACGTCGTCGCTGTCGAGCGAGAGGACTGACACCTTCCATGGCGGCACGACGCCACCGGCCCGGCCGGACGCTCATCATCTTCTTCCTCGGCATCGCCGTGCTCTACGGACTCGCGGCACTGACCGGCACCTGGAAGCCGGCGCTCGGGCTGGACCTGCAGGGCGGCACCCAGATCACGCTGACCGCCACCAAGACGCCGTCGAAGGCGAACCTGGACGAGGCACGCTCGATCATCGACCGCCGCGTCAACGCCTCCGGCGTCACGGAGGCCTCCGTGACGACCCAGGGCAACAACCACATCATCGTGTCGATCCCGAAGTCGACCAGCAACGCGGCGCAGCTGGAGGAGACGGCCAAGCGCCAGGCGGTGCTGCGGTTCCGGATGGTCGCCTGCCCGGTCATCGACGCCAACGGCAGCACCACCTCGTCGCCGTGCGACAGCTCCGGCGGCTCCTCGGTCCTGGGCGGCAACGGTCGCCCGGCGCCGGCCTTCGGCAAGGTGGCCGCGAAGCCGACGACCAAGCCGACGGCCAAGCCGACCGGCAAGGCCTCGCCGTCAGCGACCGCGTCGGCCACCCCGCTGGCCACGTCGTCGGCGACGGCGGGCGGCAACAGCGGCTCCGGGTCCGCCGACCCCAACTCCGCCCAGGCGATCATGGACTGGACCGCGTCCCCCGATGCGGCCGCCATCGCGGAGTACAACAAGCTCGCCTGCAGCGCCCAGGGTGAGCTGGTCAACCAGGACGGCTCGCCGGCCAAGATGCCGGACGAGCCGAACCAGCCGCTGGTTGCCTGCGAGGGATCGCAGAAGTACCTGCTGTCCCGCTCGGTCATCGAGGGCACCGAGCTCACCGACGCGCGGGCCGAGGTGCCGCAGAACCAGATCGCCTGGGAGGTCGCCCTCACCATGGGCAACGATCGCTCGAAGGCGTACCCGCCCGGCAGCGCCGGCGCCGAGGACGACTTCGCCACGATCACCAAGAAGTACGCCAACACCGGCCACCAGTTCGCGGTCGTCCTCGACGGCCAGGTGATCTCGGCGCCGACCATGAACGCCGTCATCACCGACGGCCGGTCCACGATCCAGGGCAACTTCACCGAGGAGTCGGCCCAGTCGCTGGCCACCAGCCTGAAGTATGGCTCGCTCCCGATCGCCTTCGAGCAGCCGAGCACGGAGACCATCGGTCCCTCGCTGGCGGGCAACCAGCTCCACGCCGGTCTGCTCGCGGGCGCCATCGGCCTCGCGCTGGTGATGCTCTACTGCCTGCTCTACTACCGCGGCCTGGGCCTGGTCGTCGTGGCGTCGTTGTTCGTCGCCGCCTCGATCACCTACGCCATGGTGCTGCTGCTCGCGAAGGGTGCCGGCTTCACGCTCACCCTCCCGGGCATTGCGGGTCTGATCATCGCGGTCGGCATCACGGCGGACTCGTTCGTCATCTTCTTCGAGCGCATCCGTGACGAGATGCGTGAGGGCAAGTCGATGCGGGTCGCGGTCGAGTCCGGCTGGCACCGCGCTCGCATCACCCGACTCGCTGCCAACACCGTCTCGGTCCTGTCTGCCGTGGTCCTGTACGTGTTCGCGAGCGGCGTGGTGAAGGGCTTCGGCTTCGCGCTGGGCCTGTCGACGCTCGTCGACCTCGCCGTGCTGTTCTGGTTCACCAAGCCGATGGTCTCGTACCTGGCGCAGTTCAAGGCGTTCAACTCCGGCCGCAAGTGGTCGGGTCTGAGCCGTGAGACGCTCGGCATGGACACTCCGCGTACGGCGGGAGGGGAGGCCTGATGGGCAAGATGTCCCGACTGGGCAACGACCTGTACCAGGGTCGCAAGTCCATCGACTTCGTCGGCAAGCCCTGGCTCTGGTACTCCGTCTCCCTGACGCTCGTCACCGTCGCGCTGCTCTCCGCTTTCGTCTTCAAGCCGCTGCACTACGGCGTGGAGTTCAAGGGCGGCACGACCATCTCGGTCAACGTCGGAGCCGGCAACGCCACGCAGGCGAACGCCGACAAGCTCCAGACCGACATCGGGAACGCGCACATCCAGAACGCGGGCCAGCCGGTGGTCACCACCGCTGGCGACAAGGCGCTCAGCGTCCAGGTGGAGAGCCTCAGCCCGGCTCAGCAGCAACAGGTCGGCGCGGTCATCTTCAAGGACTTCCCCCAGGCCGGCAGCAGCGTCGACGACCTGTCGATCAACTCGATCGGTCCGAGCTGGGGCAAGGAGGTCGCCAACCGCGCCGCACTCGGTGTCGCGATCTTCCTGATCCTGGTCGTGCTGTTCATCTGGTTCTACTTCCGCGAGTGGAAGATGTCGGTCGGCGCCATGGTCGCCCTCGTCCACGACTGCGCGCTCACCATCGGTGTGTACGCCCTCTCCGGGTTCGAGGTCACCCCCGCAGCCGTCACCGGCCTGCTCGCGATCCTCGGCTTCTCGCTCTACGACACGGTGGTCGTCTTCGACAAGATCAAGGAGAACACCACCAAGCTCCGCACCAAGACGCAGACGTACGGCGATGCCGCGAACCTCGCGGTCAACCAGACCCTGGTCCGCTCGATCAACACCTCGATCGTCGCGCTCATCCCGATCGGCGCCATCCTCTGGGTGAGCGCCGTGATGCTGGGCGCCAGCACGCTGAAGGACCTCGCGCTCGCGCAGTTCGTCGGCATGGGCGCCGGCGTCTACTCCTCGGTGATGCTCGCCCCGCGGGTGATCGTGCACCTCAAGTCGCGCACCTCGGAGGAGCAGGAGCGCGCGAAGAAGGCCGCCCGGGCCCGCAAGGCCCAGGTCGACCGCTACGCGTCCGTGCCGGCGTTCGCCGAGGACATGCCGCTCGTCGACCCCGACGCCCCGGGAGCCTCGGGTGCCTCCGCGGCCCGCTCGGCCGCTGACGGGCAGGCGGCCCCGGTGGCCTCGCGTCCCGAGCCGAAGACCTCGGCGATGGGCAAGGGCCGCACGCTGCCGACGCAGCACCGCCCCGTCGGCGAGAGCGGCTCGTCGGGTCGCAGCCAGCCGGAGCGCAAGCCCCGGTCGAAGCGCGGCAAGTAGCGCCGATGCCCGAGTCGTCGATCGACGTACTGCAACGGCTGGTGCGGGACGTCCCCGACTTCCCGCAGCCCGGGGTGGTGTTCAAGGACATCATGCCGCTGCTGGCCGACCACGAGGGCTTCCGCACGGTCGTCCAGGCGCTCGCGGACGCCGGCCGCGACGCCGGCGGCGAGGTGGTCGTCGACAAGGTGATCGGCATGGAGTCGCGCGGGTTCATCCTGGGCGCGCCGGTCGCCCTCGCGCTCGGGGTGGGCTTCGTCCCGGCCCGCAAGCCCGGCAAGCTGCCGGGGGAGACCCACGCGGTCTCCTACGCGCTGGAGTACGGCGAGGCGACCCTCGAGATCCAGTGCGATGCGCTGCGGCCGGGCGACCGGGTGCTCGTCGTCGACGACGTCCTCGCCACCGGTGGCACGGCCCGCGCCACCTGCGAGCTGGTCGAGCGGGCCGGCGCGACCGTGCACGGGATGGCGTTCCTGATGGAGCTGTCGTTCCTGCCCGGCCGAGAGGCGACGACCGGACGCGACGTCACGT
This sequence comes from Nocardioides maradonensis, assembly GCF_054777115.1. Classification (NCBI taxonomy): domain Bacteria; kingdom Bacillati; phylum Actinomycetota; class Actinomycetes; order Propionibacteriales; family Nocardioidaceae; genus Nocardioides; species Nocardioides maradonensis. The sequence continues at coordinate 96,873 of NZ_BAAHAZ010000015.1, read as the reverse complement.
CGCTGCTGACGGTGTGATCCCCGTGCGTCTGTGCGACGGGGCTCACTAGACTGGGCCAATGGCTGAGGAACGCACCGCCCCGCGTCCGTCGGCGGTGCGCGCCCGCCTGGCCCGGATGGGCACGCGGAGCAGCGCCAACCCGGTGCTCGAGTCGCTGTTCCGCGCCGTACGTGCCAACCACCCGAAGGCCGACCTCGCGCTCCTCGAGCGCGCCTACACCACGGCCGAGCGGCTGCACGGCGACCAGAAGCGCAAGAGCGGCGACCCGTACATCACGCACCCGCTCGCCGTGACGACGATCCTCGCCGGCATCGGCATGACCGAGGCGACCCTGGTCGCCGCGCTCCTGCACGACACCGTCGAGGACACCGAGTACACGCTCGAGCAGTGTCGCCGCGACTTCGGTGACGAGGTCGCCCAGCTCGTCGACGGCGTGACAAAGCTCGACAAGGTCGTCTACGGCGACAGCGCTCAGGCCGAGACGATCCGCAAGATGATCGTCGCGATGTCGCGCGACATCCGGGTCCTCGTCATCAAGCTCGCCGATCGACTGCACAACATGCGCACGCTGCGCTACGTGCCGCAGAAGAGCCAGGAGCGTACCGCCCGCGAGACGCTCGACATCTACGCTCCGCTCGCGCACCGGCTCGGCATGAACACGATCAAGTGGGAGCTGGAGGACCTCGCGTTCGCCACGCTGCACCCCAAGATCTACGACGAGATCGTCCGGATGGTCGCCGAGCGCGCCCCGTCGCGCGACCAGTTCCTCGCCGAGGTCATCAACCAGGTCGAGGCGGACCTGCGCGAGGCCAAGATCAAGGCGACCGTGACCGGCCGCCCGAAGCACTACTACTCGATCTACCAGAAGATGATCGTCGGCGGCCGCGACTTCTCCGACATCTACGACCTGGTCGGCATCCGCATCCTGGTCGAGCACGACCGTGACTGCTACGGCGTCCTCGGTGTCCTCCACTCGCGCTGGAACCCGGTGCTGGGGCGCTTCAAGGACTACGTCGCGATGCCGAAGTTCAACATGTACCAGTCGCTGCACACGACGGTCATCGGTCCGCAGGGCAAGCCGGTGGAGATGCAGATCCGCACCTTCGCCCAGCACCGCCGGGCGGAGTACGGCGTGGCCGCCCACTGGAAGTACAAGGAGGACGGCCGCAACGGCACCGACACCGACAAGTCGGGCGACCTCAGCGACATGGGCTGGGTGCGCCAGCTGCTCGACTGGCAGAGCGAGGTCGAGGACCCGGGGGAGTTCCTGGAGTCGCTGCGCTTCGAGATCAACCAGGCCGAGACCTACGTCTTCACCCCGCGCGGTGACGTGATCGCGCTGCCCACCGGCGCGACCCCGGTTGACTTCGCGTTCGCTGTGCACACCGAGGTCGGCTACAAGACCATCGGCGCGCGGGTCAACGGGCGCCTCGTCCCCCTCGAGTCCACGCTCGAGAACGGTGACGTCGTGGAGGTCTTCACCTCGAAGGCGCCCACTGCCGGGCCGTCGCGCGACTGGCTGACGTTCGTGAAGTCGCAGCGCGCCCGCTCCAAGATCCGCCAGTGGTTCACCAAGGAGCGCCGCGAGGAGGCGATCGAGAGCGGCAAGGACGAGATCGCCAAGCTGATGCGCAAGGAGGGCCTGCCCCTCAAGCGGTTGCTCAGCCACGACTCGCTCTCGCAGGTCGCCGAGCAGTTCAAGCTCGCCGACGTCTCAGCGCTGTACGCCGCGGTCGGTGAGCACAACCTGGGCGCCCAGACCGTGGTCCGCAAGGTCATCGAGCTGCACGGCGGCGACGAGGGCGCTCAGGAGGACCTGGCCGAGGCCGTCACGATCACCGGACGACGCCACCGCTCCCGGATCGCCAGCGGCGGCGACGTCGGCGTCATCGTCAAGGGAGCTCCGGATGTCTGGGTCAAGCTCGCGAAGTGCTGCACCCCGGTGCCGCCCGACGACATCCTCGGGTTCGTCACCAAGGGCGGGGGAGTCTCGGTCCACCGCAAGGACTGCACGAACGCCGCGAACCTGCTCGGCCAGCCCGAGAAGGTCCTCGACGTCGAGTGGGCCCCCACCGGCCAGTCGACCTTCCTGGTCAACATCCAGGTCGAGGCCCTCGACCGCTCCCGGCTGCTCACCGACATCACCCTGGTCCTGTCCGACGCCCACCTCAGCCTGCAGTCGGCCAACCTGACCACCTCCCGCGACCGCGTCGCCAAGCTCCGCTTCACCTTCGAGATGGCCGACGCCAAGCACCTCGACACCGTCCTCAACGCCGTCCGGTCGGTGCCGGGGGTCTTCGACGTCTACCGCGTCACCGCCTGACCCATGGGGCGTCGGAATCACCGGTCGGCCGGTGATTCCTGCACAGGACGGGTGTTGCAACGGCCGCCAAGCGCAGGGAAACCTCCGCCAGTCTTGCTCACATGTCCAGGCGTCACTGGACGACTGGTTATCCACAGGCTCTGATCGGGCTCGCGTCGGCGGTAGCACCTCGGGGCAGGTTCCCGTCATGTACCTGGACCCGCACGATTCCGTCTATACGCCCGTCCTGCTCCGGCGTGAGCTACTCGCGGCGGGGCACAGCGATCGAAGCCTCGCGCGCGACCTCCAGCGCGGGGTGCTGGCTCGGCCGCGGCGAGGTGCGTACGTCGACGGGCCGCGATGGAACGCAATGACGAGTGAGCAGCGGTATGCAGTCCGCTGCCATGCGGCGTACCGCAATGCATCCACGGACGTCGTGCTGAGTCACACCTCCGCCCTACCGTTCCTCGGCGCGCCGCTGTGGGGCCTCTCCCTGAGCGAGATTCATCTGACGCGCACAGACGGTCGGACCGGCCGGCGGGAGGCGGGTGTGCGGCAGCATCGCGGTGCCATCGGCGAGGCTGACGTGATCCGCGAGAACGGTCTGTTGGTGATGGCACCGGCGCGCGCAACCCTCGAGGTGGTCACCGTGGGGTCGGTCGAGGCCGCGGTCGTGGTTGCGAACCACTTCCTGCACGCGAATGCATTCAGTCTGGGTGGCTTGGCCGCCCGGTTCGACGATCCGATGGACCACTGGCCGAACTCCCTCCGCACCCGCGTGGTCATGCGACTCCTGAACCCGCGGATCGAGTCCGTGGGTGAAAGTCGGCTCTTCTACTTCTTCTGGAACCAGCGACTGCCGCTTCCGGAACCTCAGTTCGAGGTGGTTGTCGACGGAGTTGTGATCGCGCGACTGGACTTCGCACTCCCGGACTTTGGCATCTGGTTCGAGTTCGACGGCCGCATCAAGTACGTGAAGCTCAAACGGGATGGCGAATCGACGACTGACGTCGTCGTACGCGAGAAGCAACGGGAGGAGCGGATCGCTGAGCTCACCGGCTGGAGGTGCGTCCGGGTGACCTGGAAGGACCTGGCGGAACCCGAGCGCCTGGCGTGGCGGATCAGGGCGCTGATCGAATCGGGTGGTTCCCGCCGCCGGACCTCTTGAAGGCACAGTCTGAAGGCGGAGGGTTTCTGGCGCTTGTCGGCCGTTGCAACGCCCGACAAGCGCAGGAATCACCGGTCGACCGGTGATTCCTGCACCGCGCGGACGATCAGCCCGAGAAGTCCTCCGACGCCCGCCTGGCCATCTCCAGGAAGGACCGGCGACCCTCGAGGTTCTCCTCCAGCTCGCGGACCTTCTTGGCGTCGCCCGCGGCGCGCGCCTTGTCCAGCTTGGCCTCGGCGTCGGCGATGGCGGCCTCGAGCTTGCTGACCATGTCGTCGGCACGGGCCGACTTCTCCGGGTCGGTACGCCGCCACTGCTCGTCCTCGACCTTGCGGATCGCCTGCTCGACGGTGCGCATCCGGCCCTCGAGGTCCTTGAGCCGGTCGCGCGGGACCTTGCCCGCCGCATCCCAGCGCTCGGCGATCTCGCGGAAGGCGGCCTTCGCGGCGGTCAGGTCGGTGACCGGCAGCAGCGCCTCGGCCTCGACCAGGAGCTTCTCCTTGACCTCGGCGTTCGCGGCGAACTCCTGGTCCAGGGCGGCGTTCTCGGCGTCGCGGGCACCGAAGAAGCGGTCCTGCGCACCGCGGAAGCGGGCCCACAGCTCGTCGTCGATGTTCTTCGGGGCCGGGCCTGCCGCCTTCCACTGCCGCATCAGCTCGCGGTAGCGACCGGCGGTCGGGCCCCACTCGGTCGAGTCGGCGATCTTCTCGGCCTCGGCGACGAGGCGCTCCTTGATCACCTGCGCGCCTGCGCGCTTGCTGTCCTGCTCCGCGAAGTGCGCCTTCCGCGCCTTCGTGTACGCCGAGCGGGCGGTCGAGAAGCGCTTCCACAGCGCGTCGTCCGCGGACCGCTCGAGGCGCGGCAGCGCCTTCCACTCGTCCAGCAGCTCGCGGAGCCGGTTGGCGCCCCCGCGCCAGTCGCGACCGGCGGCGATCTTCTCGGCCTCGGCCGCGAGGCGCTCCTTGGCCTCACGCGACTCGGTCGACCGGGCCGCCTTCTCGGCGCGCCGCGCGTCCCGTTGGGTGGCGATGACCGGTCCGAGCTCGTCGAGCCGAGCCGTGAGCGCGGCCAGGTCGCCGACCGCGTTGGCGTCGACCAGCTGGGTGCGCACGGTCTTCACCGACGCGGTGGCCTCCTCGGGGGAGAGGAGCCCGGCGGAGACCCGCTTGTGCAACAGGTCCACCTCGAGGGCGAGCGCGTCGTACCGGCGGGTGAAGAAGGCCAGGGCTTCGTCAGCCGAGACGTCGGGCACCTGTCCGACGGCGCGTTCGCCGTCGTTCGTCTTCACGTAGACGGTGCCGTCGGAGTCGACGCGTCCCCAGTCGGAGGTAGTCACGAGACGCAATGCTAATGCGAGCAGTGCCGGCCGATAGGCTGGGTCGGTGCTGATCGCCGGCTTCCCCGCAGGACCGTGGGGCACGAACTGTTACGTCGCGGCCACCTCAGCCGGCGCCGAGTGCGTCGTGATCGACCCGGGCAAGGACGCCGCGCCCGGGATCGCCGAGATCGTCCGCGAGCACCGGCTGAAGCCGGTCGCCGTGCTGCTGACCCACGGCCACGTGGACCACATGTGGAGCGTCACCCCCGTCGCCGGGACGTACGACGCCACCGCGTGGATCCACCCCGCGGACCGACACCTGCTGACCGATCCCGCCGCCGGGCTGTCGCGGGAGTCCGCCGGGATGCTGCTGGGTGGCAGCTACGAGTTCACCGAGCCCGACGACGTTCGCGAGCTGTCCGACGGCGCGGCGCTCGAGCTGGCCGGCCTGACCTTCACCGTCGATCACACCCCGGGCCACACCGAGGGATCGGTGACCTTCCGCAGCCCGTACGGTGGGGACGTCTCCGAGGTGATGTTCTCCGGCGACCTGCTCTTCCAGGGCTCGATCGGGCGCACCGATCTGGCCGGCGGCGACCACGCCAAGATGCTGCAGAGCCTGCGCAGCAAGGTGCTGACCCTCGCCGACGACATCGTCGTGCTGCCCGGCCACGGCGGCCAGACCTCCATCGGCCAGGAGCGTGCCACCAACCCGTTCCTCCAGGACCTCATCGACGCCCGCACCACCAGCACGCCGACCAGGGGGCTGTGACCGATGGCCGACACCATCTCCGCGCCCAAGGGCGTGCCCGAGTACCTGCCGCCCGCCTCCGCGACCTGGCTCGCGATCAAGGATGCCCTGGCGAGGCCGGCGATCCTGGCCGGCTACGGCTACATCGAGCTGCCGATCTTCGAGGACACCGCCCTCTACGTGCGCGGCGTGGGGGAGTCCACCGACGTGGTCTCGAAGGAGATGTACACCTTCACCGACCGCGGCGACCGCTCCCTGACCCTGCGCCCCGAGGGCACCGCCGGCGTCATGCGCAGCGTCATCGAGCACCGGCTCGACCGTGGCGCGCTCCCCGTCAAGCTCTGGTACGCCGGCCCGTTCTTCCGCGCCGAGCGCCCGCAGCACGGCCGCTACCGCCAGCTGCAGCAGTTCGGCGTCGAGGCGATCGGCTCCGACGACCCGGCGCTGGACGCTGAGGTCGTGGCCATGGCCGACGCCGGCTTCCGGGGCCTCGGCCTGACCGGCTACCGGCTGGAGATGACCAGCCTCGGCTGCAAGGAGTGCCGTCCGCCGTACCGGGCGCTGCTGCAGGCCTTCCTGGACACCCTCGACCTCGACGAGCCGACCCGCGAGCGAGCGCTCATCAACCCGCTGCGCGTCCTGGACGACAAGCGGCCCGAGGTGGTCGCCCAGCTCGCCGACGCACCGCTCATGCTCGATCACCTCTGCGAGCCGTGCGCGACGCACTTCGCCGCGGTCCGCGCGCTCCTCGACGAGCAGGGCGTCGCCTACGTCGTCAACCCGCGCATGGTCCGCGGCCTCGACTACTACACCCGCACCACCTTCGAGTTCGTCCACGACGGCCTCGGCGCCCAGTCGGGCATCGGCGGCGGCGGCCGGTACGACGGCCTCATGGCCGAGCTCGGCGGCCAGGAGCTGTCCGGCATCGGCTTCGGCCTCGGCCTGGACCGCACCTTCCTCGCCTGCGAGGCCGAGGGCCTGCAGGTCGGCCCGCGCAGCCCGCTCGACGTGTACGTCGTCCCCCTCGGCGCCGCGCGCGACCGCGCCCCCGGCATCGTGGCCGCCCTGCGCAACCACGGGCTGCGCACCGACCAGGTGTACGGCGAGCGCGGCCTGAAGGGTGCGATGAAGCAGGCCGATCGCAGCGGAGCGCCGTACGTCGTCGTGATCGGCGAGCGTGACCTGGCGGCCGGCGTGGCCCAGGTGAAATCGATGGACACCGGCGACCAGGTCGCCGTAGCACTGGAAGACCTTGTCAAGCACCTCGAGGAGAAGAAGTGATCCGCACCCAGGACGCCGGCACGCTGCGTGCCGAGAACGTCGGCCAGACCGTCACCCTCGCGGGCTGGGTGGCGCGGCGGCGCGATCACGGTGGCGTGACCTTCATCGACCTGCGCGATGCCAGCGGCGTGGTGCAGATCGTCTTCCGTGACGAGGAGGAGGCGCACGCCCTGCGCAGCGAGTTCTGCATCGCCGTCACCGGCGAGGTGATCGCGCGCTCGGAGGGCAACGTCAACCCCAACATCCCGACCGGCGAGGTCGAGGTCGTCGTCTCCGAGCTGGAGATCCTCAACCCGAGCGCGCCGCTGCCGTTCCCCATCGACGACGCCAGCAGCGCCGGTGAGGTCGGCGAGGAGGCGCGGCTGAAGTACCGCTACCTCGACCTGCGCCGTAGCGGCCCCGCGGCCGCCATCCGCCTGCGCAGCAAGGTCAACAAGGCCGCGCGCGACGTCCTGGACCGCCACGGCTTCGTCGAGGTCGAGACCCCGACGCTGACCCGCAGCACCCCCGAGGGCGCGCGTGACTTCCTGGTGCCCGCGCGGCTGCACCCCGGCAGCTGGTACGCCCTGCCGCAGAGCCCGCAGCTGTTCAAGCAGCTGCTCATGGTCGGCGGACTCGAGCGCTACTTCCAGATCGCGCGCTGCTACCGCGACGAGGACTTCCGCGCCGACCGTCAGCCCGAGTTCACCCAGCTCGACATCGAGATGAGCTTCGTGGACCAGGAGGACGTCATCGCCCTGACCGAGGACGTCCTCGAGGCGATGTGGGCGCAGATCGGCGTGACCATCCCGCGGCCCATCCCACGCATGACGTACGCCGACGCGATGCGTCTCTACGGCAGTGACAAGCCCGACCTGCGCATGGGTCAGGAGCTCGTCGAGTGCACCGACTACTTCAAGGACACGCCGTTCCGCGTCTTCCAGGCCGAGTACGTCGGCGCCGTGGTCATGCCCGGCGGCGCGAGCCAGCCGCGCAAGCAGCTGGACGCCTGGCAGGACTGGGCCAAGCAGCGTGGTGCGCGCGGCCTGGCCTACGTGCTGGTCCAGGAGGACGGCGAGCTCGGGGGACCGGTCGCCAAGAACCTCTCCGACGAGGAGAAGGCCGGTCTCGCCGCCCACGTCGGCGCGCAGATCGGTGACTGCATCTTCTTCGCCGCCGGCGCGACCAAGTCCAGCCGGGCCCTGCTCGGTGCCGCCCGCCTGGAGATCGGCCGCCGCTGCGGCCTGATCGACGAGGACGCGTTCGCGTTCACCTGGGTCGTGGACGCCCCGATGTTCGAGCCGGCCTCCGACGCGGTCGCGTCGGGTGACGTCGCCGTGGGCGCGGGCGCCTGGACGGCCGTGCACCACGCCTTCACCGGGCCCAAGCCGGAGTTCGCCGACACCTTCGACACCGACCCGGGCAGCGCGCTGGCCTACGCCTACGACATCGTCTGCAACGGCAGCGAGCTCGGCGGCGGCTCCATCCGCATCCACCGCGAGGACGTGCAGAAGCGGGTCTTCCAGGTGATGGGCATCGACGACGACGAGGCGCAGGAGAAGTTCGGCTTCCTCCTCGACGCCTTCAAGTACGGCGCCCCGCCCCACGGCGGCATCGCGGTCGGCATGGACCGCATCGTCGCCATGCTCGCCAAGGTCGACTCGATCCGCGAGGTCATCGCGTTCCCGAAGTCGGGAGGCGGCTTCGACCCGCTCACCGCCGCGCCCGCACCCATCACCGCGGAGCAGCGCAAGGAAGCGGGCGTCGACGCCATGCCGAAGGAGGATGTTCCGCCCACCGCTTGATCGGTCGGAACATCGCCGTGAGAGCGGCCGGAACGCCGGATCGGGCGTTCGTGTCCGGATCGTTACCTCACGGTGATCGTCGTGCGCATCACAGAGGGCTAAAGTCGCGGACGTCCGGGCCACGACGGTGTCGTGGGGCCGGTCGTAACGCCGTAGTCCCGACCAGCCCACGAGGTGCGCATGACGATCAGCCCCACGCAGATCGATGAGGTCGCCGAAGACACCACGGTCGGGGAGGTCGTCGGTGCCCCGGCGGCGAAGTCGCCGCTGCGGCTCGCGATCAACCGGTTCCGCCACGACGTGCTCTCGATGATCTCCTTCGTGGTGGTCAGCATCCTCGTCGTCCTCGCCGTGCTGGCGCCGATCCTCCTCAAGCTCGGCGTCCTGGACTACAGCACGCCCCACCAGGACCTGACCGACCCCACTTCGGGTGGCGTGCCGACGGGCTCCTTCGGCGGGGTGAGCGCTCACCACCTCTTCGGCGTCGTGCCCGGCGACGGCACGGACGTCCTCTCCCGGCTGTGGATCGGGGTGGCGTTCTCGGTCGCCATCTGCCTGTTCGCCACGATCGTCTCGGTGGTGCTGGGCACGGTCCTCGGCATCATCGGCGGCTACTCGCGCGGCCTGCTGGACGCGGTGATCGGCCGGTTGGTCGACCTGACGCTCTCGTTCCCGCAGACGCTGATGCTGCTCGCCCTCTCGACGCCGATCATCGCCTTCCTCAACGAGCAGATGCACATCAGGGGCAACCTCGGTAACGCGCTCTACGTGATCCTGGTCCTCGGCTTCTTCGGGTGGCCCCCGGTCGCGCGTCTGGTGCGCGGTCAGGTGCTGTCCATCCGCGAGCGCGAGTTCATCGACGCGGCGCGCTCCATCGGCGCCTCCAACTCCCGGATCTACTTCAAGGAGATCCTGCCCAACCTGTGGGCGCCCCTGCTGGTCGTCAGCACCCTGTTGCTGCCGTCCTACGTGTCGGCCGAGGCCGCCCTGAGCTACCTGGGTGTCGGCGTGCAGGCCCCCATGCCGACGCTGGGCAACGTGCTCGCGGATGCCACCCAGTGGATCGGCAACGGCGACAACACCTACTTCTGGATCCCGACGGTCGTGATCGTGACGATCGTGGTCAGCTTCAACCTGCTCGGCGACGGCCTGGGCGATGCGCTGGACCCCAAGGGCAATCGATAAGTCTTCCCGGCGGGCTGCCTGCCCGCGGGGAACGTGCGCCACCTGTCGGGAGGTGCCACTCACACAAGGAGGAACCATGTTCAGGAATCGAAAGCGCGTGCTCGCCGCAGGCGCTGTCGTAGCGGCCTCGGCCGGTCTCCTAGCCGCGTGCGGCGGAGGCGGCAGCTCGGCGGCTCCCGAGAAGGGCACGCTGTACTACCTGATTTCCACGAGTGCCAAGCCGGAGCACCTCGACCCGCAGCGCGTCTACATCGGCCGGGACATCACGAACCTCTCGCGCCTGGTCTACCGCCAGCTCGTCACCTTCCCGGACAGCACCAACACCAAGACGTCCATCACCCCGGTTCCTGACCTCGCCACCAACACCGGAACGTCCCTGAATGGCGCGAAGACCTGGAAGTTCACGATCAAGAGCGGCGTGACCTGGCAGGACGGCAAGCCGATCACGTGTGACGACTTCAAGTACGGCGCATCGCGGGTCTTCGCCCAGGACGTCCTGACCGGTGGCCCGAACTACCTGGTCTCCTACCTCAACGTCCCGACCAACAAGGACGGCTCCTCCATCTACGCCGGCCCGTACGACAAGTCGGCCAAGAACGCCGCGGGTCAGAAGGCGTTCGACAAGGCGATCACCTGCCAGGGGCAGACGATCACCTACAACTTCAAGAAGCCGTGGCCGGACTTCCCGCTCGCCATCGCCGCGCTGCACATGATGGACCCGTACCGGGCCGACCAGGACAACGGCGACAAGTCGAACTACTCGGTGTTCTCCGACGGCCCCTACGAGCTCCAGGGCTCGTGGAACGAGGACACGGGCGGCACGTTCGTCCGCAACCCGAACTACAAGGCGAGCAGCGACACCACTGGTAGCCGCAAGGCCCTGCCCGACAAGGTCATCTTCCAGGTCGGCGGCACGACCGAGACGATCGCGGACCGCCTCATCGCCGACAACGGCACCGACGTCAACGCGGTCAGCGACCGCTCGGTCCCGCCGACGCGCTACGGCCAGCTCACCGGCTCGGTCAACGACCGCCTCACCACGGTCCCGTCGCCGTACGTCGACTACCTGGCGATGAACGTCAAGAACGTCCCGAACGTGCTGGTCCGCAAGGCCATCTACCTGGCGACCAACGACCAGGGCTGGATCGACGCCGGCGGCGGTACCCGCTCCTACAAGACGGCCAAGTCGATCGTGCTTCCGACGATCACCGGCTACCAGCCCAACCCGGCGTTCACCGCGCCGCCGTCGGGCGACGTGAACGCGGCGAAGCAGCTGCTGCAGCAGGCAGGCGTCAAGACGCCGTACCCGATCACCTTCATGTACGAGAAGACCGACACCGCTGACAAGCAGGCAGCCGTGCTGCAGGCCCAGTGGAAGCAGGCCGGCTTCGACGTGACCCTGCAGGGCATCGGTGCGGACAACTACTACGCGACGATCCAGAAGCCCTCGAACAAGGGCTCGTTCTACTGGGCCGGATGGGGCGCTGACTGGCCGTCGGCCATCACCATCACCCCGCCGCTGTTCGACGGTCGGGTCAACCTGACCCCGAGCTCGAGCCAGAACGACTACGGCCAGTACAACTCGCCGGCGTTCAACAAGTACGTCGACGAGGCGCAGAACGCGTCGACCCTCGCGCAGCAGACCACGGCCCTGCAGAAGGCCGACGCTCAGCTGGGCAAGGACTACGCCTACATCCCGCTGGAGAACCAGATCTTCAACCTCCTGCGGGGCTCGAACGTCACCAACTACCAGACGACGGCGGCCTCCAACGGCTACCCGGACCTGGGCGGGATCGACGTCAGCAACCACTGATGGCTGGGTGGCGGCCGATGACCTCGGCCGTCACCACACCAGTCATTGACCGTGCACCGACACGGGGCGGGGCGCCACGGCGCCCCGCCCCGTGAGCGGGCAGACCTCTGCGGGAAGAGCCACTCGAAGCCATGTATGCCTACATCATCCGCCGCCTTGTGATCGGCGTGGTGCTGCTCATCGTGATGAGCCTGGTCACGTTCCTGTTGTTCTTCTCGGGGGCCTTCGACCCGGCCCGCAACGCGTGCGGCAAGGTCTGCACGCCGGCCCAGATCGAGAACACGAAGAAGGCACTGGGCTACGACCACCCGATCCTCGTCCAGTGGGGCGAGTTCCTGAAGGGCGTCGTCGTCGGTCGCGACTACCCGAACGACCCCGCGCTCCGCGCTGCCAACCCGAACATCGTGACCCACTGTGCGGCCCCCTGCCTCGGCTACTCGCAGGTGCACACGGCCACGGTCAACAGCCTGCTCAAGAACGCCACCCCGATCTCGATCTCCATCGCCATCGTCGCGTTCGTGTTCTGGATCATCGGCGGTCTGCTCTTCGGCATCATCGCCGCGATGACCAAGGGCTCGTTCCTGGATCGCGGCATCGTCGGGCTCTCGCTGGTGTTCTACGCGCTGCCCACGTTCGTCATCGGCACCATCCTGCTGCGGTTCGTGGCGATCAAGTGGAACATCTTCCAACGACCCGTCTACGTGCCCTTCACCCAGGACCCGGGCCTGTGGTTCACGAACCTGGTGCTCCCTGCGGTCACGCTGGCCCTGTTCTACATGGCGGCGTACGCCCGGATGAGTCGGGCCTTCATCATCGAGTCCTCCGGTGAGGACTACATCCGCACGGCCAAGGCCAAGGGGGTCAAGCGCGTGCCGCTGCTGCTCAAGCACACGCTGCGTGCCGCGCTCACCCCGCTGCTCACGATGGCCGGCCTCGACCTGGCGGTGCTCCTCGGCGGAGCGATCATCACCGAGTCCGTCTTCAGCCTCAACGGCCTCGGCCTGCTCGCGGTCACCGCGAACGCGCGGTTCGACATGCCCACGATCGTCGGCATCGTGCTGCTGCTCGCCGCGTTCATCATCGTCGCCAACATCATCGTCGACATCCTGTACGCATTCATCGACCCGCGGGTCCGGCTGGTCTGAGGCGCCCCATGACGACAACCACCATGAACAGTTCTGAGACCTCCACCGCTCCCACCGACAGCTATCTGTCGGTTCGGGACCTGGTCGTCCACTTCCCGACCTCCGACGGCATCGTCAAGGCCACGGACGGCCTCTCCTACGAGGTCGACCGCGGTCGCACCCTCGGCATCGTCGGTGAGTCCGGCTCGGGCAAGTCCGTGTCGAGCTCGGCGATCCTGGGCCTGCACCGCGGCACCAACGCCCAGGTGAGCGGGGAGATCCTGCTCGACGGCGTCGACCTGCTGCGGATCGACGACGAGGACATGCGCCGGCGCCGCGGCAAGGACGTCGCGATGATCTTCCAGGACCCGCTCTCGGCGATGCACCCGTACTACTCGGTGGGCAACCAGATCGCCGAGGCCTACCGGGTCCACAACGACGTGAGCCGCAAGGCGGCGAAGCGGCGCGCGATCGAGATGCTGGACCGAGTCGGGATCCCGAACCCGGAGCGGCGGGTCGACGACTACCCGCACCAGTTCTCCGGCGGGATGCGACAGCGCGCCATGATCGCGATGAGCCTGATCAACGACCCGGGCCTGCTGATCGCCGACGAGCCGACCACGGCACTGGACGTGACCGTGCAGGCGCAGATCCTGGACCTGCTCCAGGACCTGCAGAAGGAGTTCAACTCCGCGATCATCATCATCACCCACGACCTCGGGGTCGTCGCCGAGATGGCCGACGACGTGCTGGTCATGTACGCCGGTCGGGCGGTCGAGTACGGCCCGACCCACGAGATCCTGGTGCGGCCGGAGATGCCGTACACCTGGGGCCTGCTGTCCAGCGTCCCTGACGTGAGCGGTGACACGGACGCCAAGCTGATCCCGATCCGGGGGAACCCGCCGAGCCTGCTCACCCCGCCGACCGGCTGCGCGTTCCACCCGCGGTGCGACCACCGGGACAAGGTGCCGGGCAACCTGTGCTTCACACAGCTGCCCGACCTCACGCCCGCGGCCAGCGGAGGCACCCACACCAAGCGCTGCCATCTCGCCAACCCCGACGAGGTGTACGCCGTCGAGGTGCTGCCCGAGATCGCGCCCGACCTCGTCGAGGAGCAGTCATGACGACCGATTCGAACACCGCCGACGCCACGCTCGGGACGCCCGTGGGTCACGCGGCCGTCCAGGCGGACCTGGACGCGCCGCCGGTGCTGACCGTCGACAAGCTGAAGATGTACTTCCCGGTCAAGAGCTCCGGCGTCATCCGCCGGACCATCGGTCACGTGAAGGCCGTCGACGGCGTGTCCTTCCAGGTGCCGACCAACGGGTCGCTCGGCCTGGTCGGCGAGTCCGGTTGCGGCAAGTCGACGACGGGTCGGCTGATCACCCGGCTCTACCAGCCGACGGCCGGCAAGATCGAGTTCGAGGGCCGCGACATCGCCCAGCTGTCGCAGCGTCAGCTGCTGCCGATGCGGCGCGAGATCCAGATGATCTTCCAGGACCCCGCGACCTCGTTGAACCCGCGGCACACGGTCGGGACGATCGTGGGCGCTCCGCTCGAGGTCCACAAGGTGGTGCCGAAGAACAAGATCCTGCCGCGGGTCCAGGAGCTGCTGGAGATCGTCGGCCTCAACCCCGAGCACTACAACCGCTACCCGCACGAGTTCTCCGGCGGTCAGCGCCAGCGCATCGGCATCGCCCGCGCGCTCACCCTCCAGCCGAAGCTCTTGGTGGCCGACGAACCCGTCTCGGCACTGGACGTCTCGATCCAGGCACAGGTCATCAACCTGCTGCAGGACCTGCAGCGCGAGTTCGGGATCGCCTTCCTGTTCATCGCCCACGACCTCGCGGTCGTCCGGCACTTCTGCCCCGAGATCGCGGTCATGTACCTCGGCAAGATCGTCGAGATCGGCGATCGCGACAGCATCTACGGCAACGCGCACCACCCCTACACCCAGGCACTGCTCTCGGCCGTCCCGGACGTGAAGCAGGCGACGGTGGGCGGTCGGCGGGAGCGCATCCGGCTGCAGGGCGACGTCCCGAGCCCGATCAACCCGCCGTCGGGCTGCCACTTCCGCACCCGCTGCCCGCTCGCGCAGGAGATCTGTGCCGAGGTCGAGCCGCCGCTGCTGCAGATCGGGCGCCGGCACAAGGTGGCGTGCCACTTCCCGGGTCGTCTGGGCCAGGCGCCGATGGAGCCGTTCACCGCGCGCCTGCTCGGGGTCGACGCCTACGGCCAGCCGGACCCCGAGGCCCAGCCGCCCGCCGACCTCGACGACCAGCCCGGCTACGCCGACAAGTGGTTCGACCTCGACAAGCCGGGGATCGGCTCGGTCTGAGGTCGGGGAGGTCGGAGGCACGGCCTAGGCTCGCCGTCATGGAGGGTCTGTTCGACATCGCCGGGAGCACGCCGACGGGTGGGTCGCTCAGCGACGCGACCCACGCCGCGGCGCCCCTGGCGGTGCGGATGCGCCCCCGGACGCTGGACGAGCTCGTCGGCCAGCCGCAGCTGAAGGCGCCGGGCTCGCCGCTGCGCCAGCTCGTCGAGGACGACCGGGCGCTGTCCCTGCTGCTCTGGGGACCGCCCGGCACCGGCAAGACCACGATCGCCTCGATCATCAGCCACCAGACCGGTCGCCGGTTCGTCGAGATCTCCGCGGTCGCGGCCGGGGTGAAGGAGGTCCGCGAGGCGATCGAGGCCGCGCGCCTCGAGCTGATGGCCGGTGGGCGGCAGACGGTGCTCTTCGTCGACGAGGTGCACCGGTTCAGCAAGGCGCAGCAGGACGCCCTGCTCCCCGGCGTCGAGAACCGCTGGGTGACCCTCGTCGCCGCGACGACGGAGAACCCGAGCTTCAGCGTCATCTCGCCGCTGCTCTCGCGCAGCCTGCTGCTGCGCCTGGAGTCGCTGACCGACGACGACATCGCGGCCGTGCTCGACCGGGCCGTCGCCGACGAGCGGGGGCTCGGCGCTGCGGTCACCCTGTCCGACGACGCGCGCGACCACATCGTGCGGCTGGCCGGGGGAGACGCCCGCCGCTCGCTCACCTACCTGGAGGCGGCGGCCGGCGCCGCGGTCTCGACAGGCTCACCCACTCCGCTGATCACCGTCGAGGTCGCCGAGGCCGCGGC
This sequence comes from Nocardioides maradonensis, assembly GCF_054777115.1. Taxonomy (NCBI): domain Bacteria; kingdom Bacillati; phylum Actinomycetota; class Actinomycetes; order Propionibacteriales; family Nocardioidaceae; genus Nocardioides; species Nocardioides maradonensis. The sequence goes on along the minus strand of NZ_BAAHAZ010000015.1, from coordinate 81,019 downwards.
CGACCAGGCCGCCGTGCGCTACGACCGCGACGGCGACCAGCACTACGACGTCATCAGCGCCTTCATCAAGTCGATCCGCGGCAGCGACTCCGACGCGGCGCTGCACTACCTGGCGCGGATGCTGGAGGCGGGCGAGGACCCGCGGTTCATCGCCCGTCGGCTGATCATCAGCGCCAGCGAGGACATCGGGCTGGCCGACCCGACCGCGCTCCCGACCGCGGTCGCCGCGGCCCAGGCGGTCCAGCTGATCGGCATGCCGGAGGCTCGGATCACCCTCGGCCACGCCACCGTCGCGCTCGCGGTCGCGCCGAAGTCCAATGCGGCGTACGTCGGGATCGGCGAGGCCATCGCCGACGTACGCGCCGGGAAGATCGGGGCGGTGCCCGCCCACCTGCGCGACGCCCACTACGCGGGTGCGGCGAAGCTCGGGCACGGGCAGGGCTACGTCTACAGCCACGACGAGCCCTTCGGCATCGCCGAGCAGCAGTACCTGCCCGACGTGCTCGTGGACGCCGCCTACTACCGCCCGACCGAGCTCGGGAACGAGGCCGCGGTCAAGCAGCGGTGGGAGCGGATCCGGGCGATCATCAGGGGCCACCGGTAAGGGCATGGCTGCTTGACCGGCGCCTGCTGCGCGACCCCCGGCACGCACGTCGGCTGCGTTGTCGTCAGTCGCGAGGCCTCCGGCATCGCTCCCTCCTCCGCCTTGCCGCCGCACGCACCGGAGGCCGCTCGCGACGCCGCCGCTCAAGCAGCCATGCCCCGACCACTAGGCTTGCCTCCCGTGATCCCGCTTCTCCTGCTGGTCGTCGCCGTGCTGGTCGGTGCCGTCGTCTGGCTCACCGGCCAGCTGCGCTCCGCCCGCGCCGAGCGCGATGCCGCCGACGCGAGGCTCGCGGACGCGGCGGACAGCGCGGAGGCGCTGCGGGTCCAGCTGACCGAGCTGGAGGAGGAGCTGAGGGCGCAGTCCGTCGCCGCGCAGCGCCTGGTGACCTCGGACCGCGCGCCGGTCATCGTCGACGACCGCGAGTTCGTGATCACCGACCTGGGCCGCGAGCGCGCCCTGGTCCCGGGCATCCCGCCGGTCCCGCTGCCGTTCGTCGACACCCTGCTCCGCGAGAGCCTGGTCCGTACGGCGTCGCTGGCGGCCGGGCTGCGGCACGCGCTCGCCCCGGAGGTCCGCAACCGGATCCGGTTCGAGATGAAGCGGGAGGTCAAGCGCTCGCGCAAGCAGCGCCGGGCCGACCTGCGCCAGGCCCGTCGGGAGTTCGAGGCGCGCCAGCGTGCGGGGATCGAGCTCACCGGATGAGGTCGCAGTGAGGCGCGGGATCTGGTTCGGCGCCGGCGTGGCCGCCGGCGTGTACGGCATGGTCCGGGCACGCCGGGTCGCCGAGGCCTTCACGGCCGACGGCATCGGCGACCGGGTGAAGGCCGCCACGCTGGGGGCCCGCATGTTCCGCGAGGAGGTCGCGCAGGGCGTGGCCGACTCGGAGACCGACCTCCGCCGCCGATTCGGCCTGCCGTCCCCGGAGCCTGGGACGCCCGCCCTCGAGGCACCCCCGACCGCCCAGCCCGCACAGAACGACCCGAAGGAAATCCGATGACCGGCTACCTGAGCAGCGCGGAGATCCGGCGCCGCTTCCTCGCGCACTTCGAGGAGAACGGGCACACCGTCGTACCCTCCGCGTCGCTGCTGCTCGACGACCCGAACCTGCTGTTCGTCAACGCCGGCATGGTGCCCTTCAAGCCGTACTTCCTCGGTCAGGAGACGCCGCCGTACCCGCGCGCGACCAGCGTCCAGAAGTGCGTGCGGACCCTCGACATCGAGGAGGTCGGCAAGACCACCCGGCACGGCACGTTCTTCCAGATGAATGGCAACTTCTCCTTCGGCGACTACTTCAAGGAAGGCGCCATCGGCTACGCCTGGGATCTCATCACGAAGTCGCAGGACGACGGCGGTCTCGGCTTCCCCGAGGACAAGATCTGGGTCACCATCCTCCCCGAGGACACCGAGGCACGTGACTACTGGCTGAAGGTGGGCGTCCCGGCCGACCGCATCCAGCCGCGCGGCCTGAAGGACAACTACTGGAACATGGGCATCCCCGGTCCGGGCGGCCCGTGCAGCGAGATCTACATCGACCGCGGCCCGGAGTACGGCCCCGACGGCGGCCCGGACGCCGACGAGGACCGGTTCCTGGAGATCTGGAACCTCGTCTTCATGCAGGACGAGCTCTCGCGGGTCCGGGCGAAGGACGACTTCGACATCGCCGGACCGCTCCCGAGCAAGAACATCGACACCGGCATGGGCCTGGAGCGGGTCGCGTACCTGCTGCAGGGCAAGCACAACATGTACGAGATCGACACCGTCTTCCCGGTGATCGAGCAGGCCGAGGCGCTCAGCGGCAAGAAGTACGGCGCCGACGCGACCGACGACGTCCGCTTCCGCGTGGTCGCCGACCACGTGCGCTCCGGGCTGATGCTCATCAACGACGGCGTGACGCCGGGCAACGAGGGTCGCGGCTACGTCCTGCGTCGCCTGCTCCGGCGGGCGGTGCGCAACATGCGCCTGCTCGGGTACGCCGACCCGGCGCTGCCCGAGCTGATGCCGGTCTCCCGCGACAAGATGGGTGAGACCTACCCCGAGCTGTTCACCGAGTGGGACCGGATCGCGCGGGTGGCCTTCGCCGAGGAGGAGGCGTTCCGCAAGACCCTCCAGGCCGGCACCCAGATCTTCGACCTCGCCGCCGGCGAGGTGAAGGCCTCCGGGGCCACCACGATCTCCGGCGACAAGGCGTTCGCCCTCCACGACACCTACGGCTTCCCGATCGACCTGACCCTGGAGATGGCGGCGGAGGCCGACCTCGCCGTCGACGAGCCGGGCTTCCGGCAGCTGATGGCCGAGCAGCGCGAGCGGGCGAAGGCCGACGCGCGCGCCAAGAAGGGCCAGCACGCGGACACCACCGTCTACCGGGGCATCCTGGACGCCAACGGCCCGACCGAGTGGCTCGCCTACGAGACGCTCGAGACCGAGTCGAAGGTGCTCGCCGCGCTCAAGGAGGGTGCGCCGGTCGACGTGCTCCGCGAGGGTGAGATCGGCGAGCTCGTGCTCGACCGCACCCCGTTCTACGCCGAGTCCGGCGGCCAGGTGGCCGACGCCGGCGTGATCGAGTACGCCGGGGCCAAGCTCGAGGTGATCGACGTGCAGCGGCCGGTGCGTGGCCTCGTCGTGCACCAGGTCCGCGTCGTCGACGGCGAGCTGCCGGCTCAGGCCAGCGGCCTGCACGCGAAGGTCGACCCGGAGTGGCGCATCGGCGCCCGCCAGGCGCACTCGGGCACGCACGTCGTGCACGCGGCGCTGCGCGAGGTGCTCGGCCCCACCGCCCTGCAGTCCGGCTCCTACAACCGGCCCGGCTACCTCCGCCTCGACTTCGGCTGGACCCAGGCGCTGACGCCGGGTCAGCTGACCGAGCTCGAGGAGGTGTCGAACAACGCCCTGCGCGCCGACCTGCCGGTCGGGTGGCAGTACATGACGCTCGCCGAGGCCAAGGACTGGGGGGCGATCGCCCTCTTCGGCGAGACCTACGACGACACCAAGGTGCGCGTGGTCGAGATCGGCGGCCCCTGGTCGCGCGAGCTCTGCGGCGGCACCCACGTCGACCACTCCAGCCAGATCGGGACGATCGTCGTCACCGGTGAGGCGTCCGTCGGCTCCGGCAACCGCCGGATCGAGGCGTTCACCGGCGTGGAGGGCTTCCGCTACCTCGCGCGCGAGCGGGACGTGGTCGGCCAGCTGACCAGCCTGCTCAAGACCCAGCCCGGCGACCTCGTCGGCCGCGTCGAGGACCTCGTCGAGCGGCTCCGGCAGAGCGAGAAGGAGATCGAGAAGATCCGACTCGCCCAGCTGCTGGCCGGCGGCGCAGGCCTGGCCGACGCCGCGGTCGACGTGAACGGCGTACGGCTCGTCGCGCAGCGGCTCGACGGAGCCGGCGGCGGTGACGTCCGCACGCTCGCCACCGACGTCCGGGCGCGGCTGCAGGGCGACGCCCCGGCCGCGGTCGTGCTGATCGGCGCGGCCGACGGCAAGGCGGCGATCGTGGCGGCGCTCAACGACGCGGCCCAGGCCCGCGGGCTCTCGGCCGGCGAGCTGGTGCGGGTCGCGAGCCCGTTCCTCGACGGCAAGGGCGGCGGCAAGGCCGACATGGCCCAGGGCGGCGGCAGCGACGTGTCCCGCATCGACGAGGCGCTCGCGGCGGTCACCGCGGCGGTCGCCGGAGCCTCGGCATGACTCCCGGTCGAGCGCCTACTGCGCGACGCCCGGCATCCGCGTCGCCTGCGTTGCCGTCGCTCGACGTGCGATCCAGCATGCCCTCGCTCCGCCGCCTTGGCGACGCGGCGCCGAACGCCGCTCGCTACGGCGCCCGACCGGGAGACATGCCGTAGTGCGCTTCGGCGTACGGCTGGGCGTCGATCCGGGGGAGGCCCGGATCGGCGTCGCGCGCAGCGATCCCAGCGGCACGCTGGCCACCCCCGTCGAGACGGTACGCCGGGGGAAGGGCGACCTGCGCCGGCTGGTGCGGCTCGTGGCCGACGAGGGCGCGATCGAGGTGCTCGTCGGGCTACCGCGCTCGCTGAACGGCCGCGAGACCGCCTCGACCGAGAAGGCCCGCGACCTCGCGGTGCGTCTCGCCGCGCGGATCGCTCCGGTGCCGGTGCGCCTGGTCGACGAGCGCCTCACCACCGTGAGCGCGGAGGCTATGCTGCGCGATCAACGCAAGGGCGCCGATCGGCGGGCCGTGATCGACCAGGCCGCGGCGATGGTGATCCTGCAGCACGCGCTCGACAGCGAGCGCGCCACCGGCAACCCGCCAGGGGAGCTGGTCGTCACCGAGCCCGAGGAGTCCGATGAGTGATCCGACCGGAGTTCCCGGGTTCCACGGAAGCGAGGTGCCGACGCCGAGCGGCGGCCACCGTGCCCAGCGCCCGCGTCGCTCCGTGCCCGCGCTCGTCCCGCTCGTGGTGGTCGTGCTCGTCCTCGGTGGCGCTGTGTACGCCGGCGGCAGCTGGCTCAAGGACCGGCTGGCGGGCGCGCCCGACTACCCGGGCCCCGGCACCGGCCAGGTCACCTTCACCATCGCCAAGGACGAGTCGATCCGGGAGATGGGCAACGCGCTCAAGCAGCTCGACGTCGTCAAGTCGTCCGACGCCTTCGTCTCGGCGGCGTCGAAGAACCCCCAGGCGACGGGGATCCAACCCGGCAGCTACCTGCTGAAGAAGCAGATGAAGGCCTCCGACGCCGTGGCGGTGCTCGTCGACCCGGCCAACCTCGACCAGAGCATCGTGACGATCCCGGAGGGCACGCGCACGGCCACGGTGATCGAGCTCGTCGCGTCCCACTCGAAGATCTCGCGGGCCGCCATGAGGAAGGCCCTGGAGAAGCCGGGCAAGCTCGGGCTCCCGTCGTACGCGCACGGAGACCCGGAGGGCTACCTGTTCCCGGCGACGTACACGATCTCGCCGAAGGAGACGGCGACCCAGCTGCTCACGGCGATGATCGCGAAGTTCAAGCAGGAGGCTGCCGCCATCGACCTGGTCGGAGCGGCCAAGGCCGTCAACCTCGACCCGGGCCAGGCCGTGGTCGTGGCGAGCATGCTCGAGTACGAGGCGAGCCGCGGCCAGGACTACCCGAAGGTCGCGCGGGCCATCTACAACCGGCTCAGGATCGGGATGCCCCTGCAGTCCGACGCCACGGTCTCCTACGCGAACGGCCTCACCGGACAGGTGTGGACCACCGCCGCGGAGCGGGCCGTGCAGTCGGCGTACAACACCTACACGCACAAGGGGCTCCCGCCGGGCGCGATCGGCAACCCGGGCCTGGAGACGATCAAGGCCGCGCTGCACCCGGCGAAGGGCCCGTGGCTCTACTGGGTCGTGGTGAACCTGCGCACCGGCGAGACGGTGTTCTCGACGACGTACGCGCAGCACCAGGCCGCGACCCAGCAGCTGCGTCAGTACTGCAAGACCTCCGACGCCTGCTGATGCGCTGCGCGGTCATCGGCGACCCCATCGCCCACTCGCTGTCTCCCGTCCTGCACCGGGCCGGGTACGACGCGCTCGGCCTGGCCGGCTGGGAGTACGACGCCGTCCGGGTCCCCGCCGGTGGCCTCGCCGCCTTCCTCGAGGCCGTCGGTGACGACGTCCGGGGGCTGTCGGTCACGGCGCCCCTCAAGCGCGAGGCTCTCGCCGCCGCCGACGGGGTGACCGAGCGGGCGCGGCTGGCCGGCGGCGCGAACACGCTGGTCCGCGACGACATCCGGTGGGCCGCGGACAACACCGACCTCCCCGGAGCGGTGGCCGCGATCCGGGAGCGGTTCTCCGGCCCGCTGCACGAAGGAGTGGTGCTCGGCGGGGGAGCGACGGCCGCGAGCACGGGGCTCGCGCTGATCGAGCTCGGGGTGGAGCGACTCTCGCTGGCGGTTCGCGACCCCGGGCGGGCCGCGGAGACGATCAGCGCGCTGATGGCTCACCCGGCGGGACCGCGCGTGGACGTGATCCACCTGACCGACGCCCGTGCGTCCGACATCGTCGTGTCGACCATCCCGGTCGCGGCCCAGTCGCCCGAGCTGGTCGCGCGGATGGCCGGGACACCGGTGCTCTTCGAGGTCACCTACAACACCTGGCCCACCCCGCTCGCGGCAGCGGCCGCCGAGGCCGGCGACGTCGTGGTCTCCGGCCTCGACCTCCTGGTCCACCAGGCGGTGCTGCAGTTCGGGATGTTCACGACCGCGCCCGGGCCGCTCGAGGCGATGCGCGCGGCCGGCGAGGCCGCGCTCGCGGCGCGTCAGGCGCGCTGACCCACCAGGCTCACCAGACCACGCCGCGATCCACCACGAGGTTCGCCCCGGTCACCGACGCGGCGGCGTCGGAGGCCAGGTGCAGCAGGTTCTCGGCGACCTCGATCGGTGGCATGAAGCCGGGCATCACCGACATGCTGCGTCCGACCAGGTTCCAGTCGGCGTCCTCGGGCAGGCCGGCGGCCGCGGCCGCGATCAGGGGCGTGTCGATGCCACCGGGGGAGACGCAGTTGACCCGGACGCCGTGCGTGCCCAGCTCGATCGAGAGCGCTCGCATCCCCAGCACCAGTGCGGCCTTCGAGGCGCAGTACGGCGCGTTGTAGGGCTGCGCCATCACCCCGGAGATCGAGGCGACGGAGACCACGTTCCCCTTGCTGGCGATGAGCGCATCGGCGAAGTCCTGGGTCAGCATCAGTGGCGCGAGCGCGTTCACGTCGAAGTGGCGGCGCAGGTCGGCGGCCGTGATCGAGCCGAGCGCGGCGAACCGCTGCACCCCCGCCACGTTGCACAGCACGTCCAGCCCGCACTGCTCGGCCAGGACGTCGGCGACGAAGGCGCTGCGCTGGGCGTCGTCGGCCAGGTCGCAGGTCACGACCCCGTCGGCGGGGACGACGTCGGTGGCGACAACGGACGCGCCCTCGGCACGGAACAGGTCGGCGACCACGCGGCCGAGACCGCCGGCGGCGCCGGTGACGACGATCCGACGGTCGGTGAAGCGCTGGCTGCGGGCGGGTGTCTCCATGACCCAAGAGTAGAACATGTTCTAGTGCGGCCGGGCGCGTCTCGGGGGCGGAGCGGGACGATAGGTTGCCGACCATGGAGTGGCACCTCGTCCCGGCGGCCGCGTGCGCTGCGATCGGTGCCGCCGGCGGCCTGCTGGTGCCACGGATCATCGGCTCCACCCCCGAGCCGGAGCCGGACCCCGACGAGAAGCCGGGCGAGTACCCCGACAAGGTCCCGTACGCCGACCTGGCCGCCCGCCCGCGCCTCGTGGTCGGTTCGGTGCTGGCCGGTGGTCTCGCCGGAGCCGCGCTCGGCCTCGTCCTCGGCTGGAGCTGGGCGCTGCCCTGGCTGCTGTTCCTGCTGCCGGTCGGCACCGCCCTGGCGGTCATCGACTACGTGACCTGGTACCTGCCCTCGCGCATCATCCGGCCGGCGTACGTCGTGGTGGGGGTGCTCGTGCTCGTCGCGAGCGCCGCCCGACCCGACTGGCGCTACGCGGCCGCGGCTGCGATCGGCTTCGTGCTGATCGGGGGCTACTACGGGCTGATGCGGCTGATCAGCCCGCGGATGATGGCGGGCGGCGACGTACGCCTCGGTGCGCTGCTGGGCCTGGCCCTCGGCCCCTTCGGCCTGATGACGCTGCTGCTCTCGGTGCTGCTGGCGGCCGTCTCCATGCTCGTCGCGCTGCCCGTGCTTCGGTTGCTCGGCAACACCGTGAAGCGGGAGGAGGGCGTGCTCGGTGGTCTGGGCAAGCGGCACCTGCCCTTCGGCCCGTTCCTGGTCGTCGGTGCGCTGCTGGCCGTGCTGCTCGGACAGGTCCTCGTCCTCAGGTGAGCCCATGGGAGGATTGCTCCCATGTTGCGCTGGTTGACCGCAGGGGAGTCGCACGGCCCCTCTCTGGTCGCGATCCTCGAGGGGCTGCCTGCCCACGTCGAGGTCACGACCTCTGACATCGCCGACTCGCTCGCCCGCCGCCGCCTGGGCTACGGCCGCGGCGCGCGGATGAAGTTCGAGCAGGACGAGGTCACGATCACCGGCGGCGTCCGGCACGGGGAGACCCAGGGCGGTCCGGTCGCGATCCAGATCGGCAACACCGAGTGGCCGCGCTGGGAGAAGGTCATGGCGGCCGACCCGGTCGACGCCGACGAGCTCGCCGCGATGGCGCGCAACGCGCCGCTGACCCGGCCGCGTCCCGGTCACGCCGACCTGGCCGGCATGCAGAAGTACGACTTCGAGGACGCCCGCCCGCTGCTCGAGCGCGCCTCCGCCCGCGAGACCGCGGCCCGCGTCGCGCTCGGCCGCGTGGCCAGCAACTTCCTCGAGCAGGCGACCGGCGCCCGCATCGTCTCCCACGTCCTCGAGATCGGCGGCGTCCGTACGCCGAGCACCGACCTGCCGACGCCCGACGACGTCGCGCGCCTCGACGCGGACCCGGTCCGCTGCCTCGACCCCGACGGCTCGAAGCTGATGGTCGAGCGCATCGACCTGGCTCACAAGGAGGGCGACACGCTCGGCGGTGTCGTCGAGGTCGTCGTCTACGGGCTGCCGCCGGGCCTCGGGTCGCACGTCCACTGGGACCGCCGCCTCGACGCCCGCCTCGCCGGCGCGCTGATGGGCATCCAGGCGATCAAGGGTGTCGAGGTCGGCGACGGCTTCGAGCTCGCGGCCACCCCGGGCAGCCAGGCGCACGACGAGATCGTCAAGGAGGACGGCGTGATCCGGCGTACCTCCGGACGGTCCGGCGGCACCGAGGGCGGCATGACGACCGGCGAGGTGCTGCGCGTCCGCGCGGCCATGAAGCCGATCGCGACCGTCCCGCGCGCGCTGCGCACGATCGACGTCGCCACTGGCGAGGAGGCCGTCGCGCACCACCAGCGCTCCGACGTCTGCGCCGTCCCCGCGGCCGGCATCGTCGCCGAGGCGATGGTCGCGCTCGTGCTCGCCGACGCCGTCACCGAGAAGTTCGGCGGCGACTCGATCGGCGAGACGCGCCGCAACGTGCAGTCCTACCTCGACAACCTGCGCTACCGGTGACCGCTCCGCGCGTGGTCCTCGTGGGCCCGATGGGTGCCGGCAAGACCACGGTGGCCCGCATCCTCGGCCGCCGCTGGGACGTCGCGATCCGCGACACCGACGCCGACGTCGAGCGGCTGGCCGGCAAGACCGTCCAGGACATGTTCGTCGAGGACGGCGAGGTTGCGTTCCGTGCGCTGGAGGCGTCGGCCGTCGCCACCGCCCTGACCGAGCACGACGGTGTGCTGAGCCTCGGCGGTGGGGCGGTGCTCGACCCGACCACCCGTGAGCGCCTCGACGGCCACACCGTCGTGTTCCTCCGGGTCGGCCTTGCGGATGCCGTGAAGCGGGTCGGCCTCGCCGAGAGCCGGCCGATCCTCAACCAGGCCGTGGGCGGCGTACGCACCCGGATCAAGTCGCTGCTCGACGAGCGCACCCCGATCTACGAGTCGGTCGCGACGATCACCGTCGACACCGACGGCCGCACCCCCGACGACGTCGCCGGCGAGATCATCGCACGGCTGGGTGGCTAGGCCGGACCGATCCGCCCCGTCGCGGCTCAGCCGTGGCTGAGCTGCGCGTCGGGGGTGACGGTGATGCCGTCCGCGAACTCGCGGAGCTGGGCGTCGGTGAGGCCGAACGTCGGCCAGACCTGGATGACGACGCGCACGTCGCCGGAGGTGTAGCGGAAGTACGTCGCGCCTTCGCCGTTCCGGCTGATCGTGCCGGCGGACCCGTCGACGTCGATCGTGGTGCCCACGGTGTCCGGTGCGCTCGTGGTGGAGCTCCCGGGGCAGGGGTCGTGGATCAGCCTCTGCCCGGTCACGCGGATGACGCCGGTCGATCCGTTCGGGCACCGGTAGTGGAGCGTCCCGCCGTGGTGACGGGAGACACGGACTCGCTCCCGGTACGACCACTGCGGTCCGGACGCGGGCGGTGGTGAGGCCTGCTCGACCGTGACCACGATCTTGTCCCGGAAGTCGTCCAGCGAGCTGGTGTCACCGGGGAGGGCGACGTCGAGGGTGCCGGCCTGCACGCCCTGCAGCACGTAGCCGGCCGGGATCTCGTCCACCGTGAACCCGGGCTGCTGGGCACCGGTGTAGTCGACGAGCCGGACTCCGCCGGCCGGGGCGTCCGAGTGCGAGCCGGTGACCACGACGGCCGTCGTCACGCCGCCGATGCCGAGGGCGAAAGCGCTCGTCGTCGCGATGCGGACCGAGCGGCGTCGGGCGGCGGCGCGCCGGCCGCGTCGCAGGTCTGCGGCGAGGGTCGGTTCGTCGGTGGGGGCGCTGGTGACGCGCAGCGCGGCGAGTCGGTCGTGGAGGTCGGTCATCGGTGGTTCCTCTCGGGAGTGGTGGCGAGAAGGTCGCGCAGCTTGTCGAGTCCGCGCGCGGTCTGGCTCTTGACGTTGCCGGTCGAGCACCCGAGTGCCCGCGCGGTCTCCTCGACCGAGAGGTCCTCGACGTGCCGCAGCACGACGGCCGCGCGCATCCGGGGAGGCAGCTCGAGGAGTGCGCCGCTGAGCTCGGGGTCGATGGCGTCGCCGGCGTCGGGTGCCGGCGACGTCGCGTGGGCCGGCATCGTGACGGCCGACTGCTCCCGGCGTACCCAAGGACGCCGGCGGTGGTCGACGAAGCAGTTGACGAGCACGCGGCGGGCGTAGCCACCCGTGTTTGTCTGGCGGGCACGGGGCCAGGCGAGGTAGAGCTTGGTGAGCATCGTCTGCACCAGGTCCTCGGCGAGGTGGTGGTCGCCGGTCAGGTGCCGTGCGGTGGCGAGGAGCTCAGCACGGTGGCCCCGCACGAAGTCCTCGTACTCGGCCTCGTGCGTGCGTCTCACAGCCCTACAACGGCTGAGGGGGCCTCCGAGGTTGCATCTAGGCTCGGGCCCATGAGTGGGAGCGTGCTGCACGTGGGCGGAGCGTCGCCGTACGACGTCGTGATCGGGCGCGGTATCGCCGGTCGCCTGCCCGGCATCCTCGGTGACAGCGTCCAGCGCGTCGCCTTCCTGTACGCCGCCGAGCTGGCCGAGCTCGCCGAGCCGGTCCTGGGCGTCCTGCGGGCCGAGTACGACGTGCTCGCGCTGGGCCTGCCGAGCGGTGAGCAGGCGAAGACGGCCGACGTGGTCGCCGAGTGCTGGGACGCGCTGGGGGAGTCGGGCTTCACCCGCTCCGACGCGGTCGTCACCTTCGGCGGTGGCGCGACCACCGACGTCGGCGGCTTCGTGGCGGCCTCCTGGCTGCGCGGGGTGAGGGTCGTGCACGTGCCGACCACGCTGCTCGCGATGGTCGACGCGGCGGTCGGCGGCAAGACCGGCATCAACACGCCCGCGGGCAAGAACCTGGTCGGGGCGTTCCACGAGCCCGCCGGTGTGCTGGTCGACCTCGACACGCTGCTCACCCTGCCGCGCGAGGAGCTCGTCGCCGGGATGGGCGAGGTCGTCAAGTGCGGCTTCATCGCCGACCCCGAGATCCTGCGCCTGGTCGAGGCCGACCCGGTCGTGGCGACCGACCCGCGGGGTGACGTCCTGCCCGAGCTGGTGCGGCGCGCCATCCAGGTCAAGATCGACGTGGTCGTCGCCGACCTCAAGGAGACCGGTGGCGCCGACGGGCACCCCGGGCGCGAGGTCCTCAACTACGGCCACACGATGGCGCACGCGATCGAGCGGGCCGAGGGCTTCACCATGCGCCACGGCGAGGCGGTCGCGATCGGCTGCTGCTACGTGGCCGAGCTGGCCCGGCGTACCGGCCACATCGACGACGCCCTCGCGGCTCGGCACGCCGCCGCGTTCGGCAGCGTCGGGCTGCCCACCACCTACGACAACGCCGACTTCGACACCCTCCTCGCCGGGATGCGGGTCGACAAGAAGTCCCGCGGCAACACGTTGCGGTTCGTGGTGCTCGACGAGCTCGCGAAGCCGGTCGTCCTCGCCGGCCCCGCCGAGGACGACCTGCGGGCGGCGTACGACGTGATGACGGGATCGACCCGATGACCAAGGTGCTGGTCCTCAACGGACCCAACCTCGGCCGGCTCGGCAAGCGGCAGCCGGAGATCTACGGCTCGACGACGTACGCCGAGCTGGCCCGCCTGTGCGTGCAGTGGGGCGCGGACCTCGGGCTCGAGGTCGAGGTGCGCCAGACCAACCACGAGGGCGAGCTGCTCGACTGGCTCAACGCCGCGGCCGACGACGGCAACCCGGTCGTCCTCAACGCGGCCGCCTGGACCCACTACTCGCTCGCGATCTACGACGCGTGCGCCCAGCTGACCGCGCCGCTCGTCGAGGTCCACATCTCCGAGCCCAAGCAGCGGCCCGAGGAGTTCCGGCACACGTCGTACGTCGAGCCGCACGCCGCGACGACGATCAGCGGGCAGGGCATCGACGGCTACCGCCAAGCGCTGGAGGTCCTCGCGCGCTCGTGACGGTTTGAAGTCCTCCCGGCAGCGGTATCGCTGCTTCCGACACGGTGCATCGGCACCCCGGATCTCGGAGGTACTCGTGAAGTCTTTGGTCAGCAAGCTCGCGGCGGTCGCGTTCGTGGGCTCGACGCTCGCCGGCATCGGTGCCGCGAGCATCGCACCGGCCCAGGCCGTGTGCGACGCCAACACGTACACGTCGACGCCCTACGTGGGTCGTCAGGTGTGGATCCCCACCAGCCTGATGTCGGCCTGGCGCACCGATGGCACCATCCGGCGGACCGAGTCCCAGGGGTCGAGCACCTCCTCGACCAAGGGCGAGATGCACGAGGTCACCGCCACGGGCAAGGTCGGCGCGAAGGTCGGGCCCATCGGCGCCGAGGTGACGACGACCTACCACCAGCGGTGGAACCAGAGCGTGACCAGCTCGACGTCGTACCGCGACACCTGGAGCTACACCTTCAAGGTGCCCACCGACGGACAGCTCTGGCACGCCCGGCTCTACAAGCTGGGCCGGGTCTTCAAGTACAAGACCACCCACTTCGCCTACCCGTGCACGCCGATCACGCAATGGCACTACGGCGCCGCGCCGTACACCGGCAACGGGTCCACGAAGTTCTACTGGCGGCTGGAGAACCGCAAGCACCTGGGCGACCTGCGCTACGACGGCCTCGGCTGACCGACGTGCGAACGCGGCGCGGGCACCCTTCGGGGTGTCCGCGCCGTGTCATGCCGGATCGAAGACGGGTCGCGGCTCGGCGGCACGCCGGAGGCGGCCGATCGCCCGGTGCCGCGCCACGCGCACCGCGGTGACCGACATCTCGAGCGCCGCGGCGGTCTGCTGCGCGTCGAGCCCGGCGACCTCCATCGCGGCGATCACGTCGGCCTCGCGGGGAGAGAGCGTGGCGAGCTGGCGGCGTACCCAGTCACTGGCGGCGACCGACTCGGCGACACCGTCCACGATGCCCCAGGCCTCGGGGTGCTCGGTGCTGTCGGTGGGGTCGGTCCTGCGGCGCTCGCTGCGTCGGCGGGCGTTCAGCGCGACGTTCCGGGCGATGCCGAAGAGCCAGCCCGCGAAGGCGTCACGATCGCCGTTGAAGTCGGCGATGGACTGCGCAGCGACCAGCCAGGTCTCGGCCACGACGTCCTCGGGTGCGACGGCGACGTCGCGGCTGGGCCGGCTGCGCAACCAGACCAGCAGACGCCCGGTCGTGGCTTCGTACAGCTCACTCCAGGCGTCCGCTTCTCCGCTCCTCGCGCGTTCGACGAGGTCGTCGCGGGTCGTCACGCCCCGTCCTGGCCTCCGTCTGTCCCGAGCACGTCGATCCTGGTGATGGTGAGGGAGGACGGCGTGCTCGTGGCCAGACCGCCGTCGTGACCGCCGCTGGAGCCGCCCTTGCCGCCGCCCGAGTCGTCGCCACCGCTTCCCCCACTGGTGGGCGCGGGGGTCGGGGTGTCACGGCCGCTGGTGCCGTCATCGCCGCCGCCCGAGCCGCCGCCGGAGCTGTCGTCACCACCGCGACCGCCACCGCTGGTGTCGTCGCCGCCGGAGGAGGAGCCGCTCGTGCCGTCGTCGCTGCCGCGGCCGCCGCTCCCGTGGTCGTCGGTGCCGGTGCCGCCCGTGCCCCGGCTCTGGTCGTGTCCCGGCGTCGAGCCGTGGCCGGAGTCGTCTGGGCGACCGGTGGGCTCGTCGGTCGCGTCGTCGGTCGCGGTGTCCTCGGACCCGGGGTCGTCAGCGCTGGGGGACGGGACCATGCTGACCGGTGGCGTCGGGCTCGGCTGGTGCGGGGTGTGGTCGCCGTCGATGTGCGATGCCGCGAAGGCGCCGGCGCCGGTCACGGCGATCACGGTGCCGGCGGCAGCCAGGCCCACGACCCAGCGGGGCCTCGCCGCGGCGGCGGCAGCCGGCACCGAGGCAGCTGCCAGGAGGCCGAGCTGCTCGGAGAACGCCGGGTCGGCGGGCGTCTCCGGGACGGGCACCGTGAGGTCGATCTCAGGTCGGGTCATCGCACTTCCTGTTGCCGGGTTGGCCCGCTCAGCGTAGCGCCGGGGAGCGGGCCAGCCCCCGTCTTCTGGGTCGGTCAGTTGTCGCCGCCGCCGTGGTGGCCGCTGTCGTCGGTCGCGCTGTCGGTCGCCGTGGGGGTGTCGGTCGGCGAGGGGGACTCGGACTGGTCGTCACCGCCGCGGCCCTGGTGGTCACCCTCGGTGTCGGTGGCCTCGGGCGTCTCGGTCTCGTTGTCATCGCCCTGGTTGTCGTCACCCTGGCTGTTGTCGCCGTGGTGGTCGCCGTGGTGGTCGCCCTCGCCCTGGTTGTCGCCCTGGTCGTCGGTGGCGGTCTCGGTCGGGTCGGTCTGGTCGGCCTCGGGCGAGTCGGTCTCGGTGGCGTCAGGGGTCTCCGTCGCGTGCGGGGTCTCGGTGGCGTCCGGGGTCTCGGTGGCGTCAGGGGTCTCCGTCGCGTGCGGGGTCTCGGTGGCGTCCGGGGTCTCGGTGGCGTCCGGGGTCTCGGTGGCGTCAGGGGTCTCGCTGGCGTCAGGGGTCTCGCTGGCGTCCGGCGCGTCGGTGGGGTCGACCTGCGAGCTGTGGTCGGAGGAGGTGGCGGCCTGGACGGCGTACGCGCCGCCGAACGTACCGAGGACGAGGGCCGTCGTACCGGCCGCGATCTGGAACGGATTGAGCTTGCGCATGGGTGCTCCTGGGGAGAAGGAATCGGGGTACCGGGCACCGTTCTGGCGTGCCCGTTCACTCCGCTCATGTCGCGGCCCGTCACGGGCATTACATGCGATTCGAGGAGGTGTCGCGGCGCCGTTCGCGGGTGCCTGCTCGCCGGTTTCAGAACTCGCGGTGGCGCCGACTAGACTCGGGCGCCGCTCGGTACGCCGAGCGATGGGACTACGTACGCGGGCGCGCCCGCGTGCTTCTTTGACACACAGACATCGGTAGGGGCGAGAGACGCGCATGGCAACCACGAACGACCTGAAGAACGGCATGGTGCTCAACCTCGAGGGCCAGCTCTGGACCGTGGTGGAGTTCCAGCACGTCAAGCCGGGCAAGGGCCCCGCGTTCGTCCGCACCAAGCTCAAGCACGTCGAGTCGGGCAAGAACGTCGACAAGACCTTCAACGCCGGCACCAAGGTCGAGACCGCGACCGTCGACAAGCGCACCTGGCAGTACCTCTACAACGACGGCACGTCGTACGTCTTCATGGACGGCACCACCTTCGAGCAGCTCGAGGTCGCGCCGGAGGTCGTCGGTGACGCCGCCAACTTCATGCTCGAGAACACCGACGTCATCATCGCCATGAACGAGGGCCGCGTCCTCTTCATCGAGCTTCCCGCGTCGGTCGAGCTCACCATCACCTACACCGAGCCCGGTGTCATGGGCGACTCGGCCACCGGCCGCACCAAGCCCGCCACCCTCGAGACCGGCGCTGAGATCCAGGTCCCGCTGTTCATCGAGAACGGCGAGAAGATCAAGGTCGACACCCGCGACGGCGGCTCCTACCTGTCCCGTGTGAAGGGCTGAGGTGTCGGCTCGTAGCAAGGCGCGCAAGCGCGCGCTCGACGTCCTGTACGCCGCCGACATGCGCGGCGAGACCGGCGTCGAGGCGTTCGCCCGGGTCTCGAAGGAGACCGAGGCACCGAGCAACCCGTACACCGAGGAGCTCGTGCGCGGCGTCACCGAGCACCAGGAGCGCATCGACGAGGTGCTCGAGGAGTACGCCGAGGGCTGGACCCTCGCGCGGATGCCGGCCGTCGACCGCAACGTCCTGCGCATCGGAGCGTTCGAGATCCTCTTCGCGGAGGACATCCCGGACCCGGTCGCGGTGAGCGAGGCGCTGGCGCTGGTCACCGAGCTCTCCACCGACGAGTCGCCGTCGTTCGTCAACGGCGTCCTGGGCGCGATCGTGCGCTACAAGGACGCCCTCATCTAATTGCGCGAGCGCGTCTTCGGAACCGCCGGCGGCGCGGCAGGATCCGCTCGGACGCTGCAGGACGGATTCCGCCGACGGCTCCTCCCGCCGCGCTGCCGCGCGTGACGCTGTTCCTCTGACCTCAACCTCCGTAGGGTCGGTCCCATGGCCGACTCCACGGAGGTTGATGTCGTTGTCGTCGGGCTCGGGCCCGGCGGGGAGCACGCTGCGGCGGAGCTCGCGAGCGCGGGGCTGGAGGTGGTGGGCGTCGACCGCCGCCTCGTCGGCGGCGAGTGTCCCTACTTCGGGTGCATCCCGTCGAAGATGATCGTCCGTGCCGCGGGCCTCGTCGCCGAGGCGCGGAGGATCCCGGGCATGGCCGGCACCGTCGAGGTGCTGCCGAGCTGGGAGCCGGTCGCGCGGCGGATCCGCGAGGAGGCCACCGACGACTGGGACGACGCGGTCGCCGTCGAGCGGCTGGAGAAGGCCGGGGCCCGCTTCGTCCGGGGCACCGGCCGGCTCACCGGGCCGCGCACGGTCCGGGTCGACACCGCGGATGGGGCGGTCGAGGTCACCGCCCGGCGCGGCGTGGTGCTCAACACCGGCACCGAGCCGGCGGTGCCGCCGATCGACGGGCTCGCCGGCACGCCGTACTGGACGAACCGGGACGCCGTCCGCGTCACCGAGCTGCCCTCGAGCCTCGTCGTGCTGGGTGGGGGAGCGATCGGCTGCGAGCTCGCCCAGGCGTTCGCCCGGTTCGGCGTACCGGTCACGGTGGTGGAGGCCGGCGAGCGCATCCTCGGCCCGGAGGAGCCGGAGGCCTCCTCGGTCGTCGCGGCCGCCATGGCGGCGGACGGCGTCACGGTGCTGACCGGTGTGGGCGCGTCCTCGGTCCGGTACGACGAGGGCTTCCACCTGACCCTCGCCGACGGTACGTCGATCAGCTCGGCCGCCCTGCTCGTCGCCACCGGACGCACCACGAACCTGCGCGACATCGGGCTCGACACGGTCGGCCTCGACCCGTCGGCGCGGACCCTCGACCCCGACGACCGGATGCGGGTCGGCGACGGGCTGTGGGCGATCGGCGACATCACCGGCAAGGGCGCGTTCACGCACGTGTCGATGTACCAGGCCGGCGTGGCCATCCGCTCGGTCCTCGGCGAGGACGGTCCCTGGGCCGACTACCGGGCCGTCGGCCGCGTCACGTTCACCGATCCGGAGGTCGGCTCGGTCGGCATGACCGAGACGCAGGCGCGCGCAGCCGGGGTGGACGTGCACGTCGGCCTCGCCGACCTCGCCTCCTCCAGCCGCGGCTGGCTGCACGGTCCCGGGGGTGCGGGCGTCATCAAGCTCGTCGCCGACGCCACCCGCGGCGTGCTCGTCGGCGGTACGACGGTCGGCCCCTCGGGCGGTGAGGTGCTCGGCTGGGTGGCGACCGCGGTGCACGCACAGGTCCCGATCGCGACGCTGCGCACCATGCACTTCGCCTATCCCACCTTCCACCGGGCGATCGAGACGGCACTCGGCGATCTCGGCTGAGGCGGCGGTTGAGCCGGGGCGTGCTCGGGTAGGTTGACCTCGCCGTACAACCTGCTCGGAGGTGGTGCCCGGTGAGTCATCCCGTCGACCCTGTCGGTCCGGACCCGATGTCCGGACTCGGTCCGCGTCCCTCGGCGCCGCCCCCGGTGGCCCCGCCCCCGACGTACCCACCGGCGGCGCCGCCTGCGCCCACACCCGCACCGACGTCGGTGACGCCCACCGACGAACCGCGCCGGTTCATGTCGGCCACCGACTTCCTGGACCGGCGGGACACCACCGCGGAGCTGGGGCCGGCGACGTGGGGATGGCGCGGTCGCGCACGCCGCTGGACCGGCGGGCTCGTGCGCCCCCGGATGGGCGCGAAGGAGCTGTCCTTCCACCAGGACCGCCGCCAGATCCAGAAGGACTTCGACGGACCGCGGACCATCGCGTTCGTGAACCCGAAGGGCGGAGCGGCCAAGACGACGGGTGTGCTCGCGGCAGGATTCACCTTCGGCACCGTGCGCGGTGGGGGCGTCGTGGCGTGGGACAACAACGAGACGCGCGGCACCCTCGGCATCCGCGGTTCGCGCAGCGCCCATCGCAACACCACCCGCGAGCTGCTCGAGGACCTCGGCCGGTTCAAGGACGTCTACCAGTCGCGCATCGGCGACCTGGGGGCGTTCGTCCGCTCCCAGGGCGACGCGCACTTCGACGTCCTCGCCTCGGACGAGCGGCCGGACGTGACCGGCCAGATCCACGCCAAGGACTTCACCGAGGTCCACCACCTGCTGGAGCGCTTCTACCGGATCATCCTGGTCGACACCGGCAACAACATGCGGGCCGAGAACTGGCTCGCCGCCGCCGAGGCCGCCGACCTCCTCGTCGTCACGAGCACGGTCCGCGAGGACACCGGCTACAGCGGCCTGTGGATGCTCGACGCCCTCCAGGACGCCGGCTACCAGAACCTCAAGTACAAGACCGTCACCGTGCTGTCCGACCCCGGAGACAAGGTCGACCCGAAGCTCGCCGCCGACCTGACCCAGGTCTACGAGCAGCGCACCCGCGCGGTCTACCGGGTGCCCTACGACCCGGCGCTGGTCTCCGGGTCGGTCGTCCCGTACGACCAGCTCTCGGAGGCGACGAAGCGGGCCTGGCTCCGGGCCTGCGCGGGGATGGCGTCCGCCCTCTGAGCCACGCCGATGCATCCTCCGCCGACCGCCGGGTACGGGACCCCTGACCACCCGATCCGAGCGAGAGGAGATCGCCATGGGTTTCGACGACAAGCTCGAGAACACCGCCCAGGAGAAGATGGGCGAGGCCAAGGAAGCGATGGGCAAGGCCAGCGACGACAAGGACCTCGAGAACGAGGGCAAGGCCGACCAGGTGAAGGGCGACCTCAAGCAGGCTGGCGAGAAGGTCAAGGACGCCTTCAGCTGATCTGCTGAGCGGCCGAGCCGCAGCACGTGACGACGGAGGGACCTCCCGGGGTTCCTCCGTCGTCGTACGTGGGGTGAGTGATCGGCGAAGTCGGGTACCCGGGCCCGCATGACGAACTTCGGCTACACCCTGATGACCGAGCAGAGCGGCCCCCGCGACCTCGTCGAGTACGCCGTCGCCGCCGAGCGGGTCGGCTTCGACTTCGAGGTCTGCAGCGACCACTACGCGCCGTGGCTGGAGGAGCAGGGTCACGCGCCGTACGCCTGGGCCGTCCTCGGCGCGGTCGCACACGCCACCGAGCGGGTCGGGCTGATGACCTACGTGACCTGCCCCACCGTGCGGTACCACCCGGTCGTGGTCGCCCAGAAGGCCGCGACGCTCGCGATCCTCTCCGAGGAGCGGTTCACCCTGGGCCTCGGCGCGGGGGAACGCCTCAACGAGCACGTCGTCGGCGAGGGCTGGCCCGGCGTCGAGACCCGGCACGCGATGCTGGTGGAGGCGATCGGCCTGATCCGCAGCCTCCTCGCGGGCGAGACCGTCGACCACGCGGGTGAGTTCTACACCGCCGACGCCGCCCGCCTCTGGGACCTGCCGGACCGCCCCCTCGAGATCGGTGTCGCCGTCAGCGGCCCGCGATCGATCGGCGCGCTCGCGCCGCTCGCGGACCACCTCGTCGCCGTCGAGCCCTCGGCCCAGCTCGTCACCGGCTGGAACGCCACCGGCGGTGCGCCGCGCATCGGCGACCCGGCGCGCGCCGTCGGGCAGATCCCGATCTGCTGGGCGCCCGACGAGGAGGAAGGTCGCCGCATCGCGCACGAGCAGTTCCGCTGGTTCGGCGGCGGTTGGGCGGTCAACGCCGAGCTGCCCGACCCGCGCGGCTTCGCCGGCGCGAGCCAGTTCGTCCGCGTGGACGACGTCGCGGGCTCGATCCCGTGCGGCCCGGACCTGGACGCGATCGCCGAGGCGGTGCTCGCCTACCCGCGCGCCGGCTTCACCGACGTCGCGCTGGTGCAGGTCGGTGACCGCCACCAGCGCAGGTTCCTCGACGAGGCGGCGGGACCGCTGCTCGACCGGCTGCGGTCCGGCGCCTGATCCCGAGACGGTAGGGTGAGGCACGACGTTCGACACCTTTAACGAGCCGTCCCGTGAGGCGGAGAAGGAGTCAGGCGCTGATGCCTGTTGATCACCCGTCCCCGGGACGTGTCGTCCTGGATGCTGACGACGTCGCCCGTGCGCTGACCCGCATCTCGCACGAGATCCTGGAGCGCAACAAGGGCGCCGAGGACCTGCTCCTGCTCGGCCTGCACACCCGCGGTGTGCCGCTGGCCCAGCGGATCGCGGCCAAGATCGCGGAGGTGGAGGGTACGACGGTCGCGACCGGCTCGCTGGACGTGACCATGTACCGCGACGACCTGCGCACCCACCCGACGCGCAGCCCGCACCAGACCCAGATCCCCGCCGGTGGGATCGACGGCAAGACCGTGGTGATCGTCGACGACGTGCTGTTCAGCGGCCGCACCATCCGCGCCGCGCTCGACGCGCTGAGCGACCTCGGCCGGCCTGCCGTGGTGCGGCTCGCGGTGCTGGTCGACCGCGGCCACCGCGAGCTGCCGATCCGCGCCGACCACGTCGGCAAGAACCTGCCGACGGCCCGCTCCGAGCGGGTCCACCTGCGCCTGGTCGAGACCGACGGGGAGGACGAGGTGACCATCCGATGAAGCACCTGCTCAGCATCGACGACGTCGACGCCGGCCAGATCGAGCAGATCTTCGCCACGGCGGCCGAGATGCACGACGTGCAGAAGCGCTCGGTGAAGAAGCTGCCCGCGCTGCGTGGCCGCACGGTCATCAACCTGTTCTTCGAGGACTCCACCCGCACCCGGTCCAGCTTCGAGATCGCGGGCAAGTGGTTGTCGGCCGACGTCATCAACATCTCCGCGAAGGGCTCCAGCACCTCCAAGGGCGAGAGCCTGCGCGACACCGTCCTCACGGTGACCGCGATGGGGATCGACGGCCTGGTCGTCCGGCACCACGCGAGCGGCGCCGCGAAGCAGATCAGCCAGTGGATCGACGTACCGGTCATCAACGCGGGCGACGGCACCCACGAGCACCCCACCCAGGCGCTGCTCGACGGCTACACCCTGACCCGCCGGCTCGGCTCGCTCGAGGGCAAGCACGTCGCCATCGTCGGCGACCTCACCCACAGCCGCGTCTTCCGCAGCAACGTGAAGAGCCTGGCCAAGCTCGGCGCGAAGGTCACCGCCGTCGCGCCGCCGACCCTGATGCCCTCGGGCATCGGCGACTGGTCGAAGGCGGACGGGTTCGCCACGTCGTACGACCTGGACCCGGTGCTGCCCGAGGTCGACGCGGTGATGATGCTGCGGGTCCAGAAGGAGCGGATGAGCGGCGGCTACTTCCCGACCGCCCGCGAGTACACCGTCGGCTACGGCCTCACCCGCCCGCGGCTGTCCCTGCTCCGACCCGGTACGCCGATCCTGCACCCCGGCCCGATGAACCGCGGCCTGGAGATCTCGGCCGAGGCGGCCGACGCGATCGACCAGTCCGCCGTCCTCGACCAGGTCTCCGCCGGTGTGGCCGTGCGGATGGCCGTCCTGTACCACCTGCTCGCCGGAGAGCCCGAGACGAACGAGGGGCACGAATGAGCCTGCTGATCAAGGGCGCGCGCGTCCTCGGTGGCGAGCCCGCCGACGTGTACGTCGAGGACGGCGTCATCACCGAGATCGGCGCCATCCACGGCTCCACCGGCGAGACGATCGACGCCGACGGCCTGGTGCTGCTGCCCGGCTTCGTCGACCTGCACACCCACCTGCGCGAGCCCGGCCGCGAGGACGCCGAGACCGTGCAGTCCGGCTCCGAGGCGGCGGCCGTCGGCGGGTTCACGGCGGTTCTCGCGATGGCGAACACGAACCCCGTCACCGACACCGCCGAGGCCGCCGAGCGCGTGCTCGACCTGGGCGAGAAGGCCGGGCTGGTCGACGTGCAGCCGGTCGGCGCGGTCACCAAGGGCCTGGCCGGCGAGGAGCTCGCCGAGCTCGGGCTGATGGCCCGCAGCCGCGCGAGGGTCCGCGTCTTCTCCGACGACGGGAAGTGCGTCGCCGACCCGCGGGTCATGCGGCGGGCGCTGGAGTACGTCAAGGCGTTCGGCGGCGTGATCAGCCAGCACAGCCAGGACCCCGCGCTGGCGCCGTACGGCAGCGCGTGCTGCCACGAGGGCGAGCTGTCCGGACGGCTCGGCCTCCCGGGCTGGCCCGGCGTCGCCGAGGACGTCATCGTCGCGCGCGACGTGATGCTCGCGCGGCACACCGGCAGCCGGGTGCACGTCGCGCACGTCTCGACGGCGGGCTCGGTCGAGGTCATCCGCTGGGCGAAGGCGCAGGGCATCGACGTCACCGCCGAGGTCACCCCGCACCACCTCCTGCTGACGACCGACCTGCTCGGCGGCTACGACCCGACGTACAAGGTGAACCCGCCGCTGCGCCCGGCCGAGGACGTCGAGGCGCTGCGCGCCGCGCTCGCCGACGGCACCATCGACGCCGTCGCCACCGACCACGCCCCGCACGCCCGGCACGACAAGGAGCACGCGTTCGTCGACGCCGCCTTCGGCATGCTCGGCCTGGAGACGGCGCTCGCCGTCGTCAGCACCGTCATGGTCGGCGGCGGCCTGCTCGACTGGGCCGGCGTCGCGCGGGTGATGAGCGAGAACCCCGCGCGGATCGCCGGTCTCGAGGGCCACGGCCAGCAGGTCGCGGTCGGGTCGCCGGCCAACCTCACCCTCGTCGACCCGTCGGCCACGGTCACGATCGACCGCGACACCTCGGTCTCGCTGAGCCGCAACAACCCCTGGCACGGCCGCGAGCTCACCGGCGCCGTCCGCGCCACCCTGCTCCGCGGCCGCCCCACCGTCCTGGACGGCTCCCTGGTCTGAGCCCTCCGGGCGCGGCGGGATCGAGGTCATGGACTTCAACCAGCAGATCATCGACGCCTTCCGGTCCCACGGCGGCGACGTCCAGGAGCCCGTCGCCTTCGGCAAGGTGCTGATCCTGGTCCACATCCCGCGCAAGGACGGCTCGATCCGGCCGCAGCCGCTGCGCAACATGCCCGACGGCGACGCCTGGATGGTCGCCGGGTCCGCTGGCGGCTCGGACAGGACGCCGGGCTGGGTGCACGCGCTGCGCCGTGCCGACGAGGTCGACATCGAGGTGCCCGCCGACCCCGTGCCGCAGACCGTCCGGGTGCGGGTCGAGGAGCTCGAGGGCGCGGCGTACGACCGCGCCTGGAGCATCTTCAAGGAGACCGAGCCGGGCTTCGCGGAGTACGAGGAGAAGGCGGGCGGCCGCCGCATCCCCGTGTTCCGCTTCACCCGGATCTGACCGTACGCCGGTGCGGGTCGGCAGGCTCCTGGCTGGTAGTCTCGCCGGCGAACCGAACGTCCTTTAACGACCGTCCCGTGAGGCGGAGAAGGAGGCCCGGGTGCCTTTGCACGCCATGCCAGCACTGCTCGTTCTCGAGGACGGCCGCACCTTCCGCGGCGAGTCCTACGGCGCCGAGGGGGAGACCTTCGGAGAGGCCGTCTTCTCGACCGGCATGACCGGCTACCAGGAGACGCTGACCGACCCGTCGTACCACCGCCAGGTGGTCGTGATGACCGCTCCCCATGTCGGCAACACCGGCATGAACGACGAGGACCCCGAGTCCCGGCGCATCTGGGTCGCCGGGTACGTCGTCCGCGATCCCGCCCGCGTCCCGTCGAGCTGGCGCAGCCGCCGCAGCCTCGACGACGAGCTGCGCGAGCAGGGCGTCGTCGGCATCTCCGGCATCGACACCCGCGCCCTCACCCGGCACCTGCGCGAGGCCGGCGCGATGCGTGTCGGCATCTCCACGGTGGAGACCGACCCGGCCACGCTGCTGGAGAAGGTCAGGGCGTCCGCCGAGATGACCGGCGCCAACCTCTCCGACGCCGTCTCGGTCACGGAGGCGTACGTCGTCCCCGCGCAGGGCGAGAAGCGCTTCACCGTCGCCGCGATCGACCTCGGCATCAAGGCCAACACGCCGCGGATGATGAGCGAGCGGGGAATCGAGGTGCACGTGCTGCCGTCCACGGCGAGCATCGACGACGTCAACGCCGTGGGTGCCGACGGGCTGTTCTTCTCCAACGGTCCCGGCGACCCGGCGGCGACCACCGGCCAGGTGGAGCTGCTCAAGGCCGCGCTGGGCGAGGGGATCCCGTACTTCGGCATCTGCTTCGGCAACCAGCTGTTCGGGCGCGCGCTCGGCTTCGGCACCTACAAGCTCAAGTACGGCCACCGCGGCATCAACCAGCCGGTGCTCGACCGCACCACGGGACGCGTCGAGGTGACCGCCCACAACCACGGCTTCGCGGTCGACGCGCCGCTGGAGACCAGCACCACCACGCCGTACGGCGAGGCCACGGTCTCCCACATCAACCTCAACGACGACTGCGTGGAGGGCCTCGAGCTCCGCGAGGTCTCGACAGGCTCGACCACCGGAAAGCTCAAGGCGTTCAGCGTGCAGTACCACCCCGAGGCAGCGGCCGGCCCGCACGACGCGGCGTACCTCTTCGACAGGTTCTGCGAGCTGATGACCGCACGGAAGGAGGCCTGACATGCCCAAGCGCGACGACATCAAGTCCGTCCTCGTCATCGGGTCCGGCCCGATCATCATCGGCCAGGCCTGCGAGTTCGACTACTCGGGCACCCAGGCCTGCCGGGTCCTGAAGGACGAGGGCCTGCGGGTCATCCTCATCAACTCCAACCCTGCCACGATCATGACCGACCCCGAGTTCGCCGACGCGACGTACGTCGAGCCGATCACCCCGGAGTTCGTCGAGAAGGTCATCGCCAAGGAGCGACCCGACGCGATCCTGCCGACCCTCGGCGGCCAGACCGCCCTCAACGCGGCCATCGCCATGCACGAGCGCGGCGTGCTCGAGAAGTACGGCGTCGAGATGATCGGCGCCAACTTCGACGCCATCCACCGCGGTGAGAACCGCGAGCTGTTCAACGCCATCGTGAAGAAGGTCGGCGGCGAGGTCGCCCGCTCGGTCATCTGCCACTCGATGGAGGACGTCCTGGCCGCGGTCGACACCCTCGGCGGTGTCTACCCGGTCGTCATCCGCCCGTCCTTCACCATGGGCGGCACCGGATCGGGCATCGCCTACGACGTCGAGGACCTGCACCGGCTCGCCGGCGCGGGTCTCGCGGCCAGCCCCACGACCGAGGTCCTCATCGAGGAGTCGATCCTCGGGTGGAAGGAGTACGAGCTGGAGGTGATGCGCGACAAGAACGACAACGTCGTCATCATCTGCTCGATCGAGAACTTCGACCCGATGGGCACCCACACCGGCGACTCGATCACGGTCGCCCCGGCGATGACGCTGACCGACCGCGAGTACCAGCACCTGCGCGACCTCGCCATCGGCATCATCCGCGAGGTCGGCGTCGACACCGGCGGCTGCAACATCCAGTACGCCGTCAACCCCGCCGACGGCCGGGTCATCGTCATCGAGATGAACCCGCGGGTGTCCCGGTCGTCCGCCCTCGCGAGCAAGGCGACCGGCTATCCGATCGCGAAGATCGCCGCCAAGGTGGCCGTCGGCTACACGCTCGACGAGATCGCCAACGACATCACCGAGGACACCGCCGCGAGCTTCGAGCCGACCCTCGACTACGTCGTGGTGAAGGTGCCGCGCTTCGCGTTCGAGAAGTTCCCGACCGCCGACGACACCCTGACCACCCACATGAAGTCGGTCGGCGAGGCCATGTCGATCGGCCGGAACTTCACCGAGGCGTTCAACAAGGCGCTGCGGTCGATGGAGAACAAGAAGGCCCCCTTCGACTTCGCCTCCGAGGCCGGCGACCTGGACACCCTGCTCGAGCAGGTCGCCCGGCCCCACGACGGCCGGGTCCAGAAGGTCATGCTCGCGATCCGCGCCGGCGCGACCCCCGAGCAGGTCTTCGAGGCCACGAGGATCGACCCCTGGTTCGTCGACCAGCTCTTCCTCATCAACGAGGTCGCCGAGAAGGTCGCCGCCGCCGAGTCGCTCGATGCGACCCACCTGCGGTTGGCCAAGCGGCACGGCTTCGCCGACAGCCAGGTCGCGGCGATCAGGGGGATCACCGAGGCCGAGGTCCGCGCGATCCGGCACGCCCTCGACATCCGGCCGGTCTACAAGACGGTGGACACGTGCGCGGCCGAGTTCAAGGCGTTGACGCCGTACTACTACTCGTCGTACGACGAGGAGACCGAGGTGCTGCCGCGCGAGAAGCCGGCCGTCCTCATCCTCGGCTCGGGCCCGAACCGGATCGGTCAGGGCATCGAGTTCGACTACTCCTGCGTGCACGCAGCGCTCGAGCTGTCCAAGGCCGGCTACGAGACCATCATGGTCAACTGCAACCCCGAGACCGTGAGCACCGACTACGACACGGCCGACCGGCTCTACTTCGAGCCGCTCACGCTCGAGGACGTGCTGGAGATCTACCACGCCGAGCTCGCCGCCGGCCCGGTCGCGGGTGTCATCGCCACCCTGGGCGGCCAGACCCCGCTCGGCCTGGCCCAGGGCCTCAAGGACGCCGGCGTCCCGATCGTCGGCACCCAGCCCGAGGCCATCGACCTCGCCGAGGAGCGCGGCGCCTTCGGGCGGGTGCTCGACGAGGCCGGCCTGGTCGCGCCCAAGCACGGCACCGCGGTCTCGTACGACGACGCGCAGGCGATCGCCCACGAGATCGGCTACCCGGTCCTGGTCCGCCCCAGCTACGTCCTGGGCGGCCGCGGCATGCAGATCGTCTTCTCCGACGACCAGCTCCGCTCCTACCTGGAGCTCGCCACCGAGCTGATCAGCGAGGACCGGCCGGTCCTCATCGACCGGTTCATCGACGACGCGGTCGAGATCGACGTGGACGCGCTGTACGACGGCCAGGAGCTCTTCCTCGGCGGCGTCATGGAGCACATCGAGGAGGCCGGGGTCCACTCCGGCGACTCCTCCTGCACCCTGCCGCCGATCACGCTCGGCGCCTCGGAGATCGAGCGGATCCGCGCGGCCACCGAGGGCATCGCCAAGGGCGTGGGCGTGCGCGGCCTGATCAACATCCAGTTCGCGCTCGGCTCCGACGTGCTCTACGTCCTGGAGGCCAACCCGCGCGCCAGCCGCACGGTCCCGTTCGTCTCCAAGGCGACCGGCACCTCGCTGGCCAAGGCCGCGAGCCGGGTGATGATGGGCGAGTCGATCGCCGAGCTGCGCAAGGTCGGCATCCTGCCCGAGACCGGTGACGGCGGCACGCTGCCTGCCGACGCGCCGATCGCGGTCAAGGAGGCGGTGCTGCCGTTCAACCGGTTCCGCACCCCGGAGGGCAAGTTCGTCGACTCCGTGCTGGGGCCGGAGATGAAGTCGACCGGTGAGGTCATGGGCTTCGACTCCGACTTCGGCACGGCGTTCAGCAAGTCGCAGGCGGCGGCGTACGGACCGCTTCCGACCAGCGGCAAGGTGTTCATCTCGATCGCCAACCGCGACAAGCGCTCGATGATCTTCCCGGCCCGGGTGCTGGCCGACTACGGCTTCGAGATCCTCGCCACGCAGGGCACCGTCGAGGTGCTGCGGCGCAACGGCATCGAGGCGACGGTCGTGCGCAAGCACTTCGAGGGTGAGGGCGGTCCCGGTGAGAAGACGTCGGTCCAGATGATCCTGGACGGCGAGATCGACCTCATCGTGAACACCCCGAACGGCTCGGCCTCCGAGGCCCGCGTCGACGGCTACGAGATCCGGGCGGCCGCGGTGCTCACCGGCACCCCGTGCATCACCACGGTCCAAGGTGCCGCGGCCGCGGTCCAGGGCATCGCCGCGATCCGCGCCGGTGACATCGGGGTGAGGTCGCTGCAGGAGTGGTCCGCCGAGGCGGGACGTTGAGGCTCTACGACGCCGCGTTCAAGCACGGCTTCGCGAAGCTCGACCCGGAGAAGGCCCACCACCTGGCGTTCGGCGCGATCCGCGCCGCCACGCCGGTGCTGGCGCGCGCGCCCTTCCCGGGGCGTGCGGTCAAGGCGCTCGGCCTGACCTTCCCGAACGTGCTCGGCCTCGCCGCCGGCTTCGACAAGCTCGGCATCGGGTACGACGCCCTCGGCGGGCTCGGCTTCGGGCACGTCGAGATCGGCACCGTCACGGCGCTGGCCCAGCCGGGCAACCCGCAGCCGCGGCTGTTCCGGCTGGTCGAGGACCGCGCGGTCGTCAACCGGATGGGCTTCAACAACGACGGCGCGGCGGCCGTGGCACAACGGCTCGCAGCGCACCGGCGTACCGGCAGGGGTCCGATCCTCGGCGTCAACATCGGCAAGTCCAAGGTCGTGCCCGACGAGGACCAGGCCGCGGTCGAGGCCGACTACGCGACGTCGACCCGCCTGCTCGCGCCGTACGCCGACTACCTGGTCGTCAACGTGAGCTCGCCGAACACCCCGGGCCTGCGCAACCTGCAGGCGGTCGAGAAGCTGGCGCCGCTGCTGACCCACGTCCGCCGGGTGGCCGACGAGACGCGTCCCGACCACCG
Organism: Nocardioides maradonensis; assembly: GCF_054777115.1. Classification (NCBI taxonomy): domain Bacteria; kingdom Bacillati; phylum Actinomycetota; class Actinomycetes; order Propionibacteriales; family Nocardioidaceae; genus Nocardioides; species Nocardioides maradonensis. Next base: position 51,577 of record NZ_BAAHAZ010000015.1, on the reverse strand, counting down.
GGTGCCGCTGCTGGTGAAGATCGCTCCTGATCTCGCGGACGAGGACGTCACCGCGGTGGCGGACATGGCGCTGAGCCTCCGGCTCGACGGCATCATCGCCACCAACACCACGATCAGCCGCGACGGGCTCCGCTCGTCGGCGGCGCAGGTCGAGGCGTGCGGCGCGGGCGGTCTGTCCGGTGCGCCGCTCCGCGAGCGCTCCACGGAGGTCGTCCGCCGGCTCCGGGCGCGGGTCGGGCACGAGCTGACCCTCATCGGCGTCGGTGGCATCTCCACCGCCGCCGACGCGCGCGAGCGGCTCGACGCGGGCGCCGACCTGCTCCAGGGCTACACCGCCTTCATCTACGGTGGGCCCACGTGGCCCCGGGAGATCCTGAGGGGCCTGGCGAAAGGGAAGCGCTGATGGCCTTCGGTGACTACCAGCTCGAGCTCTACCTGGGCGCGCTCGGCGGCACGCTGCCGGCCCACCCGTTCAGCTACGAGGAGCTGGAGCGCAACGCCCTCGCGGCGTTGCCGCCCGAGCTGCGTACGTACGTCGCCGGCGGCGCCGGTGACGAGGCGACGCAGCGGGCCAACGTGGCGGCGTTCGCCGACCACGCGCTCGTGCCGCGGATGCTGCGGCCGTCGGGGGAGCGCGACCTCGGTGTCGACCTCTTCGGCCAGCACCAGGACAGCCCGTTCCTGCTCGCCCCGGTCGGTGTCCTCGGGATCTGCACGCCGGACCAGCACGGCGACATCCACGGCGCGGAGGCGGCGGCCGCCACCGGCGTGCCCTTCATCGGCTCGACGCTGATGAGCGACCCGCTCGAGGACGTCGCGGCGTCGACCGAGGGCCGCAAGTGGTTCCAGCTCTACACGCCGAAGAACCGCGAGCTGGCCGAGAGCTTCGTGCGCCGTGCCGAGGAGGCCGGCTACGAGGCCATCGTCGTCACCCTCGACACGTGGGTCCCCGGCTGGCGGCCGCGCGACCTCGCGTCCGGCAACTTCCCGCAGCTGCGGGGCAAGTGCCTGGCCAACTACACCTCCGACCCCGTCTTTCAGGAGATGACCGGCGGCAGCCAGGACACCGGCACCATCGTGATGACCTGGGCGGGCGTGTTCGGTCACCAGGTCACCTGGGACGACCTGCCGTGGCTGCGCGGCCTGACCGACCTGCCGATCCTGGTCAAGGGGATCTGCCACCCCGACGACGCCCGCCAGGCGCTCGACGCGGGCATCGACGGCATCTACTGCTCCAACCACGGTGGGCGACAGGCCAACGGCGGGGGAGCGGCGCTGGGCTGGCTGCCCGACGTCGCGGTGGCGGTCGACGGGCGTGCGCCGATCGTCTTCGACTCCGGGATCCGCACCGGGGCTGACGCCGCCAAGGCGCTCGCGCTGGGCGCCGACGCGGTCGCCATCGGCCGCCCCTATGTCTACGGCCTCGCCCTGGGCGGCGTTCCGGGCGCGGTCCACCAGCTCCGGTCGCTCCAGGCCGAGCTCGACCTGATCATGGCCGTCGACGGCTACCCGTCGCTGGCCGACCTCACCCCCGAGTCCCTCAGGAAGGTTGCCCGTTGAGCAGTTTCGGAGAGCGCGTCGCCGCCGCCATGGCCGAGCGCGGCCAGTTCTGCGTGGGGATCGACCCGCACAGCAGCCTGCTCCACGAGTGGGGGTACGACGACGACCTTGCCGGCCTCGAGCGGTTCGCGCTCGCTGCGACGGAGGCCGTGGCGCCGTACTGCTCGGTGATCAAGCCGCAGTCGGCGTTCTACGAGCGCTTCGGCAGCCGCGGGGTCGCCGTGCTGGAGAAGGTCATCGCCACCGGCCGGGAGGCGGGTGCGCTCGTCCTGCTCGACGTGAAGCGCGGCGACATCGGCTCCACCTCGCAGGCGTACGCCGACGCCTACCTCGACCCGCGCTCGCCGCTGTTCTCCGACGCGATCACGGTCAGCCCCTACCTGGGCTTCGGCTCGCTCACGCCGTTCGTCGACACCGCTCGCCGCAACGACGCGGGGCTCTTCGTCCTCGCCGCGACCTCCAACAAGGAAGGCCCCGAGGTCCAGGAGGCCCTCACCACCGAGGAGCACGGCGCCCGCACGGTCGCCTCGTCGATGCTGGAGCACCTCCGCGAGCTCAACGCGGCCGCGAGCCCGATGGGCTCGTTCGGCGCGGTCGTCGGCGCCACCATCGACGGCAGCGGCCTGGACTTCGCCATCAACGGACCGATCCTGGCTCCCGGGTACGGCGAGCAGGGCGGCACCACCCACGACATCCTGCGCATCTTCGGCGCCAGCGCCGGTCACGTCCTGGCCAGCTCCTCGCGGGGCGTGCTGCGGCTGGGGCCCGACCCGGTGGCGATGCGCGACGCGATCCTGCGGGCCAACGACGAGCTGCGGGGCCTGGCCGGGTGACCCGCGCCGGCGTCGTCCGGGTCGTGGCGACCGTCGCGGTCGCGGCAGCGGTCGTGGCCGGCGTGCTGGTCTGGCGCGCCCACCGCGACCGCGATCCGTACGCCGCCTACTGCAGCCTCGTGGTCGACCACCGTGGGCTCATCTCGTCGGCGGCCGAGCAGGGCGCCGCCACCGGGCTGATCGCGGCGCTACCGAGCTTCCGCGCCCTTGCCGCGGCGGCACCCTCCGACATCGCCGACGACTGGGCTGTCGTCGTGTCGGCCATCAGCAACCTGGGCGACGCCCTGTCGGCCGCCGGGGTCGATCCGGCGACGTACGACCGCGCCCACCCGCCGGCCGGCGTCACCGCGCAGCAGCGCGGTGTCATCGACGCCGCGGCCACGCGGCTCGATTCCCGCGAGACCCGCGACGCGATGAGCGCGGTCGACCAGGAGGCGCGCGACGTGTGCCACAGCCCGCTGATGATGTGACGACTCCGCGTCTCAGAAACTCCAGTACCTACCTGCGTTGCTGGGTGTCGGGGCGGCTGGCTAGTGTGCCGATGTGGCCCTACCTCCTCTGACCCCGGAACAGCGTGCGGCCGCGCTCGACAAGGCGGCTGCAGCCCGCCGCGAGCGCGCCGCGATCAAGAATCGGCTCAAGCACTCGGGCGCCCAGATCGCCGACGTGCTGATCGAGGCCGAGACCAACGAGGTGCTGGCCAAGATGAAGGTCATCGACCTCCTGCAGTCGGTCCCGGGGCTCGGCAAGGTGCGCGCGCGCCAGATGATGGAGCGCATCGGCATCGCTGAGTCGCGACGCGTCCGGGGGCTCGGTGCGAAGCAGATCGCCGCCCTGGAGCGTGAGTTCGGCCTCGACTGATGGCGGACGGGAGCCGCCTGGTCGTGCTCGCCGGTCCGACCGCCGTCGGCAAGGGCACGGTCGTCGCTGACGTCCGCGAGCACCACCCCGAGGTGTGGCTGTCGGTGTCGGCCACCACGCGCAGGCCCCGGCCCGGCGAGGTCGACGGTGTGCACTACCTCTTCGTCGACGACGCGGAGTTCGACCGGATGGTCGCCGACGGCGACCTGATGGAGTGGGCCGTCGTCCACGGCCACCACCGCTACGGCACGCCGCGCGGCCCGGTCGACGAGGCCCTGGCGAGCGGCCGGCCCGCGCTGCTGGAGATCGACCTGCAGGGCGCGCGGCAGGTGCGGGCGACCATGCCGGAGGCCCTCTTCGTGTTCCTCAAGCCGCCGTCGTGGGAGGAGCTGGTCCGCCGGCTCGTCGGTCGCGGCACCGAGACCGAGGCCGAGCGCGAGCGCCGGCTCGCCACCGCGCGGGAGGAGCTGGCGTCGGAGAGCGAGTTCGACGCGACGATCGTCAACCGCGAAGTTCATGCTGCTGCGGAGGAGTTGGTAGCATTGTTGGGTTCCCCGTCATCCGACCGTGAGGTATCTCCGTAGTGTCTGCCCCGAACATCGACGCCGTGGGTGTCACCAACCCCCCGATCGATGACCTGCTCGCCAAGACCGACAGCAAGTACCGTCTGGTCCTCTACGGAGCCAAGCGCGCCCGGCAGATCAACGCCTACTACTCCCAGCTCGGCGAGGGCCTGCTGGAGTACGTCGGCCCGCTCGTGGAGACCCACGTGCAGGAGAAGCCGCTGTCGATCGCGCTGCGCGAGATCAGCGCCGACCTGCTGACCTGCGAGGAGATCGACCCGGCCGAGCTGGCCGCGGCCGAGGCTGCCGCCGAGGCGCCGCTCTCCGAGACCGAGTGACCTGAGGGCAACGACCGTGTCCCGGGTCGTCCTGGGCGTCTCGGGCGGCATCGCCGCCTACAAGGCGTGCGAGCTGCTGCGGCGGTTCACCGAGTCGGGGCACGACGTCACCGTCGTCCCCACCGCGTCCGCGCTGGAGTTCGTCGGTGCCCCCACGTGGGAGGCGCTCTCGGGCAAGTCGGTCGCGACCGAGGTGTTCGAGAACATCACCGATGTCCCGCACGTCCGGATCGGCCAGGAGGCCGACCTGGTCGTGGTGGCGCCGGCGACGGCGAACACCCTCGCGCGTGCGGCCCACGGCCTGGCCGACGACCTGCTCACCAACACGCTCCTGACGGCGCGCTGCCCGGTCGTGTTCGCCCCGGCGATGCACACCGAGATGTGGGAGCACCCGGCGACGCAGGTGAACGTGGCCACGCTGCGCGCCCGCGGCGCCGTCGTGATCGAGCCCGCCGAGGGGCGTCTGACCGGCAAGGACACCGGTAAGGGCCGGCTGCCCGACCCCGCCGAGATCTTCGAGCTGTGCGCGGAGGTCCTCGCGCGCGGCGCCGTACCGGCTCTCGACCTGGCGGGACGCCACGTCGTCGTGTCCGCCGGCGGCACCCGTGAGCGGCTCGACCCGGTGCGCTACCTCGGCAACAGCTCCTCGGGCCGCCAGGGCTACGCGCTGGCCCGCGCCGCCGCCGCCCGCGGCGCCGAGGTGACGCTGATCGCGGCCAATGTGACGCTGCCGGACCCGGCGGGCGTCAAGGTGGTCGGCGTCCGGTCGACCGCGGAGCTGCGTGACGCGGTGCTCGCGGCGGCGGGCAGCGCCGACGCGGTGGTCATGGCCGCCGCGCCCGCGGACTTCCGCCCGGTGACGACCTCGAGCGTGAAGATCAAGAAGGCGACCGACGGCTCCGCGCCGACGATCGAGCTCGAGCAGAACCCCGACATCCTCAAGGAGCTCAGCCACCACCGCCCGCGCCCGGGCATCGTGGTGGTCGGCTTCGCCGCCGAGACCGGTGACGCGACCGGCGGCGTGCTCGACCTGGCCCGCGCCAAGCTCGCCCGCAAGGGCTGCGACCTGCTGGTCGTCAACGACGTCAGCGGTGGAGCGGTCTTCGGCGAGGAGGAGAACGAGGCCGTGATCCTCGCGGCCGACGGCTCCTCGACATCGGTTCCCCGCGGGTCGAAGTCGGCTCTCGCGCACGTCATCTGGGATCGTGTAGCAGCGCTCATTTCCTGAGACCAATGTCCGGACTTCGGACGCACCCGTGGGAGGGCCACGTACAGTCCTCTACGGCACCCCTATCTAGACCAGGAGTTAGCAGTGACTGGACGTCTGTTCACCTCGGAGTCCGTGACCGAGGGTCACCCGGACAAGATCGCTGACCAGATCAGCGACACCGTGCTCGACTACCTCCTCGAGCACGACCCCACCAGCCGCGTCGCGGTCGAGACGCTGCTGACCACCGGCCTCGTCGTCGTGGCCGGCGAGGTGACCACCGAGGCGTACGCCCCGGTCGCCCAGCTCGTCCGCCAGAAGGTGCTCGAGATCGGCTACGACTCCTCCGACAAGGGCTTCGACGGCAACTCCTGCGGCGTCCAGGTCGCGATCGGCGCGCAGTCGCCCGACATCGCGCAGGGGGTCGACACCGCCGAGGACGTGCGGCTCGGCGGCTCGGCCGACGAGCTGGACCAGCAGGGTGCGGGCGACCAGGGCCTGATGTTCGGCTACGCGTGCGACGACACCCCGGAGCTGTTCCCGCTGCCGATCAAGATCGCGCAGACGCTCGCCGAGAAGCTCACCGAGGTCCGCAAGGACGGCACGCTGCCGTACCTGCGCCCCGACGGCAAGACCCAGGTCACCATCGAGTACGACGAGGACGACCGCGCCGTCCGGGTCGACACCGTCGTGCTGTCGACCCAGCACGCCGAGGACGTGAGCCAGGAGCAGATCGCCGCGGACATCAAGGCGAAGGTCATCGAGCCCGTCCTCGAGCAGTTCAAGACGAGCGTCCCGTTCGACGGCTACAAGCTGCACATCAACCCGACCGGCAAGTTCGTCGTCGGCGGCCCGATGGGTGACGCCGGCCTGACCGGCCGCAAGATCATCGTCGACACCTACGGCGGCATGGCCCGCCACGGTGGCGGCGCCTTCTCGGGCAAGGACCCGTCCAAGGTCGACCGCTCGGCCGCCTACGCCATGCGCTGGGTCGCCAAGAACATCGTCGCCGCGGGCCTGGCCCGTCGCGCCGAGGTCCAGGTCGCCTACGCCATCGGCGTCGCCAAGCCGGTCGGCGTCTTCGTCGAGACCTTCGGCACCGGCGTCGTCCCGGACGAGAAGATCCAGGAGGCCGTGCTGCAGGTGTTCGACCTGCGTCCCGCAGCCATCCTGCGCGACCTCGACCTGCGTCGCCCGATCTACGCCAAGACCGCGGCGTACGGTCACTTCGGCCGCGAGCTCCCCGAGTTCACCTGGGAGCGCACCGACCGCGCCGACGCGCTGAAGGCTGCCGCGGGCATCTGACCTGCCCCGACGAAGTGTCGGCCGCAACTGACAGAGTTCTCTGTGTGGTTGCGGCCGATCTTCTTCTTCGGGGGTCTCGATACGTCGCGTCGCGGCCTCGCGAGCTCGGCCGCGGCGACACTCGACCTCCTCGCCCGACGTCGCTCGGGCTTCGCCCGATCGACGAGGCTTGGACATGACCCCCGACGAGCCATTTTTGGACCTCCCGGGGTTGGTCCGTGACCGTGCCGCGGAGGGGCGCGCGAAGGCGGCCGCGACCCGCGCCCGCAAGGCGGCGTCGGTGGAGATCACGGACGAGCTGCCGGTGGCCCGGGTGGTGCCCGACCTGCCGTTCGCGCACCTGGACCGGGAGTTCGACTACGCCGTGCCGGTGACGATGGCCGAGTCGGCGCGGGCCGGGGTCCGGGTGAAGGTGCGCTTCGCCGGACAGGACGTGGACGGGTTCGTCCTCGAGCGGCGGGCCGACAGCGACCACGCGGGCCGGCTGGCGCCGCTGCGTCGCGTCGTGAGCCCGGAGCCGGTGCTGCACCCGCAGGTGCTCGCGGTGATCGACCGCGTCGCCGAGAGGTACGCCGGCACCCGCTCCTCGCTGCTGCGCCTGGCCGTGCCGCCGCGGCACGCCACCGTCGAGAAGGAGCCGTGGGTCCCGGCGCCCGTGCCCAAGGGGCGCGTCGAGCCGGCGGCCTGGGCGGCCTGGCCGCGCGGACCGGAGCTGGTGCAGGCGCTCGCGCGGGGCGACAGCCCGCGGGTGGTGTGGGGCGCGCTGCCGGGAGCGCCGTGGGTCGACCAGGTGGCGGCCGCGGCGTCGGCGACGCTCGCGGGAGGCCGCGGGACGCTCGTCGTCGTCCCGGACGGGCGGGACGCGACCCGGGTCGGCGCGGCGCTCGACGCCGCCGCGTGCCCGCACGTCGTGCTGTCCGCCGACTCCGGCCCGGCCCAGCGCTACCGCGACTTCCTCGCGATCAGCCGCGGCGAGACGCGGGTCGTGGTGGGCCCGCGCAGCGCTGTCTTCGCGCCGGTCCGCGACCTCGGGCTCGTGGTCGTGTGGGACGACGGCGACGACCTGCACGAGGAGCCGCGGGCGCCGTACTTCCACACCCGCGAGGTCGCGATGATCCGCGCGGAGGTGGAGGGCGCGGCGCTGGTGATCGGCGGCCACACCCGCACCCCCGAGGGACAGCTGCTCGTCCGCACCGGTGTCGCTGTCGAGCTGACGCCGCACCGCCACGCGTTGCGGGCGCACGTGACCTCCGGCGTCACCGGCGCGACCGACTTCGAGCTGCACCGCGACCCGTGGGCGCGGAGCGCCCGCCTCCCGCAGGAGGTGCACCGGCTGATCCGCGACGCCGTCGAGGCCGGTCCGGTGCTCGTCCAGGTCCCCCGCCAGGGGTACGCCGCCGCGCTGGCCTGCGCCACCTGCCGGACCGCCGCCCGGTGTCGCACCTGCACCGGACCGCTCCGCCAGGACGCCGCGACGGCACCGCCCACCTGCGGTTGGTGCGGTGCCGAGGACACCGCGTGGGTCTGTCCCGCGTGTGGCGACCGCGGCCTCCGTGCGCCCGTGGTGGGGGAGTCGCGGACCGCCGAGGAGCTCGGTCGGGCCTTCCCCGGCGTCCGCGTGGTCAGCTCGGGCGGCCAGCAGGTGCGATCCACCGTGCCCGACCGTCCGCGGTCCATCGTCGTCAGCACGCCGGGGGCGGAGCCCGTGGTCGAGGGCGCCGGCTATGCCGCCGTGGTCCTGCTCGACACGTGGCTGGCGCTGGCGCGTCCGTCGCTGCGGGTGCGCGAGGAGGCGTTGCGGCGCTGGATGAACGCCGCGGCCCTGGTCCGCCCCGGTGGGCGGGCGCTCGCCGTCGGTGACCCGGCCGACCCCGTCCTGCAGACCCTGGTCCGCTGGGCGCCGGCCGCCTTCGCGGAGCACGAGCTCGACGACCGTGCGTCCGCCCACCTGCCGCCGGTCAGCCGGCTGGTCACGATCACCGGCGACCCGGGCGCGGTCGACGACGCCCTGACGATCCTCGACCTGCCCGAGCACGCGGAGGTCCTCGGGCCGCTGCCGGTCGAGGACGAGCAGTCGCGCGTCGTCGTACGGGTCCCGTACGTCGAGGGTCCGTACCTGAGCGCCGCCTGCCGCGAGCTCAACCGGGTCCGCTCCGCGCGGAAGCTCGATCCCGTCAAGGTGAGGGTCGACCCCTCCGACCTGTGATGGCCGAGCGTGGCTCCGTCGGACCGACCTCGAGGGCACGGCTCCGTAGGCGCGAGCGGGTTTGGAGGCGGCCGGCCCGACTCCCGCCACGCTGCCGGCCGCCGGACCTGTGATGGCCGAGCGTGGCTCCGTCGGACCGACCTCGAGGGCACGGCTCCGTAGGCGCGAGCGGGTCCGGAGGCGGCCGGCCCGACTCCCGCCACGCTGCCGGCCGCCGGACCTGTGATGGCCGAGCGTGGCTCCGTCGGACCGACCTCGAGGGCACGGCTCCGTAGGCGCGCGCGGGTCCGGAGGCGGCCGGCCCGACTCCCGCCACGCTGCCGGCCGCCGGACCTCTAGGCTTGCGCACGTGGCTGTGCGACCCATCCGACTCTTCGGCGACCCGATCCTGCGCAAGAAGGCGATCGAGGTCGTCGACTTCGACGCCGAGGTGCGCCAGCTGGTCGCCGACCTCACCGACACCATGCTCGACGCGCCGGGCGCCGGCCTCGCCGCCCCGCAGATCGGCGTCGGGCTCCGCGCCTTCACCTGGTACGTCGACGGCGAGGTCGGCCACCTGATCAACCCGGTCCTCGAGCTGTCCGACGACATCCAGGACGGCCCCGAGGGGTGCCTGTCGCTGCCCGAGCTGACCTACGACTGCCGACGTGCGCTGTCCGTCGTGGCCTCCGGCTTCAACATGTACGGCGACCCGGTCCGCATCGAGGGCTCCGAGCTGCTCGCCCGGGCGATCCAGCACGAGACCGACCACCTCGACGGCATCCTGTTCATCGACCGGATCGAGTCCGACGCCCGCAAGGCCGCGATGCGGGAGATCCGGGAGTCGGACTGGTTCGGCCTCGAGCAGCCCCAGATCCGGGTCTCCCCACACGCCACGGGTGGGTTCGGCCTGTGAGGGCGGAGTCGTGAAGGTCGTCTTCGCGGGGACACCCGAGGTGGCGCTGCCGTCGCTCGAGGCCATCGCCGCGTCTCCCCACGAGCTCGTCGGTGTGGTGACGCGCCCGGACGCGCCCGCGGGCCGCGGCCGACGCCTCACCCCGAGCCCGGTGGGGGCGCGGGCCGAGGAGCTCGGCGTACCGGTCCTCAAGCCGTCGCACCCCCGCGACCCCGACTTCCAGGAACAGCTGCAGGCGCTCGCCCCCGACTGCTGCCCGGTGGTCGCGTACGGCGCGCTGCTGCCGCAGTCGGCCCTCGACATCCCGCGGCACGGCTGGATCAACCTGCACTTCTCGCTGCTGCCCGCGTGGCGCGGTGCGGCGCCGGTGCAGCGCTCGATCTGGGCGGGCGACGAGATGACCGGTGCGACGACGTTCCGCATCGTGAAGGAGCTCGACGCGGGTCCGACGTACGGGCTGATGACGGAGGTCGTCCGACCCACCGACACCGCCGGCGACCTGCTCGGGCGCCTGGCCGAGGGCGGTGCCCACCTGCTCGTCGCGACGCTCGACGGCATCGAGAGCGGCCAGATCGAGGCACGCGAGCAGCCGACGGACGGCATCACCTACGCCGCCAAGATCGAGGTCGAGGACGCCCGCGTCGACTGGACCGAGCCCGCGATGGCGGTCGACCGGCGCATCCGCGCGTGCAGCCCGTTCCCCGGCGCGTGGACCGAGTACGCCGGCGAGCGGGTCAAGCTCGGCCCGGTCACCCCGGTCGACACCGACGAGCTCGCCCCCGGCCTGCTCGGCATCGGGAAGAACGAGGTGCTCGTCGGCACGGCCCGCGGCGCCGTACGCCTCGGCGAGGTGAAGGCGTTCGGCAAGAAGCAGATGGGCGCCGCGGACTGGGCCCGCGGTGCGCGGTTGCCGGACGGGGCCCGGTTCGAGTGAGTCGCCCGCGCCGCGTCGACAAGCCCCGGGCCGCGGCACTCGCCGTGCTGCAGGCGGTCCGCTCCGACGACGCCTACACGAACCTGGTCCTGCCCGGCGTGATCAGCACCTTCGGGCTCGACGGCCGTGACGCGGGCTTCGTCACCGAGCTCGCCTCGGGCACGATCCGCCGTCAGGGCACGTACGACGCCGTCCTGGCCGCCTGCATCGACCGGCCGCTGCGCAAGGTCGAGGTGACCGTCCTCGACGTGCTGCGGATGGGCGCCCACCAGCTGCTGTCGATGCGCGTCCCGACGCACGCGGCGATCTCGACCAGCGTCGACCTCGCCCGCGACCGCAAGGGACAGGGCGCCGGCGGCTTCGTCAACGCCGTGCTCCGCTCGGTGGCCAAGCGCGACCTCGACGACTGGCTGGCCGAGCTCGCCCCGGGAAGCAGCCCGGCGGACCTGGCGATCCGCACCAGCCACCCGGTCTGGGTGGTCGAGGAGCTGCTCCGTGCCGACCCGCATGCCGACCCGGACGCCCTGCTCGCCGCCGACAACGTGCCGCCCCGGGTGACCCTCGTGGCACGACCCGGGCTCTGCGAGCCGTCCGAGCTGCCGGGGGAGCCGACGGCGTACAGCCCGTTCGGGGTGGTGCTCGAGGGCGGTGACCCCGGCGCGGTCCGCGCCGTGGCCGACGGTCGCGCGGGCGTGCAGGACGAGGGCTCGCAGCTGGTGGCCCTCGCAGCGGCGACCGCCCCGCTCGACCCTTCGACAGGCTCAAGGACCGAAGGGGAGCGCTGGCTGGACCTCTGCGCGGGCCCCGGCGGCAAGGCGGCGCTGCTGGCGGCGCTCGCCCGCCAGCGCGGCGCCTCGTTGACGGCACTCGAGCTGCACGACCACCGCGCGCGCCTGGTCGAGCGCAACCTCGCGCCGATCGCAGCGGCCGGCGGCGACGTCACGGTCGTCGAGGGCGACGGCACCGCGGCCCCGTTCGAGCCGGGCAGCTTCGACCGCGTGCTCGTCGACGCGCCGTGCTCCGGCCTGGGTGCATTGCGCCGCCGGCCCGAGGCCCGGTGGCGTCGTACGCCGGCCGACCTGCCGGTCCTCGTCGACCTCCAGCGGCGGTTGCTGCTCAGCGCCCTGGACCTGGTCCGCCCGGGAGGCGTGGTGCTCTACGCGACCTGCTCGCCGGTCCTGGCCGAGACGGCCGGTGTGGTCGAGCACGTGCTGGCCGAGCGGAGCGACGTACACCTGGAGGACGTGACGCCGCTGCTCCCGAACCTCACCGATGCCGCCGGCCCGCTGCCGGGCACGGCCCAGCTCTGGCCGCACCGGCACGGCACCGACGCGATGTTCCTCGCGCTGCTGCGGAAGCGCTAGGAGCTCCTAGTTCCAGGTCAGCGAGGCGCCGAGGGCCTGGATGTCCGCATCGGTGGTGCCCAGACCGCCCTGGATGCTGACGAAGACGCCGTCGTGGACCGCGCTGGTCCAGACACCGGGCGCGTTCCCCTTGTCCGAGGAGGCGGCCCAGGCGTCGTGCTCGGAGCCGTCGCGCCAGACGATGTCGGCGACCGCGCCACCCGGGCCCTCGAGCGTCTCCTTGTCGTCGGCGACCGGCCCGACCTGCTTCCACCCCGCGAGGTGGATCGTCACGTCCTGCCCCTGGTAGATCGCGGGTGGTGCGGACGTCCCGGCCATCTGGTGCGCCTGCGGCATCACGATGGCGATGCCGGGCAACCGCCGCTGGATGCGGTCGAAGACCGCGGCCTGGGCCAGGGCGCCCTTCGGGGCGCGACCGGTCACCACGAGGGCGTAGCCGGTTCCGATGCCCTTGCGGTTGAAGCTCACCGCGGGAGCGGCGACATGGGGCACCACGCAGGCGCCGAGGCTTGCGGGCTCCTTCTTGCAGGCATGCACGGTGCCGACCAGGCCGTGACCGAGGTCGATCCTCTGCCCGGCCGCCAGCGCGGCGGTGTCAGGCTGGGCGGCGAAGCCCTGCTGCTTCGCCGTGGTCCCGCCGGACAGGATGCCTCCGACCGAGGCGAGGCCGACGACGCCGGCGACCGCGGTGGCGGTGCCGAGCGTGACGCCGACGCGGCGGCGCCGTCGGATCCGGGTGCCGGCCAGGCGCGAGCGGGTGACGAGGGCGTCGAGATCGGTGGACGTGGACTCGGCGTACGCGCGCAGGGCGGTGCCGAGACCGGACTCGAGGTGGGATTCGTCGTTCACGAGGAGGTCCTTTCGGAGACGTGGGGGCGGAGGCGCTGGAGGGCGCGGCGAGCGCGGGTGCGGACGGTGGTCTCGGTGAGGCCGAGGTCGAGCGCCACGTCGCTCACGCTGCGGTCATCCCAGTAGCGCAGGACGACGACCGCCCGGTCGAGCGGGTCGAGGGTGGCCAGCGCGGCGAGCAGGTCCAGGCGGTCGGCCGGGTCGACCGCGGCGACGGTGCCGCCGTCCTCGGCCGAGAGGTCGCTGGGCCGCTCGCTGTTGCGCCGCAGCCGGCGGTGCGACAGGTAGGTGTTGAGCAGGGTGGCGCGGGCGTAGCCGAACGGGTTGTCCGTCGCGCGCACCCGGCGCCAGGACGCGAAGACCTTGGCGTACGTCGCCTGGGTCAGGTCCTCGGCGAGGTGGTGATCGCCGGTGAGCAGCAGAGCGGCGCGGTGGAGGCGGGTACCTGTCTCCCACACGAAGGTCGTGAACTCGTCGTCTGCCATCACATCTCCTTGGACGCCTCGACCCCGTCGCCACGTTGCAGCGGCGCTCGCGAGGGCCGGTGCGCCGACGGTACGACGCCGCGGGACTAGCGTGGCGAGCACGACGCAGGAGCGGCCGAGGGAATCCAGGAGACACGTTGAAGGTTCAACCAACATGAAGAAGATCGGGTTCCTCAGCTTCGGCCACTGGACGCCGGTGCCGTCGTCGCAGGCGCGGTCGGCGTCCGACGTGCTCCACCAGTCGATCGACCTCGCCGTCGCCGCCGAGGAGCTCGGCGCCGACGGCGCCTACTTCCGGGTGCACCACTTCGCCCGCCAGCTCGCGAGCCCCTTCCCGCTGCTCGCCGCGATCGGGGCGAAGACCGAGCGCATCGAGATCGGCACGGGCGTCATCGACATGCGCTACGAGAACCCGCTGTACATGGCCGAGGACGCCGGCGCCGCCGACCTGATCGCCGACGGGCGCCTGCAGCTCGGCATCTCGCGCGGCTCACCGGAACAGGTCGTCGACGGCTGGCGCTACTTCGGCTACGCCCCCGCCGAGGGCGAGACCGAGGCCGACATGGCGCGCCGGCACACCGAGGTGCTGCTCTCGGTGCTCGAGGGCGAGGGGTTCGCGCAGCCGAGCCCGCGTCCGATGTTCGCGAACCCGCCCGGCCTGCTGCGGCTCGAGCCGCACTCCGACGGCCTGCGCGACCGGATCTGGTGGGGTGCCGCGTCCAACGGCACGGCCCGCTGGGCCGCCGAGAAGGGCATGCACCTGATGAGCTCCACGCTCAAGGAGGACGAGAGCGGCCAGCCGTTCCACGTCCAGCAGGCCGAGCAGATCCGGATCTTCCGCGAGGCCTGGGCGGAGGCCGGGCACGACCGCGCGGCGCGGGTGTCGGTGAGCCGGTCGATCTTCCCGCTGGTCTCCGACACGGACCGCGCCTACTTCGGCGACCGTCCGGACGACGACCAGATCGGCGAGATCGACAACATGCGCGCGATCTTCGGTCGCTCGTACGCCGCCGAGCCCGACGTCCTCATCGAGCAGCTCGGTGAGGACGAGGCGATCGCGGCCGCGGACACCCTGCTCCTCACCGTGCCCAACCAGCTCGGCGTCGACTACAACGCCCACGTCATCGAGTCGATCCTCACCCATATCGCGCCCGCGCTCGGCTGGCGGTGAGCGCCGCTTCCTCCTCTCCGCCCTCCCCGAGGGCGTCACCCGCGTCTCCGCCATCACCGATCGGTACGTCGACGGCACCCGGCTCCGGCTGCGCGAGGTCGTCACCGACGGCCTCGTCATCGCCGTCGACGAGCACGACGACGGCACGCTGGTGGCCGAGATCGACCGGGGCGACGTCGTACCTGCCGACCCGCCGGCCTGGCTCCCGGTGATCCGCGAGGTCACCGACGACGAGCGCTTCACCGGCGGGAGCCTCGCGGCGCACTAGGGTTGCCGACGTGGCGAGCCCGTTCACCGAGGTCGAGGTCGAGAACCGCGTGGTCAAGGTGACCAATCCGGACCGCATCTACTTCCCGGAGATCGGCGCGACCAAGCTCGACCTCGTCGAGTACTACCTCTCGGTCGGCGACGGCATCGTCAACGCGCTCTTCGAGCGGCCCTGCATGCTGCACCGGTTCCCCAAGGGGCTGACCGGGGAGCCGGGGGAGAAGGTGCACCAGAAGCGGCTGCCGGCGGGCGCGCCCGACTGGGTCGAGACGGTCCAGCTGTACTTCCCGCGGTGGAAGCGGACGGCTGACGAGCTCTGCGTGACCGAGCTCGGGGCGGTGATCTGGGCGGTCCAGATGTCGACGGTCGAGTTCCACCCCTGGAACAGCCGCCGCGGCACCACCGAGCAGCCCGACGAGTGGCGCATCGACCTCGACCCCGGCCCGGAGTCGACGTACGACGACATCCGGCGGGCCGCCCACGTCGCGCACGAGGTCCTCGACGAGCTCGGCGCGGTCGGCTACCCCAAGACCAGCGGCTCCAAGGGCCTGCACGTCTACGTCCGGATCAAGCCCGAGCTCGACCACAAGGGCGTACGCCGGGCGGCCCTCGCCTTCGCGCGCGAGGTCGAGCGACGCGCGCCCGACCTGGTCACCACCACCTGGTGGAAGAAGGACCGCGACCCCCGGGCCGTCTTCGTCGACTACAACCAGAACGCCCGCGACCACACCATCGCGGCGGCGTACTCGGTGCGCGGCCTCCCCGACGCCCGCGTCTCCACCCCGATCCGCTGGGACGAGATCGACGCGGCCGACCCCAGGGACTTCACCATCCGCACCGTGCCGCAGCGGTACGCCGAGCTCGGCGACCTCCACCACGACATCGACGACCACGTCTTCGACATCGCCCCGCTGGTCGCGTGGGCCGATCGCGACGAGGCCGAGGGCGCGGCCGACGGAGAAGACGGACTCAGGCGCTGATCGGGAGTGACAACGCCGCCCGGAGCTCCCGCGCGTTCGCGTGTAGGATGACCGCGGCGAAGCCGTTGCCGCAGGCGTCCTCGTGATCGGCCTCGGCGTCCCACTGGTCGGCCAGGCGGTGCGCGAGCAGCCGGGGGTCGGTGGATCCGTTGGGCATGACCGCCCCGGACACGGCCCGCTTGCGGGCCTCGCTGTTCATCATCGGCATGACGCACCTCCTCGTCGTCCCAGCTCTTCCCCAACGATCATCGGTGCCGCCGAGGTACGCGGGATCAGCAGTTCGGCCGGACCACGATGGCCCACCCGGGTGAGCGGCGTCCTCCGTCCGGCGGTCACCTCCTAGACTCCGGGCCGTGGGCATCCAGATCACGCCGTCGATCCTCAACGCCGACTTCGCGAACCTCGGGGCGGAGGTTGCCCGGATCCCCAGCGCGGACTGGGTCCACGTCGACGTCATGGACAACCACTTCGTGCCCAACCTGACCTTCGGCCCGACCATGGTCGAGGCTCTCGCGCGCAGCACGGACCTCCCGCTCGACGCCCACCTGATGATCGAGGACCCCGATCGCAACGCCGTGACGTACGTCGAGGCCGGCTGCCGCTCGGTGACCTTCCACGCCGAGGCCGCGAAGGCCCCGATCCGGACGGCACGGGAGATCCGTAAGGCCGGCGCGCGAGCCAGCCTGGCGCTCAACCCGGCCACCTCCATCGAGCCGTACGCCGACCTGCTCGGCGAGTTCGACATGGTCCTGCTGATGACCATCGAGCCCGGCTTCGGCGGCCAGCGGTTCATGGACTTCGTGCTGCCCAAGATCCAGCGCACGCGTGAGCTGATCGAGCGCACCGGCGGCGACATCTGGCTCCAGGTCGACGGGGGTGTGAGCCTCGAGACGATCGAGCGCTGCGCCGAGGCCGGCGCCGACACGTTCGTGGCCGGCTCCGCCGTCTACTCCGCCGACGACCCGGACGCGATGGTCGAGGCGTTGCGCGACAAGGCGGCGAAGGCCTGCGCCCACCAGTAGCTCACGCCGCGCGGGCGAGCGGTGGCAGGCACCTCGGGCACGACCGGACCTGCCCCTCCCAACCCCGCGCCCTGAGCATCGCCGCGATCCTCGCCGCGGTGGCGCATCCCTTCTCGTGGACCTGGTGCCACCCGAGCCGGACCACGTCGGTGTCGGGGAGCTCCTCGCCCGCCCGCACGGGGAAGCGGCCGTCGAGCAGGACGACCAGCCCCTCGGCGTACCGGAGCGTGCGGACGGCGCCGCCGGAGGAGTCCTGCAGCGTCCGCCCTGTGCCGGGCAGGCCGTGCGCCCGCTCCACCCGGCTGAGGTAGCCGCGCTCGAGTGCCGTGCATGTGCCCGCACCGACATCGGCCAGCACGGCCGACAGGAACCGGCGCCGCGCCACCCGGGGCGTCGTGTCCAACGCCTCGACCAGCCGTGCAGCGGTCGTCAGCCGCGCCCCCACGGCACGGCCGATCTCGGCGACGGCGTCGATGTCGCGCGGAGCGGCGGCCGCGCGGGCGATCACGACGTGCTCGAGCCGCTGCCGGGGTGGCGACGTCCGCCAGCTCACGGTCGCGTCCAGCGCGACCACCCGGTGCACCCGCACGCCCGCCGGTGCCCGGACGGTACGTCGGTGGTCGATCGCCACGTGGATGACGCCCTCGTCGGCCCCGACGCGCCCCGGCCCGTCCGCCGCCCGCCGTGCCGACGCGTGGCACAACGCGGCAGCCGGTCCGCAGAACAGCACCGCCGCCCACGCGCGCTGCAGCCAGGTGAGGGGACCGGTGTGGTCGACGTACACGCCGGGATGGACCCGCGCCCACCGCCGGCGACGGACCAGTCGGCGGAGGTCCCCGTCGTCCATGCCGCCGTCGTACGCCTGCTCGCGCGAGATCACACCTGACTGTCGTTCGAGGATCGCCGAGATCATCGCCCCACCGTCCGCCGCCGGACCCCGGCCCGCAACCGCGCCCTCCGGCACCTGTGGACAACCGTCCGTGACGGGACTCACCCACCGACCCCCGGGGCGGATGTGTCACCATGGACCCACAAGAGCTCGCGTGCTCTGGGGTCGGTGAAACTCCGAGCCGGCGGTGAAAGTCCGCGACCCGACCACAGCCAGTGGTCGGTTGACCAGGTGCAACTCCTGGACCGACGGTCAAAGTCCGGATGGGAAGTGCACGCACCTCTCGACGCCCACGCGTCGTGAGCCACTGATGCCCCGGAGTCCCGAGCAGAGGACCCGTGAGGAGCAGCAAGTGGCCTTCGCCGACGAGTACGACGCCATGCGTCGCGCGCTCGCCATCGCAGCCGCCCCCGGCGTACCCCTGCACCCGAACCCGCGTGTCGGCTGCGTCCTGCTGACGCCCGACGGCGAGGTCATCGCCGAGGGCTTCCACCACGGCGCCGGCACCCCGCACGCCGAGGTCGAGGCGTTGCGTGCCGCGGGCGACGCAGCCCGGGGCGCGACCGCGGTCGTCACCCTCGAGCCCTGCAACCACACCGGCCGCACCGGTCCGTGCTCCCAGGCCCTCATCGCCGCAGGAGTACGCCGGGTGGTGATCGCCCAGCGCGACCCGAACCCCCTCGCGGGCGGTGGCATCGAGACCCTCGAGGCGGCCGGGGTTGAGACCGACACCGGTCTGCTCGCCGAGGACGCCCGGGCCCTCAACCCGACCTGGACCTTCGCCCACGAGCACGGCCGGCCCTTCGTCACCTGGAAGTTCGCGACGACCCTGGACGGCCGCAGCGCGGCCACCGACGGCAGCAGCCGCTGGGTGAGCAGCGCAGCGGCCCGCCGCGACGCCCACGTCCTCCGCGCGCTCTGCGACACGATGCTCGTCGGCTCGAACACGGTCGAGGTCGACGACCCGCACCTCACCGTCCGCGACGCCGACGGTGAGCTGCTGCTGAGCCAGCCGCTCCGCGCGGTGATGGGCAACCGTGACCTCCCGCAGAGCCGGCGGGTCTTCGACGACGCGGCCGCCACGGTCCAGCTGCGCACCCACGACCCGCTCGAGGCGCTGCGCAGCCTCTACCAGGACCACGACCGCCAGCACGTGCTCTTCGAGGGCGGCCCCAAGCTGGCCGCGGTGTTCCTCAAGGCCGGCCTGGTCGACGAGGTCGTCACCTACGTCGCACCGACCCTGCTCGGCAGCGGCAGGTCGGCGGTGGGCCGGCTCGGGATCCGCAGCATCGACAAGGCGCTTCGGTTCGACCTGGTCGATTCCCTTGTGCTGCTACCGGCCTCCGACGACCCTGCCGACGAGCTGATCAACCTGCGGCTCACGCTGCGCCCCCGCGTCACCCCGACCAACGAGGAGAAGTAGAGATGTTCACCGGCATCGTCGAGGAGCTCGGCACCGTCGCCGCACTGGAGGACCAGGGCGACGCGATCCGGCTCACCATCGACGCCACCACCGTGCTCACCGACGCCGGGCTGGGCGACTCGATCGCGGTCAACGGCTGCTGCCTGACCGTCGCCGAGCGCACCGATGGCACCTGGACCGCCGACGTCATGCAGGAGACGCTCGACAAGACCTCGCTGCGCGGCGTCCAGCCCGGCGACCGGGTCAACCTCGAGCGCGCCGTCACCCCGCAGACCCGGCTCGGCGGCCACATCGTCCAGGGCCACGTCGACGGCGTCGGCGAGATCCTGTCGCGCACCCCGAGCGAGCACTGGGAGGTCGTGGAGATCAGCCTCCCCGAGCACCTCAGCCGCTACCTGGTCGACAAGGGCTCGATCACCGTCGACGGCATCAGCCTGACCGTCGTCGAGGCGAAGCAGGACAGCTTCACCATCAGCCTGATCCCCGAGACCCTCGCCCGCACCACGCTCGGCTTCCGCCAGGTGGGCGACCGGGTGAACCTCGAGGCCGACATCCTTGCCAAGCACGTCGAGAAGTTGCTGCAGTCAGGAGTGAACCGATGAGCCACAGCGTCCAGCACGGCGGCGTGCGCCTCGACCCGGTCGAGCGCGCCATCGCCGACATCCGCGACGGCAAGGCCGTCATCGTGGTCGACGACGAGGGCCGCGAGAACGAGGGCGACATCATCTTCGCCGCCTCGAAGGCCACGCCGGAGCTGATGGCGTTCACCATCCGCCACTCCAGCGGCGTGATCTGCGTGCCGATGCCGGGGGAGATGCTCGACCGGCTCGAGATCCCGCTGATGACCCCGCACAACAAGGACGCCTACCGCACGGCGTACACCATCTCGGTCGATGCCCGCGACGGCGTCTCCACCGGCATCTCCGCCAAGGACCGCGCCCACACGGCGCGCGTGCTGGCCGACAGCGCCACCGAGCCGTGGGAGCTCACCCGCCCCGGTCACGTGTTCCCGTTGCGCTATCGCGAGGGAGGCGTGCTGGTACGCCGGGGCCACACCGAGGCCGCCGTCGACCTGGCCCGCCTCGCGGGGCTCACGCCGGCCGGCGTCCTGGTCGAGGTCGTCAACGAGGACGGCACGATGAAGCGCGCCACCGAGCTGCGCGCGTTCGCCGACGAGCACGGGCTCGCGATGATCTCCATCGAGGACCTGGTCCGCTACCGCCGGCGTACCGAGGTGCACGTGGTGCGCAACGCCGAGACCCGGCTCCCCACGACGCACGGCGACTTCACCGCCTTCGGCTACACGATCACCGTCGACGGCAGCGAGCACGTCGCCCTCGTGTACGGCGACCCGGCCAGCCTCTCCGACGGCACACCGGTCCTGACCCGGGTGCACTCCGAGTGCCTCACCGGCGACGTCTTCGGCTCGCAGCGGTGCGACTGCGGCCCGCAGCTCAACGAGGCGATGGACCGGATCGTCCAGGAGGGCCGCGGGGTCGTGGTCTACCTGCGCGGCCACGAGGGCCGGGGGATCGGCCTGGTCGCGAAGCTGCAGGCCTACCAGCTGCAGGACGGCGGCCGCGACACGGTCGACGCCAACCTCGACCTCGGCCTGCCGGCGGACGCGCGCCACTACGGCGCGGCCACCCAGATCCTGCGCGACCTGGGCATCGGCGACGTGCGGCTGATGACCAACAACCCCGACAAGGTCGAGAACCTCGAGGACTACGGGATCAAGGTCGCCGAGCGCGTGCCGCTGACCCCGCACCCGAACGACCACAACCTCGCCTACCTGCTCACCAAGCGGGACCGGATGGGCCACGAGCTGCCCGACCTCGCGCTGGACCACCAGGACGAGGGTCTCGATACGCCGCTCGCTGGCGCTCGCGGCTACTCGACCACCGAAGAGGAGAACTGACATGGCCGGACACGGCGCCCCCGACCTCGAGCCGATCGACTGCCACGACCTGCGGGTCGCGGTCGTCGCGGCCAGCTGGCACACCCAGGTCATGGACGGCCTGCTCGCCGGTGCCCAGCGCGCCCTCGCCGACTTCAAGATCGAGGCACCGGTCGTGGTCCGGGTGCCGGGCACCTTCGAGCTGCCGGTGACGGCGGCCGCCCTCGCGCCGTCGTACGACGCTGTCATCGCGCTCGGCGTGGTGATCCGCGGCGGCACGCCGCACTTCGACTACGTCTGCAACGCGGCCACCGACGGTCTGACGCGGGTCTCGATCGACGCGCAGACGCCGATCGGCTTCGGCGTGCTCACCTGCGACGACGAGCAGCAGGCCCTGGATCGCGCCGGTCTCGAGGGCTCCAAGGAGGACAAGGGCTACGAGGCCACGTCCGCCGCGCTGCAGACGGCGTACACGCTGCGCAAGCTGCGCCGCCACGGCTGACGCCACCCGGGTCCCGCCGACTGGGCCGAGTCCTCATCCAGGAGGGCTCGGCCCTAGGCTTGTCACCTGTGAAGACGTTCGACGAGCTGTTCGCTGAGCTGAGCGAGAAGGCCCGCACGCGGCCGGAGGGATCCGGCACCGTCCAGCAGCTCGACGCCGGCGTCCATGCGATCGGCAAGAAGCTGATCGAGGAAGCCGCCGAGTCGTGGATGGCCGCCGAGCACGAGGGCCCCGAGGCGACGGCGCTGGAGATCAGCCAGCTGCTCTACCACGCCCAGGTCCTCATCATCGCGAGCGGACTCACGCTCGAGGACGTCTACACCCACCTCTAGGAACTCAGATGTTGAAGGTCGCCGTACCCAACAAGGGCGCGCTCTCCGAGGCCGCGTCCACCATCCTGCGCGAGGCCGGTTACGCCCAGCGCAGCGAGTCCAAGCAGCTCACCAAGCTCGACCCGGAGAACGGCGTCGAGTTCTTCTACCTGCGTCCCAAGGACATCGCCCTGTACGTCGGCGAGGGCACCCTCGACGTCGGCATCACCGGGCGCGACCTGCTCCTCGACTCCGGCGCCAAGGCCGACGAGGCGATGCAGCTCGGCTTCGGGCGGTCCAAGTTCCGCTTCGCGGCCGTCCCGGGCACCTGCTCGAGCGAGGCCGACCTGGCCGGCAAGCGGATCGCGACGTCGTACGACGGCATGCTGACCCGCTACCTCACCGAGAAGGGCATCGACGCGACCGTCGTACGCCTCGACGGTGCGGTGGAGAGCAGCATCAAGCTCGGCGTCGCCGATGCGATCGCCGACGTCGTCGAGACCGGCACCAGCCTGCGCAACGCCGGCCTGGAGATCTTCGGCGACGCGATCCTCGAGTCCGAGGCGGTGATGATCACCCGTCCCGGCTCGGATCCCGACGGGCTCGACATCTTCCTCCGCCGCGTGCAGGGCGTCCTTGTCGCGCGCGCTTACGTGATGATGGACTACGACATCCCGGCCGCCCACGTGGAGCAGGCCGTCGCCCTGACGCCGGGCATCGAGAGCCCGACGGTCAGCCCGCTCCATCGGGAGGGCTGGGTCGCGGTCCGCTCGATGGTCGAGCGCGAGAAGGCCCAGCGCGTCATGGACGACCTGTACCGCGTGGGTGCCCGCGGCATCATCACGACCGATCTGCATGCCTGCCGACTCTGAGGTCCCGGGCGGGCGGAGGCTCGCCGAGATGCCGCCGCTGCCGCGGACGTGGCGCCCGATCGGCCCGCGCTACGCGGCGTACGCCTTCGGCATCGTGCTGCTCGGGATCTTCATCTTCATGTGGTTCACGTTCCCGCAGCAGACCAAGGACGCGATCACGGTCCCGCAGCGGCTGACCGTGCTGGGCTTCGTGCTGGTGGGCGACGCCCTGCTCTACGCGCTGGCGCGTTCGCGCATCACCGCCACGGAGGACGGCCTCGTCATCGTCAACGGCTACCGGACCCGTCGCTTCGAGTGGGCCGAGGTCGTCGCGGTGCGCATGCCTCGTGGCGCGCCGTGGCCGACGCTCGACCTGTCCGACGGCACCACCTGCTCGGCGATGGGGATCCACCAGTCCGACGGCGGCAAGGCGCGCTACGCCGTGCGGGAGCTGAAGACCTACCTGGCCCTCAGGGCCGGGCGTCCAGGCGCCTGATCCCCCACGAGGCCCCGAACGTCGCACCCGGCTCGAGGACGACCAGGTCGTCGCCGGAGTTGAACGCGTCCGGGGGAGCGGTCATCGGCTCGACCGCCAGGCTCACCCGCGGGGTCGAGGTGTCGTCGGCGGTGTAGAGCTGGAGCCACCGGTGGTGCTCGTCGACCCACAGCTCCACGCCCGGCCCGGCGCCCCGGTCGCTGCGCAGCCACACGTGGGCGCGTCCGTCGGTGTCCCGGTCGAGGTCGGTGACGGCGTGGTTGAGCACGAGTCCGCCGATCACGTCCGGGTCGTCGTCCAGCATGATCTCCTCGATCGGCCCGCGGCTGATCGGCAGCAGTCGCTCGGGGTCGGTGCGCAGGTAGGACTGGGCGGCGATCTCGAGCTCCCAGTCGTCGACGGGGCCCTCGCCCGCCCGCAGGTAGGGATGCGCACCCGAGGCGTACGGCGCCGCGCCGCCGCTCCGGTTGGTCGCCGACTGCGTCACGGTCAGGCCGTCAGCGTCGAGCGCGTAGGCGATGGTGAGGTCGAGGGTCCACGGGTAGCCGGTCTGCGCCGGCAGCCGGTAGCCCAGGACCACGCGGTCGGGTGTCTGCTCGACGGGCGACCACGCCGCCCAGCGCACCAGGCCGTGCGAGGCGTTGTGCCGCTTCTGCTCGGTGAGGGCGAGCTGCTGCTCGGTGCCGGCGAAGGTGTAGCGGCCGTCCCGGATCCGGTTCGGCCACGGCACGAGCACCTGCCCGCGGCCGCCCGAGGACATCGCGGACTTGTCGAATCCGTCGACGAGCGGCTGTCCGTCGTACGACAACGCGCGGAGCGCCCCGCCGCTCTCGGTGACCACGGCGGCGTACCCCTCCGCCTCGATCCGGTACTGCTCCCCGCTCGGCGGCACCATCAGAACGCCAACCCCTCTCCTCGGTACGTCGGCACCGTCTCCACGACCTCGTCGCCGCGGACCAGGTGCACCTGGTTGCCGTGCTCGAACAGCTCACCGGACTTCGCGTGGCGGAACCACACGAGGTCGCCGATCCGCAGCCGTGCGGTGCCGCTGCCGGTCAACGGCGTCTGCACCTCACCGGCGCCCTCCAGACCGGTCAGCCGGAGACCGGCCGGAGCCCAGGGAAGCGGCGAGCGGTCGGCGCCCGTGGGCCCGGACGCGATCAGCCCGCCCCCGTGGACCGTCACGACCCCCGGCCCCGGGATCCGCGTGACCGGGAGGCCGAAGTAGGCCGCCGGCCGGGGTGCGAACGCCCGGTAGTGGTCGAACAGGCCCGGCACGAGCAGGCCGGAGCCCGCGGTCACCTCGGTGACGACCGGGTCGGCCGCCGACGACTCCAGCGAGCCCGAGCCTCCCGCGTTCCAGAGCTCGAGGTCCGCCACCGGGGCGAGCTCGCGGGCGATCTCCGCCCGCCGCTCGAGCAGCTGGGCGATCGAGCGCTGCTTGACCTGCCGCACCACCGTCGACCGTGCGCGCTGCCCCGGTACGTCGTCCGGTACGCCGGCCACCTGGCCCTCGTAGGTCATCACCCCGACCAGGCGGAAGCCGGGCCGCGCCGCGATCGTGCGCGCCAGCGAGACGACCGCGGACACGTCGAAGAGCGGCGACCGCTTCGGCCCGATCTGCTGCCCGGCCATCCGCAGCCCTGCGTCGACGTCGATCGCGACCCGGACCGGCACGGCGTGCGAGTGGCGCAGGGAGTCGACCACGTCGAGGTGGGCCGGGTCGTCGACCATCAGCGTGATCCGCGAGGCTGCCCGTGGCGACGCCACCAGCGCGGCGAGGGAGGCCCGGTCGACGCTGGGGTAGGCCACCACCACGTCGTCGCAGACGTCGTGCTCCTCGAGCCACAGCGCCTCGGCCACCGTGTAGGCCAGCACGCCGGCGAAGCCCGGGTGCGCGAGCGCCCGGCTGACCAGCGCGGGGACCCGCAGCGACTTCGAGGCCACCCGGATCGGCGTACCTCCGGCGCGGCGGGCGAGGTCGTCGGCGTTGGCGTCGAAGGCGTCCAGGTCGACCACGAGGACGGGCGTGGAGACGGGGCCGACCGAGGTCACGGCGGCCGTGAGTCGGTCCGCCAGTCGGTTGCGGGTGAGCCCGTCGCCCGGTGATGCAGCCTGCACGAGGCTCATGGTTCCATGAGGCCGTGACCGACGAGCACCCGAACCAGCGCCGGCTCCAGGGTTCGGAGTACGTCGACGACACCGGCGCCGCCGACCCCGCGCTCACCGCAGCGCTCCAGGCGTACGCCGCCGGCCCGGCCGCCTACCCCGAGGTGCTCGCCGCGCTGGTCGAGGCCCGGCTGCTGGTCCCCGTCGTGGCCGTGCTCGGCGAGGTGGAGGTCGGTGACGACGGCTTGGCCCGCGACAAGACCAGCGACATGGCCGCGGTCCTGCTCACCGGCGCGGACGGCCGGATGGCGCTCATCGCCTTCACCGACACCGCCAGCCTGACGGCGTGGAACCCCGAGGCGCGCCCGGTCCCGGTCGCGGCGCCCCTCGCCGCGGCCACCGCGGTCCAGGAGGGCGCGGCCGCGCTGGTGGTCGACGTGGCTGGCCCGGTGCAGCTCGCGCTCGAGGGCGACGACCTGCACCGCATCGCCGCCGGCTGGCGCCCCGTGCGCCTTCCGGACGGAGCGTGGGGGTGGCTCGGTGTGGCGGATCCCACCGAGGATTCGGCCGACGGGGAACAACTCCGGTAGCATCGGCGTTGACCGATCCGTCACCCCATGCGAATGAAGTGACGGATCCACAAGCGGGGACCACCGAGCAACACCGTCTCCCACCCGCACCGACCGAACGAGGTCGTCGGGTCCGGTCCACAGGCACTGCGCCGGCGCGAGCCGGAGGAGCAGGTGTCGTCGACTGGCTTCCGCTTGTACCAAGCGGAAGCCACTTCCAGTTTTAGCGCCAGTGGCCTCCGGACAAGACGAACTTGGAGGACACATCAGCACCGAGCTGCGTATCAACGAGCGGATCCGGGTACCCGAGGTCCGCCTCGTGGGACCCAATGGGGAGACCGTCGGCATCGTGTCGACGGACCAGGCTCTCAAGCTGGCCCAGGAGGCCGACCTCGACCTGGTCGAGATCGCGCCGATGGGCAAGCCGCCCGTCTGCAAGCTCATGGACTACGGGAAGTTCAAGTACGAGAACGCCCAGAAGGCCCGTGAGGCGCGTCGGAACCAGACGAACGTGATCATCAAGGAGATGAAGCTTCGTCCGAAGATCGACCAGCACGACTACGAGACCAAGAAGGGCCACGTCGTCCGGTTCCTCAACGCCGGTGACAAGGTCAAGATCACGATCATGTTCCGTGGTCGCGAGCAGCACCGGCCCGAGCTGGGCTTCCGGCTGCTGCAGAAGCTGGCCGAGGACGTCCAGGAGCTGGGATTCGTCGAGTCCGCCCCGAAGCAGGACGGCCGGAACATGATCATGGTCCTGGGTCCGAACAAGAAGAAGGCCACCGCGCTGGCCGAGGTCAAGGCCGCCAAGCAGGAGGCCGCTGCCGAGAAGGCCGCCGAGGTCGCCGCCGAGCACGCCGACCGCCCGGCTGCCGCGAGCACGCCGAAGAAGGCCAAGCGCGCCAACGAGGCCCTCGACCCCGACATCGACCTGTAGAGCAGATAAGAGAGAACACGAGATGCCGAAGAACAAGACCCACTCGGGCGCGAAGAAGCGCTTCAAGGTGACCGGCAGCGGCAAGATCCTGCGGGAGAAGGCCGGCAAGCGCCACAACCTCGAGAAGAAGGCCTCCAAGGTCACCCGTCGCCTCACCGGCAACGTCGAGGTCGCCAAGAACGACGTCCCCCGCGCGAAGAAGATGCTCGGCCTCTGAGCCTACGCACGGGGGCTCCGCCCCCGTGTCCCCCTGCTGGGGCTCCGCCCCAGACCCCGAGCACGCGCCCGCGAACTGAAGAAGCAACAAGGAGTTAGAGATGGCACGCGTCAAGCGCGCAGTAAACGCCGCCAAGAAGCGTCGTACCACCCTCGAGCGCGCCAGCGGCTACCGCGGCCAGCGCTCGCGGCTGTACCGCAAGGCCAAGGAGCAGGTCACCCACTCGCTGGTCTACAGCTACAACGACCGGAAGAAGAACAAGGGCAACTTCCGTCGCCTGTGGATCCAGCGCATCAACGCCGCCGCGCGTGCGCAGGGCATGACCTACAACCGCTTCATCCAGGGCCTCAACCTGGCCGGCGTCGAGGTCGACCGCAAGATCCTGGCCGACCTGGCCGTCAACGACACCGCCGCGTTCAACGCGCTCGTCGAGACCGCCCGGGCCGCGCTGCCCGAGGACGTCAACGCCCCGGCTTCCGCCTGAGCATGACTCCTCCTCTTTCCGCGGGCAACGCCCGCGTGAAGGACGCAAGGAAGTTGAGCCGCCGCTCCGTCCGTACGGAGCGGCGGCTCTTCCTCGCTGACGGCCCGAAGGCCGTCGAGGGCGCGCTCTCGCGTGGCGTCGTGGAGGAGGTCTTCGCGACCGAGGCCGCGATCGAGCAGTACGCCGACGTACTCGGTCACGCTCCCGTCACGCCGGTCGAGCCCCGCGCGATCGAGCTGCTGTCCGACTCGGTCACGCCCGCCGGCCTGGTCGCGGTGTGCCGATTCCTGGACGTCCCGCTCAGCGGCCTGGTGTCGCCGCGACTGGTCGCGATCTGCGCCGACGTCCGCGACCCCGGGAACGCGGGGACCGTCATCCGGTGCGCGGACGCGGCCGGCGCCGACGCCGTCGTGCTCGCCGGCGACGCGGTGGACCTCTACAACGCCAAGACGATCCGGGCTTCGGTCGGCTCGGCGTTCCACCTGCCTGTGGTGGTCGAGCGGGATCCCGCCGCCGCGGTCGCGTGGGCACGCGGGGCGGGTCTCGAGGTGCTGGCGGCCGACATGGACGGCGAGTCCCTCTTCGAGACGGAGCTGAGCGGGCCGACCGCGTGGCTGTTCGGCAACGAGGCCTGGGGCCTGCCCGATGAGCTCCGGGTCGCCGCCGACCGGGTGGTGAGCATCCCGATCTACGGGCAGGCGGAGTCGCTCAACCTGTCCACGGCCGCGGCGGTCTGCCTCTACGCGTCGGCGCGTTCCCAGCGCGGCTGACCCTCAGGTCTCGATACACGCGGTCACGGGCTCGCGAGCTCGCCCGTGAGCGCACTCGACCTCGCTCGCATCGCGCCCCGCTCGCAGGCTCGCGGTGCGCGGCTCCTCGATGTCGGTGCTCGGTGGTTGGCTGCTGCCATGACCGACATCCAGAGTGATCCGCGCCGTTGGAAGGCGCTCGGCGTCCTGGGCCTGATCCAGTTCATGCTGATCCTCGACGTCACCGTGGTGAACGTCGCCCTGCCGAGCATCCAGAGGGACCTCGACATCTCCGAGGGCGCGCTGGCCTGGGTCGCCGAGGCCTATGTCCTGGCGGCCGGCGGCCTGTTGCTCCTCGGCGGCCGGCTCGCGGACCTGGTCGGTCGTCGGGCCCTGTTCCTCGCGGGTGTCGCGCTGTTCGGCCTCGCGTCGGCCAGCTGCGGCTTCGCGCAGAGCGGCCTGATGATCGACGTCTCCCGGTTCATCCAGGGCATGGGTGAGGCGATGGCCGCGCCCGCCTCGCTCGGCATCATCGCGGTCCTGTTCACCGATCCCGGTGAGCGGATCAAGGCGCTCGGCCTCTTCGGTGGTCTCGCCGGCCTCGGCGGCACCACCGGCACCGTGATCTCCGGCTTCATCACCCACCTCGACTGGCGCTGGATCTTCTTCATCAACGTGCCGGTCGCGATCGTCGCCCTGCTGCTCGTGCCGCGCCTCGTCGACGAGAGCAAGTCGCCGCAGCCCCATCGCCCCGACTTCCTCGGCGCCATCACCGGCACGGCAGGTCTGCTCGCCGTGGTCTACGGTCTGCTACGCGCCGCCGACCACCCGTGGAGCTCGACCGGTGTGTGGGTCTCGATCACCGCGGGCGTCGTGCTCCTGGTGCTGATGGTCCTCATCGAGGCCCGCTCGAGCGACCCGCTGATCCCGTTGTCGTTCTTCCGCAACCGCACGCGCGTGACGACCAACGTGGTCACGCTGTTCTTCTCGAGCGCGTTCTTCTCCTACTTCTTCCTGCTCACCCTCGTCGAGCAGCAGACGATGCACTGGGGCCCGATCAAGGGCGGCCTGTCGTACCTGCCGTTCGGCCTGTGCATCGGCGCCGGCATCGGTGTCGGCACCGGCCTGATGCCGAAGCTGGGCGTCAAGCGCCTGCTGGCCATCGGCTTCTTCCTCGACGCCGTCGGCATGGTGCTGACCTCGACGATCGGCAGCGGCACGAGCTATTGGGCCAACATCCTGCCGGGCATGGTGGTGCTCGCCATCGGCTCCGGGCTCAGCTTCCCCGCGATCGGCAACGCATCGCTGCACGAGGTGACCGGCGAGGACTCCTCGTTGGCGTCCGGGATCCAGCAGGCCATCCAGCAGATCGGTGGCGCGCTCGGCCTGGCGACGTTGGCCAGCATCGCGATCAAGTACGCCGCCCACCACTTCGGCGACCTCCCCGGGGGCATGCAGATCACGTCCTGGATCGGTGCCGGGTCGCTGCTGGTCGGCGGCATCCTGGTGCTCGCGCTCATGGAGCACGTCGACGCGGTCCCGCGCAGCCCGCTCGAGGCCGAGGTCCCGCTCGGCGGTGTTGAGCCGGAGCCCGCCTGACGGCTCCGACATGCCCACAGGGCATGGCGGCTTGTCTGGCGCCTGCTGCGCGACGCCCGGCACGCACGCCGGCCACGTTGTCCTCGGTCACGAGGCCTCCGGCATCGCTCCCTCGTCCGCCTTGCCGGCGCACGCACCGGACGCCGCTCGCGACGGCGCCAGACAAGCAGACATGCCCTAGATTCGGGGCATGGCCGCCGCCTCGATCGACCTGCTGCCCGACGGCGTCGTCATCGCCGACGCCGACGGTGTGGTCGTCCTCGTCAACCGGGTGGCGGCCGAGATGCTCGGGATCGACGCCGACGACGCGGTCGGGGAGAAGCTGGGTGACGTCCTCGCCCTCACCGACCACGACGGCGCCCGCTGGACCGATGTCGCCGATCCCTACGTCGGCCTCGCGATCCGCACCGGCGTGGGCGAGCAGAGCTGGCTGCTGCCTGACGGCACCGAGGTGCTGGTGACCGTTCGGCTCACCCGGGTGGCGAGGCTCGGCCCGATCGATCGGGTGGCCGTCAGCCTCCGGTCGGGCCGCGGGCGCGCCCGGTTGGACCGTGAGCGCTCCGACCTCGTGGCGACCGTCGCCCACGAGCTGCGTTCCCCGCTCTCGGGAGTCCGGGGCTTCGTGAACGCCCTGCTGAACCGCTGGGACAAGCTCACCGACGACCAGAGGAAGCTGATGCTCACGACCGTCAGCACCGACGCCGAGCGGCTGGCCCGGCTGATCGCCGAGCTGCTCGACGTCGCCCGGATCGACACCGGCCGGCTGCAGCTCAACATCCGGCCCACCGACCTGGCCCTGAAGGCGCAGCGGGTGGTCGCCTCGACCAGCGTGTCGACGTCGCGACCGATCGTCCTCGACATCGTCGACCGACCGATGGTCCACGCCGACCCGGACAAGGCGACCCAGGTGATCACCAACCTCGTCGAGAACGCGCTGCGGCACGGCGAGGGGGAGGTGCGGGTCACCGTCCGTCTCACACCCGGCGACCCGTCGTACGCCGAGGCCGTGGTGACCGACGAAGGGGAGGGGATCCCGGCCGAGCTCCGGGACCGCGTCTTCACCAAGTTCTGGACCGTCGGCACCGGAGGCGGATCCGGCCTCGGTCTGTACGTCGTCAACGCCCTCATGAAGGCCCTCGGCGGCACGACCGTGATCGACGACGCGCCGGGCGGCGGCAACCGCGTGACGGTTCGGTGGAAGGTGAGCGAGGTGCGTCGTGACTGAGGAGATGAACGAGCCGAAGCACGCGCTGCACCACTACCTGCAGGCCAGTCGAGACTCCCTGCTCGCGAAGCTCGACGGAGTCGGTGAGCGCGCCGCGCGGATGCCGCGCACCCCGACCGGCACCAGCCTGGCCGGGATCGTCCTGCACTGCGCGAACGTCGAGATCGTCTACTTCGGTCCGACCTTCGGACGGCCCTGGCCCGCGCCGGAGCACCCGTGCGCCATCGCCGAGGAGCGGTACGACGACGACCCGCAGGCCGACTGGGTGCTGCCGGCCGACGTCCCGGTGGCCGAGCTGGTCGCGTTCTACCGGCAGGTGTGGGCCTTCGCCGACGAGACCATCGCCGCGACGCCGCTCGACGGTCCCGGCCGCGTGGCGCACTGGGGCGACACCCCGGTCACGCTGCACCGGATCCTGGTGCACACCTTGACCGACCTGGACCGCCACGCGGGGCAGGCCGACATCCTGCGCGAGGAGGTCGATGGAGCGGTCGGCTGGCACGGTGACGGCAACAACGTGCCCGACGACGTCGACTGGCCGGCGTACGTCGCTCGGCTGCGGGCGATCGCCGAGGGCTTCCCCGCCTGAGGCGGGTCGGAGTCCACCCGCGGTATCCCGGTCGCCACCCCGCTGCGCCGCTTCCTAGACTGGCGGCTGTCCCGCCCGCCGAGAAAGGCACCGATGTCCGGCCCGAACACCGACTACGACCCGGTCGAGGTCACCCCCCTGCAGCAGGCCGAGATCGACGCGGCCCGTGACGCCGCGCTCGTGGCGATCGCTGCTGCCTCCGACCTCGAGCAGCTGAAGGCCGCTCGCCTGGAGCACGCGGGCGACCGCTCGCCGATCGCGCTGGCGAACCGCGAGATCGGCGCGCTGCCGCCGCAGGCCCGCAAGGAGGCCGGCCAGCGTGTCGGCCAGGCCAAGGGCGCCATCGCGAAGGCGCTCGCCGAGCGGCAGGTCGTGCTCGAGGCCGAGCACGAGGCGCGGATGCTGGTCGAGGAGGCTGTCGACGTCACCCTGCCGACCGACCGGCTCCCGGTCGGTGCCCGGCACCCGCTCACCACCGGCGCCGAGCTGATCGCCGACATCTTCGTCGCGATGGGCTGGGAGGTCGCCGAGGGTCCGGTCATCGAGGCCGAGTGGCTCAACTTCGACGCGCTCAACCTGGGCCCGGACCACCCGGCGCGCACCATGCAGGACACCTTCTGGACCGACCCGGCGGAGGACCACCTCGTGCTGCGCACCCACACCAGCCCGGTGCAGGCGCGCACCATGCTGACCCGCACCCCGCCGATCTACGTGGTGTGCCCCGGTCGCGTCTTCCGCACCGACGAGTACGACGCGACCCACAGCCCGATGTTCCACCAGGTCGAGGGCCTGGCCATCGACGAGGGCATCTCGATGGCGCACCTCAAGGGCACCCTCGACCACTTCGCCACGCAGATGTTCGGCGAGGGCATCACGACGCGGTTCCGCCCGTCGTACTTCCCGTTCACCGAGCCGAGCGCCGAGGTCGACCTGATCTGCTTCGTGTGCCGGGGCGCGGGCGCCGTCGACCGCACGGCCTGTCGCACCTGTCGCGGCGAGGGCTGGATCGAGTGGGGCGGCTGCGGCATCGTCAACCCGCGCGTGCTGCGCGCCTGTGGCGTCGACAGCGACCGCTACAGCGGCTTCGCGTTCGGCATGGGCATCGACCGGACCCTGATGTTCCGGCACGGCCTCGAGGACCTCCGGACCCTCTTCGAGGGCGACGTCCGGTTCACCACTGCTTTCGGAACGGAGCTGTGAGATGAAGGCGCCGATCTCCTGGATCAAGGAGTACGTCGACCTGCCGGACTCGGTCTCCACCGAGGCGCTCACCGACCGCCTGACCGCGCTCGGGCTGAAGCTCGAGGCGATCGACAAGGCCGACATCACCGGCCCGCTCGTCATCGGACGCGTCCTGACGCAGGACAAGGAGCCGCAGAAGAACGGCAAGACGATCAATTGGTGCACCGTGGACGTCGGCGACGCCAACGGCACCGGTGAGCCCCAGGGCATCGTCTGCGGTGCCCACAACTTCGGCCCCGGCGACCTGGTCGTCGTGTGCCTCCCGGGCGCCGTCCTGCCCGGTGGCTTCGCGATCTCCGAGCGCAAGACCTACGGGCACCTGAGTGCCGGCATGATCTGCTCGGCCCGCGAGCTCGGCATCGGCGAGGACCACGACGGGATCATCGTGCTGCCGGCGGACGCCGGTCAGCCCGGCGACGACGTCTTCGCCCTGCTCGGCCTCGACGAGGAGGTCATCGAGTTCGAGATCAACCCGGACCGCGCCTACGCGCTCAGCCTGCGCGGCATCGCCCGCGAGGCCGCGCTCGGCTTCGACCTGCCGTTCACCGACCCGGCCGACCGGCCGACCCCGGCCGTCGACGGCAAGGCCTACGAGGTCGTCGTCGACGACCCCGCCGGGTGCCCGGTGTTCTCGACCCGCACGGTCAGCGGCTTCGACCCGACGGCGCCCACCCCTGACTTCATGCGCAAGCGCCTGGAGCAGGCGGGCATGCGGTCCATCTCCCTCGCCGTCGACGTGTCCAACTACGTCATGCTCGAGCTCGGCCAGCCCAACCACTGCTACGACCGCGCCAAGCTCGGCGGCCCGATCCGCGTCCGCCGCGCCCAGGCGGGGGAGAAGCTCACCACGCTCGACGACGTCGCCCGCACCCTCGACCCCGAGGACCTGCTGATCGCCGACGACAACGGGCCGATCGGTCTGGCCGGCGTGATGGGCGGCGCCGACACGGAAATCTCCGCGACGACGACCGACATCGTCGTCGAGGCCGCGCACTTCGACCCGACCACGATCTTCCGCCAGCAGAAGCGGCACAAGCTCGGCTCGGAGGCGTCCAAGCGCTTCGAGCGCGGCGTCGACCCGCTGCTGCCCGCGGTGGCGGCCGACCGGGTCGTCGAGCTGCTCGTCGCCCACGGCGGTGCGACCGCCGACCCGGGCTTCACGCTGGTCGGCACGGCCCCCGAGCGCCCGACGATCACGATCGCCGCCGACCTCCCGGCGCGGATCAGCGGCATCGGCATCGACGCCGCCACCGTCGTGGCGGACCTGACCGCGATCGGGGCGAGCGTCGAGACCGCCGGTGACGAGCTGACCGTCGCTCCGCCGAGCTGGCGGCCCGACCTCAACGATCCCTACGACCTGGTCGAGGAGGTCGTCCGCATCGTCGGGTACGACGAGGTCCCGTCCGTCCTGCCGCGTCGCGCGACCGGCCGCGGGCTGACCCGCTCCCAGCAGCTGCGCCGCCGGATCACCCGGACCCTGGCCGGTGCCGGCTGCGTCGAGGTGGTGAGCTTCCCGTTCGTCGGCGAGGCGACCTTCGACCAGCTCGGCCTGCCGGCCGACGACCCGCGCCGCACCACGGTCGGCCTGGCGAACCCGATCTCCTCGGAGGAGCCGGCGTACACGACCACGCTGCTGCCGGGCGTGCTGAAGGCGGCCAACCGCAACCTGGGCCGCGGCGCTCCCGGCGTCGCGCTCTTCGAGACCGCCACCGTCGCGTTCCCGACCGGTGGTGCGACGCCGATCTACGGTGTGGACGGCCGGCCGAGCCAGGCCGAGCTCGACGCGCTGCTCGCCGCTCTCCCGCGCCAGCCGCTGCACCTCGCGGTGGTCCTGTCCGGCGAGTCCGAGCGTGCCGGGTGGTGGGGCAAGGGGTGCACCGCGACCTGGTCCGACGCCGTCGGGCTCGTCCGCCGGCTCGCCGACGAGCTCGGTGTCGCCGTCACGACGACGTCCGCGGCCCTCGCGCCGTGGCACCCGGGGCGTTGTGCCGAGCTCCGCATCGGTGACGCGGTCCTGGGCCACGCCGGCGAGCTGCACCCCGCGGTCTGCCGGGCCTTCGGCCTCCCGGAGCGTACGGCGGCCCTGGAGATCGACCTCGACCTGTTGATGGCCAGCGCGCCCGACGTACGTCCGGGGCCGTCGTTCTCGACCATGCCGCTCGCCAAGGAGGACGTCGCCCTGGTGGTCGACGCCGACGTGACGGTGGCCGCCGTCCAGGAGGCCCTGCGCGAGGGTGCGGGCCCGCTGCTGGAGTCGGTCCGGCTCTTCGACGTCTACACCGGCGACCAGATCGGCGAGGGCCGCAAGTCCCTGGCGTTCGCGCTCCGGTTCCGGTCGCCTGACAGCACGTTGACGGAGGCCGAGACAGCGGCCGCGCGCGACGCGGCCGTGGCGCGGGCAGCGGAGGTCACCGGCGCCGTCCAGCGCGCCTGACGTCAATGAAGGAGATACCTTCATTTTCGAGAAATGAAGGTATTCTCTGCACATGACCGCTGCACCGCTCGCCGCGCTGATCGGCGACGTCGTCGGCTCCCGCGCGGAGTGGGACCGCCGTGGCGGCCTGCACGACGACGTCGTGGCGGCGATCGACGCCGTCAACGAGCGGATGTCGCCGGTCGTGCCGTTGCGGATCACCATCGGGGACGAGTACCAGGGCTGCTTCGCCACGGTCGGCGACGCCTGTCGGGCGTCGCTCGTGCTGCGGCTCGCCCTGCTGCCCGACCACGACGTCCGGCACGGCATCGGCTGGGGCACGACGTCCGTGCTCCGCGACGAGCCGCGGGTCGAGGACGGCCCGGCCTGGTGGGCCGCCCGCGAGGCGATCGAGCAGGCCGAGGCAGCGTCCGGCCGGGCCGCGCTGCGCGGGTCGCGCACGGCGTACGTCTGCGGAGAGGGCACCGACGGCCCGCAGCCGGACGCGATCAACGCCGCGCTGCTCTGCCGCGACGAGCTCGTGGGTTCACTGTCGGAGCGATCGGTCATGCTGTTGCGGGGGCTGCTCGAGGGGCGCACCCAGCGCGAGCTCGCTGCGGACCTCGGTGTCTCGGCGTCTGCGCTCTCGCAGCGGGTGCGGCGCGACGGGCTCGGGACGCTGGTGCGCGCCGACGAGCTGCTCGCACGGGTGGGCTGAGGAAGGGAGGACGGACATGAGCTGGGTCGCCCTGCTGCTGATCGGTCTCGGCGTGACCGACCTGGTCCACTCCCTGCGCCACCGGCCGGTCGTGCCGGAGTGCGTCGGTGCGGTCACGGTGGTCGCCGTGGCGCTGCTCGCCGGCCTCGTGCACGTGCGCGACCTCGCCGCGGTCGTCCTCCTCGTCGTCGTCACCCTGGCCTGGGGGCGCACCGTCACCCGCGGCTTCGGCCGGAACCGGCCGGCCGTCCCGCTCACCCTGCTCGCCCTCGCCCTCCTGGTGACGATCCTCTGCTCGCCCTGGGCCGATGCCGCCGGCGGCCCGCTGCGGCACTGGCTCGACGACGCATCCCTGCCGGTGCTGAGCGGCATGTCCGCCGACCACTTCCTCGTCGTGCTCGGCGCCGCCCTCGTCCAGCTCTCGACCGGCAACGTGGTCGTCCGCCTGGTCCTCTCGGCGACGCACACGATCAGCCCGATGAAGCAGGACGCCCCGAGCGGTCCGGAGCAGGAGCTCAAGGGCGGGCGGCTGCTCGGCCCCATGGAGCGCCTCGTCATCTTCGGCTTCGGCCTCAGTGGTGCGCTCACGGCGGCCGGTGTGGTCATCGCGGCCAAGGGTCTGCTCCGCTTCCCGGAGCTGCAGTCGCGGCGCGGTGAGGACCGGATCCACCTGCTGACCGAGTACTTCCTGGTCGGCAGCTTCGTCAGCTGGATCGTCGCCCTGGGCGCACTGGTGCTGGCGCAATGAGCGCTGCGCGCCTGCACGTCCTCGACGACGTGACCTGGGACGGCTCACCCGTCCCCGGCGAGCGCACGCACGCCCTGCTCCGCGCGCTGGTCGATGCCGGTCCCCGGGGAATCGGCGAGCACGCCCTGATCGACGAGATCTGGGCCGACGACCTGCCCGCCAACCCGACCAAGGCGCTCCAGGTAGTCGTGTCCCGCGCCCGGTCGGCGACGGCGGCCAACGCCATCGAGCGCACCGCCGTCGGCTACCGGCTCGCCCTCGCTCCCGAGGACGTGGACGCCTGGGCCCTTCGGCCGGTCGGGCTGCGCCTCGCCGCCGAGGGTGCGTACGCCGACGCCCTCCCTCTCCTCGAGCGCGCGACCGCCGACGACGAGGTCGTGGTGGCGCTCCTGCGCGCGACGGCGGCCGTGCACGGCGTACCCACGGCGCTGGAGCGGTACGAGCAGCACCGCTCCGACCTGGCCGACCGGCTCGGCATCGACCCCTCACCCGACCTCCAGGACCTGCACCGCGAGCTGCTGGCGAGTGACAGCCCGGTGCGATCCGGGCTGCGGCACTACGCCTCGAGCCTGGTCGGCCGCGACGACGCGCTCGACGAGCTGCAGCGGCTCCTCCGCACCCACCGGGTCGTGTCGATCTTCGGTCCGGGCGGCCTGGGCAAGACCCGGCTGGCCCAGCTCGCGGCGACGTACGCCGAGCAACCGGTCGTCCATGTCGTCGAGCTGGTCGGGGTGGTCGACCCCGAGGACCTCGCGTCCGAGCTCGGCTCGGCCCTCGGCGTACGCGACTCGGTGAGCGGGCGCCGGGTGCTGACCGCTGCCGAGCGGCGCGACGTCCGCACCCGCATCGCCCAGCAGCTCGACCAGGCGCCGACCCTGCTGGTGCTCGACAACTGCGAGCACCTCATCGAGGCCGTCGCCGACCTCGTCGCCTACGTCGTGACGACAGCGCCCCGGCTCCGCGTGCTCACCACGACCCGGATCCCGCTCGCCATCGCGGCCGAGCAGGTGTTCCCGCTGCGCACCCTGGACGTCCGCGACGCGGCGGAGCTGTTCTGCCAGCGCGCGGCGGCGGCCCGGCCCGGCGTCGCGCTGCCGGCCGATGCCGTCGCGAGCATCGTCACCCGCCTCGACGGCCTTCCGCTCGCCATCGAGCTGGCGGCGGTGAAGGTGCGGGCGATGAGCGTGGCCGAGGTCGACGCGCGCCTGGAGAACCGCTTCGCGCTGCTGCGCGGGGGAGACCGCAGCGCCCCCGACCGGCACCAGACGCTGCTCGCCGTCATCGACTGGTCCTGGAACCTGCTCGATCCTCGCGAGCGCCGCGCCCTGCGGCGGCTGTCGGTGTTCCACGACGGCTTCACCATCGGCGGCGCCGAGGCGCTGCTCGGCCCCGACGCGCTGGCCTCGGTGGAGCAGCTGGTGGACAGCTCGCTGCTCGTCGTCGCCGAGGAGTCGACGGGCATCCGCTACCGGATGCTGGAGACCGTGCGCGAGTTCGGCCGGATGCAGCTGGTCGACGCGGGGGAGCGCGACGACGCCGTCGCGGCCCAGCGACGCTGGGCGGTCGACTTCTGCACCACCTGGGGTACGCGGCTGTTCACCGCCGACCAGGTCGAGGCCGTCGAGGCCCTGCGCGCGGAGGTCACGAACCTCGCCGACGTGCTGCGGCAGGTGATCGCGGCGGGCGACCGCGCCGGCGTCGTCCGCATCTACAGCGCGCTCGGTGGCTACTGGGCGATCGTCGGCGACCATCCACGCGCGTTCACCGTCGGCCCCGCGGTCGCGCGGGCCATCGACGGCTGGAGGCCTCCCGCCGACCTGCTCGAACCGGCCCGGGTCACCCTCGCCAGCTGCTTGATGGGCGCGATCCTGACCGGCGCCGAGGAGGAGGCGGTGGCACGACGCATCGCCGACCGGATCGGCGTCGACTCGCCCAGCGCGCACCTGCGCACCATGCTCACGATCCTGCTCGCCCACGACCGCCGCGGCACGGACGAGGCGGAGGAGCTGTTCGAGCGCCTCGCCGGGGACCCCGACCCGCGGGTCCGTGCGACGACGTACCAGTTCCTCAGCCACGACCGGGAGAACGGTGCCGATCCCGCGGCGGCGATCGACGCGGCGACGAAGGCGCTCGAGCTCACCACCGGCGAGCACGGTCCGTGGCTGGGCGCTGTGCTGCACGCCCAGCTCTGCGCGCTGCACGCCCAGATCGGGGACGTGCGCGGCGCGGCCCACCACGCCACCGCCGCGCTGCCCGGCCTCCGCCGGCTCGGCGCGCTCGACGACGTCGTGCAGTCCGAGGCGATCCTCGGCATGGCGGCCCTCGAGATGGGCCGCGTCGACGAGGCCGAGCGGATCGTCGAGGCGCTCGGCGAGATCAGCGGCCAGGGCCCGTTCGGCTCGAAGGGCGCCCTGCTGTCCCTGCGCGGCGAGGTGCTGCTCGCCCGCGGTCGCGTCGACGAGGGGTTGGCGTGCTTCCGCGACAGCATCGCCGCGATGTCCCAGCTGCGGTTCCCCGGCACCGAGGACGAGCCGAACATGGTGCCGTGGGTGATCTTCACCGAGGCCAGCGCCCTCGCGGCCCACGTGCGGCACGCCGAGGCCGACGACGGCGCCGACTTGTACGCCGCCCTCACGGCGAAGGCACGCCCGGTCCTCGCCGAGTCGCGCCAGATGATCGACCTGCCCGTCGCGGGCGTCCTGCTCTTCGCGATCGGTCTCTGGGCCCTCAACCGTGCGGCGCTGCCCGCCGAGGACGCCCTCCGGCTGCTCGTCGTCGCCGACGGCCTGTCCTACCACCGCTTCGCGCCCGCCCTGCGCTGGGAGAGAGCGGTGAAGGATGCCGAGCGCATCGCACCCGGCGTCCTGGGCGGCGTGCAGGACGAGTACGCCGGGCGCCGCGGAGCAGATCTGCTCGACGACGCCCGGCGCCTGGTCGGCCGGCTGTACTGAGGTCACATCTTGCGCGCGTACCCCCGCATCGCGAGCGGGGCGAAGATCGCGACGACGATCGCGCACCCGCCGAGAGCCCAGAGGACC
Organism: Nocardioides maradonensis; assembly: GCF_054777115.1. NCBI lineage: Bacteria > Bacillati > Actinomycetota > Actinomycetes > Propionibacteriales > Nocardioidaceae > Nocardioides > Nocardioides maradonensis. The sequence goes on along the minus strand of NZ_BAAHAZ010000015.1, from coordinate 11,731 downwards.
TCGAGCGTGACGTCGCCGTTGTTCATCAGGTCCCGCACCGCCGTGACCACGTGCGACACGGGGTTCACCTGGACGAACGCCTTGAGCCACCCGGGCAGCGTGCTGGTCGGCACGTAGGCGTTGGACAGGAACGTCAGCGGGAACATGATCATCATCCCGATGCCCTGCACGGCCATCGCCGACCTGGCGACGGTCCCGAGCGCCACGAAGATCCAGGACAGCGACCAGCCGGCGACGATCGTCATCAGCCACCCGGCCGCGACGCCGAGGAAGCCACCGCCTGGCCGGTAGCCCATCAGCATCCCGACCGCGATGGTGATGGTCGCGGCGATGCCGTAGCGCAACAGGTCGGCGATGACCGGGCCCGCCAGCGGAGCGATCCGGGCGATCGGCAGCGACTTGAAGCGGTCGAAGACGCCCTTGTCCATGTCCTCGCGCATCTGCGTGCCGCTGGCCATCGAGGCGGTCAGCGTGGTCTGCGCCAGGATGCCGGGGATCATCAGCGGCAGGTAGGCGCTCACCGAGCCGGAGATCGCGCCGCCGAAGATGTAGCCGAACATCGCGGTGAACAGGATCGGCTGCAGCGCCACGTCGAAGAACTGCTCCGGGTTGCGGCGCATCTTCTTGAGGGCCCGCCATGCCATCGCCATCGTCTGGTCGACGGTGTCACGCAGGCTGGGCCGCAGGGACAGCCCGGCAGCGGGGTCGACGACGCGTGCGCCGATCGAGGTCTCAGGGGTGCTCTGGAGGGTGGTCATCAGGCCACCTCCCTTCCGGTGTCGTCGGTGTCGTCCTGGGCGTGGTCGTCCTCGGAGTGGTGACCGGTGAGGGCCAGGAAGACCTCGTCGAGGGTGGGCTGGCGCACCGAGGCGGTGGTGATGTCGAGACGTGCCTCCCGCAACGCGATGAGTACGTCGGCCGCGCGGTTCGCGTCCGGCAGCGCGACGTTGAGCCCACCGGCCTCCGGGGTCAGGACTGGCGCCTCGCCGAGCAGCCGCTCGACGATCGCCGCGGCCTCGCTCGTGCGCTCCTTGTCGGAGAACCGCACGTGCAGCGTCGAGTCACCGACGCTGGTCTTGAGCTGCTCGGACGTGCCCTCGGCGACCTTGCGGCCGCGGTCGATGACAGCGATCCGGTCGGCGAGCTGGTCGGCCTCGTCGAGGTACTGCGTCGTCAGCAGGATCGTCGACCCGTTCGCGACGAGCTCGCGGATCGTGTCCCACATCTGGCCGCGGGTGCGCGGGTCCAGGCCGGTCGTCGGCTCGTCGAGGAAGATCAGCGGCGGCTGGGCGATGAGCGACGCGGCCAGGTCGAGCCGGCGCCGCATGCCGCCGGAGAAGTTCTTGATCTGTCGGCTGGCCGCTTCGGCCAGGTCGAACCGAGCGAGCAGCTCGTCGGCGATCACGCGCGCCTGGCGCGTGGACCGGCCGAGCAGCCGGGCGAAGAGGACGAGGTTCTCGGCCGCGGTCAGGTTCTCGTCGACGGAGGCGTACTGCCCGGTCACGCCGACGAGCTGTCGGATCTGGTGCGGGTGGGACGCGACGTCGACGCCGAACAGGGAGGCCCGGCCCCCGTCGATCGGCAGCAAGGTCGCGAGCATGGACAGGGTCGTGGTCTTGCCGGCGCCGTTCGGGCCGAGGACGCCGAAGACCTCGCCCCGGCGTACCTCCAGGTCGATGCCGTCGACGGCCCGGAAGTCGCCGAAGGTCTTGACCAGACCGACCGCCTCGACAGCGAGGGGAGTGGTGGAGTTCATGGCGCTACTGTGGGCCGCGCCGGTTTCAATCCGCCTTCACTTTTCGACGTGGCCGGTTTCAGCCCGGAACCCGGTGCACATGAACATGCAGGGTTGTGTATGATCATGCATATGGACAAGGTCAAGGTCGCCGTCGCCGGCGCCAGTGGGTACGCCGGGGGCGAGGTGCTCCGGTTGCTGCTCGGCCACCCCGGCGTGGAGATCGGCGCGCTCACCGCGGGATCGAACGCGGGGGAGAAGCTCGGTTCGCTCCAGCCGCACCTGCTGCCCCTGGTCGACCGGGTGCTGCTCGAGACCACCGTCGACAACCTCACCGGGCACGACGTCGTCTTCCTGGGCCTCCCGCACGGCCAGTCCGCCGCGATCGCCGAGCAGCTCGGTGACGACGTGGTCGTCGTCGACTGCGGTGCCGACTTCCGGCTCGAGGACGCCGCGGAGTGGGAGAGGTTCTACGGCTCGGATCACGCCGGCACCTGGCCCTACGGCCTGCCCGAGCTCCCCGGCCTGCGCGCGACGCTCACCGGCGCGAAGCGGATCGCCGTCCCCGGCTGCTACCCGACGATCTCCAGCCTCGCCCTCGCGCCCGCCGTCGCGGCCGGCCTCGTCGAGCCTGACGTCGTCGTGGTCGCCGCCTCCGGCACCAGCGGTGCCGGCAAGTCCGCGAAGACCCACCTGCTCGGCAGCGAGACGATGGGCAACACCAGCGCCTACGGCGTCGGCGGCGTCCACCGGCACACCCCCGAGATCACCCAGAACCTCGGCCGGCTCACCGACGCCGACGTGACGGTCTCCTTCACTCCGCTGCTCGTCCCGATGAGTCGCGGCATCCTGGCCACCTGCAGCGCCCCGGTCGTCGACGGCGTCACGGCCGAGCAGGCCCGACAGGCCTATGTCGACGCGTACGCCGACGAGCCGTTCATCCACGTGCTGCCGGCCGGTCAGTGGCCGCAGACCCAGAGCGTGCTCGGCTCCAACGCCGTCCACCTGCAGGTGACCGTCGACGAGACTGCGGGTCGGCTCGTCGCCATCGGCGCGATCGACAACCTCGCGAAGGGCACCGGCGGCGCCGCCGTACAGTGCATGAACCTGGCCCTCGGCCTCCCCGAGACCACCGGCCTCTCGACCGTAGGAGTCGCGCCGTGACCGCGTCAGCCCGGACCTTCCACCTCGCCCGCTTCCCGGAGACCCTGGCCGTCGTCCGGCTCGCGCCGGGCGCCGAGATCCCGGAGTGGGCCGAGTCGTCCTCGGTCTTCTCGATCACGGCCACCGCGACCGAGACGAGCCTGATCTGCGCGGGCCGGAGCGTGCCGAAGAAGGCCAAGCACCACAAGCCGTTCACCGCCTTCTGCCTCACCGACGAGCTCGAGACCACCGAGGTCGGCGTGCTGCACGCCCTGCTCGGCCCGCTCGCCGAGGACGGCATCCCGGTGCTCACCCTGTCGACCTACGACACCGACTGGATCCTGGTCCCGACGGCGCAGGCCGACGCGGCCGAGGAGGCCTGGCGACGATCGGGGCACGACACCGCCCCCGCCGTCCCCTCCCACCTCAGCTAGCGCAAGGATCACCACCGTGAGCGTCACCCACCCCGCCGGCTTCGTCGCCGCCGGCGTCGCCGCCGGCCTCAAGTCCACCGGCGCCAAGGACTTCGCCCTCGTCGTCAACCAGGGCCCGAACTTCGACTCCGCCTCCGTCTTCACCAGCAACCGCTGCAAGGCCAACCCGGTCCTGTGGAGCGAGCAGGTCGTCAAGGACGGCATCGTCAAGGCGGTCGCCCTCAACTCCGGCGGCGCCAACTGCTACACCGGCCCCGAGGGCTTCCAGACCACCCACGCCACCGCCGAGAAGGTCGCCGAGCTCGTCGGCATCGGCGCGGGTGACGTGGTCGTCTGCTCGACCGGTCTCATCGGCCTCACCAGCACCCGCGAGAACATCCTCGGCGGTGTCGTCGACGCGGTCGCGCAGCTGTCGAAGGACGGCGGCGACGACGCGGCGCACGCGATCATGACCACCGACACCGTCAGCAAGCAGGTCGTGGTGCAGGGCGACGGCTGGTCGATCGGCGGTATGGCGAAGGGCGCGGGCATGCTCGCCCCCGCGCTCGCCACCATGCTCGTCGTCATCACGACCGACGCCGTCGTACCCGCCGCCGACCTCGACAAGGCCCTCCGTGCCGCGACCCGGGTCAGCTTCGACCGGCTCGACTCCGACGGCTGCCAGTCCACCAACGACACCGTGACCGTCATGGCTTCCGGCGCCAGCGGCGTCACACCGACGGTCGAGGGGTTCACCGCGGCCCTCACCGAGCTGTGCACCACGCTCGCGACCCAGCTCCTCGCCGACGCCGAGGGCGCCAGCCACGAGATCTCCATCAGCACCATCAACGCGGTCAGCGAGGACGAGGCGGTCGAGGTCGGCCGGAGCGTTGCCCGGAGCAACCTGTTCAAGGCCGCCGTCTTCGGCAACGACCCGAACTGGGGCCGCATCCTCGCCTCCGTCGGTACGACGAGCGCCACCTTCGAGCCGGCCGACCTCGACGTCGCGATCAACGACGTCTGGGTGTGCCGGAACTCGACGCCCGCCGCCGACCCCGCCACGGTCGACCTGACGCCGCGGAAGGTCACCGTCACCATCGACCTCAAGTCGGGTGACGCCCAGGCCACCGTCTGGACCAACGACCTGACCCACGCCTACGTCCACGAGAACAGCGCGTACTCGTCGTGACCGCGCAGCCCGGAAGGCCCGACCCGACCAAGGCCGCCATCCTCGCGGGTGCGCTGCCGTGGCTGAAGGCGTACCACGGGAAGATCGTGGTCATCAAGTACGGCGGCAACGCCATGACCGACGACACGCTCAAGCGCGCGTTCGCCGAGGACATCGCGTTCCTCCGCTTCGCCGGCTTCCGGCCCGTCGTCGTCCACGGCGGTGGTCCGCAGATCTCGCAGATGCTCGACCGGCTCGGCATCGAGTCGGAGTTCCGCGGCGGTCTGCGGGTCACGACCCCCGAGGCGATGGACGTCGTCCGGATGGTGCTCGTCGGCCAGGTCCAGCGGGAGCTGGTCGGGCTGATCAACGAGCACGGCCCGCTGGCGGTCGGCCTGTCCGGTGAGGACGCCGGCCTGTTCACCGCGACCGCGACCGGCACCGTCGTCGACGGCGAGGAGGTCGACCTCGGCCTCGTCGGCGAGGTGACCCACGTCCGGCCCGAGTCGGTGATCGACCTGATCGAGGCCGGCCGGATCCCGGTCGTCTCCAGCGTCGCGCCCGACGCGGCCGGCGTCGTCCACAACGTCAACGCCGACTCCGCCGCCGCCTCGCTCGCCGCGGCGCTCGGCGCGGAGAAGCTGCTCGTCCTCACCGACGTGGAGGGCCTCTACGCCTCGTGGCCGGACCCCGAGGAGGTCATCGGCGAGATCAGCCCGGAGGCGCTCGAGGAGATGCTGCCGTCGCTCGCGAGCGGCATGATCCCGAAGATGACCGCCTGCCTGCAGGCGGTGCGCGGGGGAGTCCCTCGCGCGACCGTGGTCGACGGCCGCGAGCGGCATGCGGTGCTGCTCGAGCTGTTCACCGACGAGGGCGTCGGCACCCAGGTGCTGCCCGGCGTCAGCACCAAGACCCGCAAGGCCCGGGAGGTGGGCAGGTGAGCACGCAGCAGTGGCTGGACCGGTACGCCGGCGCCGTCATGAACACCTTCGGCACGCCGAAGCTGGTGCTGGCCTCCGGCAAGGGCTGTCGCGTGACCGACGTCGACGGCAAGGAGTACGTCGACTTCCTCGGCGGCATCGCCGTCAACACGCTGGGTCACGCCCACCCGGCGCTGGTCGACGCAGTGACCACCCAGCTGCAGACCCTCGGCCACATCTCGAACTTCTTCGCCAGCACGCCGCAGGTCGAGCTGGCCGAGAAGCTCGGCGACCTGGTCCAGCCAGTCGTTGGTCGAGTAGCGAGCGCCAGCGAGCGTATCGAGACCAAGGTCTTCTTCTGCAACTCCGGCGCCGAGGCCAACGAGGCCGCGCTCAAGATGACCCGGCGTACCGGCCGCACCCGGATCGTCGCCATGGAGGACGCCTTCCACGGCCGCACGATGGGTGCCCTCGCGCTGACCTCGAAGGCCGCCTACCGGGAGCCCTTCGAACCGTTGCCGGGCGACGTCACCTGGGTCCCGTACGCCGACGTCGACGCGCTCGCCGCAGCGGTCGACGACAGCACCGCCGCGGTGATCATCGAACCGCTCCAGGGCGAGGCCGGCGTCAACGTCGCGTCCTCGGAGTTCCTGCAGGCGGCCCGCCGGATCACCAGCGAGCACGGCGCGCTGCTGTGGCTCGACGAGATCCAGAGCGGCATGGGGCGCACCGGCACCTGGCTCGCGAGCCAGCCGTCCGGCATCGTCCCCGACATCGTCACCCTGGCCAAGGGCCTCGCCGGCGGCATCCCGATCGGCGCCTGCATCGGCCTGGGGGACGCCGCCACCCTGCTCCAGCCGGGCAACCACGGCACCACCTTCGGCGGCAACCCCGTCGCCACCGCGGCCGCGCTCGCGGTCATCGACACGATCGAGTCCGACGGGCTGCTGGCGAACGCCACGGCCATGGGCGACCGGCTCCGTGCGGGCCTCGCCGCCGATCCCCGGGTGACCGAGGTCCGCGGCTGCGGCGTCCTCGTCGGCCTCACCCTGGCAGCGGCCCAGGCCCCCGCTGTCGTCGCGGCCGCGCAGGACGCCGGCTGGATCATCAACGCCACCGGCCCCGACCGGATCCGCCTCGCCCCGCCGCTCATCGTCACGGCCGACGAGGTCGACGCGTTCCTGGCCGCCTGGCCGTCCATCCTCGACGACGCAGGAGTCACCGCATGACCCGCCACTTCCTCCGCGACGACGACCTCACGCCCGCCGAGCAGGCGGAGGTCCTCGACCTCGCGGCCAGCCTGAAGGCAGCGCCGTACGACGCCAAGCCGCTGGCCGGCCCACGCACGGTCGCGATGATCTTCGACAAGCCGACCCTGCGCACGCAGGCGAGCTTCGCCGCCGGCATCGCCGAGCTCGGCGGTCACCCGATGCTGGTCGACGGGGCGCTGGCCGGGATCGGCAAGCGCGAGTCGGTCGCCGACGTGGCGCGGGTGCTGGGCCGGCAGGCCTCGATGATCGTGTGGCGCACCTACGCGCAGACGGCCCTCGACGAGATGGCCGCGCTCTCCGGCGTACCCGTCGTCAATGCGCTGACCGACGAGTTCCACCCCTGCCAGCTGCTGGCCGACCTGCTCACGATCCGCGAGCACAAGGGCGCGACCGCCGGCCTGACCGTGGCGTTCCTCGGCGACGCGGCCTGCAACATGGGCAACTCCTGGGCCCTCGCCGGCGTGACCGCTGGCATGCATGTCGTCTTCGGCTGCCCGGAGGGCTACGTCCCCGACACCGAGGTGCTCGACAGGGCCGCGGCCATCGGTGAGCAGACCGGCGGCTCGGTCCGCATCGCCGTCGATCCCGACGTCGCCGTCAAGGACGCCGACGTCGTCGTCACCGACACCTGGGTCTCGATGGGCAAGGAGGACGAGGCCGCCGCACGCCGCGCCGTCTTCGCCCCGTACGCCGTCACGACCGAGCTGATGAAGAACGCCAAGGACGACGCGATCGTGCTGCACTGCCTGCCGGCGTACCGCGGCAGCGAGATCGACGCCGACGTGATCGACGGTCCGCAGAGCGTCGTCTGGGACGAGGCCGAGAACCGCCGCCACGCGCAGAAGGCGGTCCTCGCCTGGTTGCAGGAGCGACGAGGCGACGGCGGATGAGCGAGCACGCCCTGACGCCCCTGACCAAGAGCGCCCGTCAGCAGCTCATCACCGAGCTGCTCGGCGGGCGTGAGGTGCACTCGCAGCCGGAGCTCGCCGAGCTGCTGGCCGAGCGCGGCGTCAACGTCACCCAGGCGACGCTGAGCCGCGACCTCGTCGAGCTCGACGCGGTCAAGGTGCGCGCTCCCTCCGGCTCGCTCGTGTACGCCGTCCCCGCACTCGGCGGCGACCGCACCCCGGTCGCGGGGGAGTCCGCCGCCGCCGGCCACCGGCTGGCCCGACTCGCGACCGAGCTGCTCGTCAGCGCCGAGGCCAGCGCCAACCTGGTCATCCTCCGCACCCCTCCGGGCGCGGCCCAGTTCCTCGCCAGCGCCGTCGATCGTGCGGACCTGCTGGACGTCCTCGGCACCATCGCCGGCGACGACACGGTCCTCGTCATCGGCCGCAACCCGGCCGGCGGCGACAAGCTGGCCAAGAAGTTCACCGCCCTCGCAGAAGGAAGCATCACCGAATGAGCAAGGTCCTCACGTCCCTCCCCGTCGGCGAGAAGGTCGGCATCGCGTTCTCCGGCGGTCTGGACACCTCGGTGGCCGTCGCCTGGATGCGGGACAAGGGCGCGATCCCGTGCACCTACACCGCCGACATCGGGCAGCCCGATGAGCCGGACATCGCCGGCGTCCCCGCCCGTGCCAAGCAGTACGGCGCCGAGATCGCCCGCGCGGTCGACATCAAGCCGCAGCTGGTCGAGGAGGGCCTGGCTGCGCTCGCGTGCGGGGCCTTCCACATCCGCTCGGGCTCGAAGGCCTACTTCAACACCACCCCGCTCGGCCGCGCCGTCACCGGCACCATGCTGGTGCGCGCGATGCAGGCCGACGACGTCAACATCTGGGGCGACGGCTCGACGTACAAGGGCAACGACATCGAGCGGTTCTACCGCTACGGCCTGATGGCCAACCCGGAGCTGCGCATCTACAAGCCGTGGCTCGACGCCGACTTCGTCAACGAGCTCGGCGGTCGGCACGAGATGAGCGAGTGGCTCGTCGAGCACGGCCTCCCGTACCGCGACTCGACCGAGAAGGCCTACTCCACCGACGCCAACATCTGGGGCGCCACCCACGAGGCGAAGATCCTCGAGCACCTCGACGTCTCGCTCGAGGTCGTCGAGCCGATCATGGGCGTGAAGTTCTGGGACCCGTCGGTCGCGATCGAGACCGAGGACGTCACCATCACCTTCGAGGCCGGCCGTCCGGTCGCCCTCAACGGCAAGCGGTACGACGACGCGGTGGCCCTCGTCGTCGAGGCCAACACGATCGGCGGTCGGCACGGCCTCGGCATGTCCGACCAGATCGAGAACCGCATCATCGAGGCCAAGTCGCGCGGCATCTACGAGGCGCCCGGCATGGCGTTGCTGTTCGCGGCGTACGAGCGCCTGCTCAACGCGATCCACAACGAGGACACCCTGGCGAACTACCACCTCGAGGGCCGCAAGCTCGGCCGCCTGCTCTACGAGGGCCGTTGGCTCGACCCGCAGGCGCTGATGCTGCGCGAGTCGATCCAGCGCTGGATCGCCTCCCTGGTGACCGGCACGGTCACGCTGCGGCTCCGTCGCGGCGACGACTACACGATCGTCAAGACCGAGGGCCCGAACTTCTCCTACCACCCGGAGAAGCTCTCGATGGAGCGCGTCGAGAACGCCGCCTTCGGGCCGACCGACCGCATCGGCCAGCTCACCATGCGCAACCTCGACATCGCCGACAGCCGCGCCAAGCTGGAGCTGTACGCCGGCCAGCCGCTCGACCAGGGCACGGTGCTCGTCGAGAACGGCACCCTGTTCGGGGAGCTGCCGGCCGGTGGCTACGACCAGATCACGGCCAACCCGGACGTCGTGGAGGACCCCGACGCCCAGGCCGTCATCGAGGAGGCGGCCATGGAGCTCGGGACCGACTGATGCCCGAGCCCATCCACCGCACCGCGGCCCGGCTGCTGCCGGTGTCTCCCCAGGGGCGCGTGCTGCTGCTCGAGGCGCAGGACCCCGCGTTCCCCGGTGACCTGCACTGGATCAGCGTCGGCGGGGCCGTCGACCCGGGGGAGTCGCACGAGGAGGCTGCCCTGCGCGAGCTGGTCGAGGAGACCGGCATCGTCGCCGAGCTCTCCGCCGTGGTCGGCCCGCTCGGCACGGGGGTGCACCCGTTCTCCTGGAACGGCACCGACTACGTCTCCCACTCGACCTTCTACGCGATCCCGCTCGCCGAGGACGTGACCGTCCGCTTCGACGGCCTGGACGCAGGGGAGGTCGGCAACATCTTCCGCGCCGCGTGGTGGACGCCCGACGACCTGGCCGCCGACGGTACGGCGGCCTCCGCCGACATGCCCGACATGATGCGCGCTGCGATCGCCGCGGTGCTGGACGGAGTACTGCGATGAGCGAGATCAGCACCACCAACGAGGGCAAGCTCTGGGGCGGCCGCTTCGAGGGCGGCCCGTCGCCCGAGCTCGAGGCGCTCTCGCGCTCCACGCACTTCGACTGGCGCCTGGGTCTCTACGACATCGCCGGGTCGCACGCGCACGCCAAGGCGCTCGGTGCCGCGGGCCTGCTGACCGCCGAGGAGGAGAACGAGCTGCACCGCGGTCTCGACGTCCTCGCCGAGCGGTTCAGCCAGGGCCGGCTGCTGCCGGCCGACTCCGACGAGGACGTCCACGGCGCCCTCGAGCGGCTGTTGATCGAGGAGGTGGGTCCGGACGTCGGTGGCAAGCTCCGCGCCGGTCGCTCCCGCAACGACCAGATCGCGACGCTGTTCCGCTGCTACCTGCTCGACCACGCGATCCGGATCAGGGGCCTCGTCCTCGACCTCGTGGGAGCCCTTGCGGACCAGGCCGAGCGCCACCTGGGGGACAAGCCGGCGATCATGCCGGGGCGGACGCACCTGCAGCACGCCCAGCCCGTCCTGCTCGCGCACCACCTCCTGGCGCACGCGTGGCCGCTGCTCCGCGACGTCGACCGACTCGACGACTGGCGGCGGCGGGTCGAGTCGGACTCGCCGTACGGCTCCGGCGCGCTCGCTGGTCAGAGCCTCGGCCTCGATCCGGAGCTGGTCGCGCGCGAGCTGGGATTCACCGGCTCCACGGCCAACTCCATCGACGGTACGGCGGCCCGCGACTTCGTCGCCGAGTTCGCCTACGTCACCGCGCAGATCGGCATCGACGTCAGCCGGATCGCCGAGGAGGTCATCCTCTGGGCGACCAAGGAGTTCGACTTCGTGACGCTGCACGACTCCTGGTCGACGGGGTCGAGCATCATGCCGCAGAAGAAGAACCCCGACATCTCCGAGCTCGCCCGGGGCAAGGCGGGGCGGCTCGTCGGCAACCTCGCCGGGCTGCTCACCACCCTCAAGGCCCTCCCGTTGGCCTACAACCGGGATCTCCAGGAGGACAAGGAGCCGGTCTTCGACTCGGTCGACACCCTCGAGGTCCTGCTGCCGGCGTTCACCGGTCAGGTCGCCACCCTCGTCTTCAACGTCGAGCGGATGGCCGAGCTCGCTCCGCAGGGGTTCTCGCTCGCCACCGACATCGCCGAGTGGCTCGTCCGCCAGGGCGTCCCGTTCAGGATCGCCCACGAGCTGGCCGGCGCCTGCGTCCGTACGGCGGAGGCGCGCGGCGTCGAGCTCGACGCGCTGACCGACGAGGAGTTCGCCGCGATCTCGCCGGCGCTCACTCCCGACGTCCGTCTCGTGCTCACGGCCGAGGGCTCCGTGGAGTCGCGCAACGGGCGTGGGGGCACGGCTCCCGAGCGGGTCGCCGAGCAGCTCCAGCAGCTGCGCCAGCGTGCTGCGCGGGGCCCGTCGCAGGCGTAGATGCGCCCTGCTGCGGCCGAGGGGACCCCCGATTTGGCATGCCGTTCGCGTGTCTGTAATGTTCTCTCTGTCGCCGCAAGCGGCCGAAGCCCCCGGGCAAACCGGAGGGCTTCTTGCTTGCACAGACCAACCGCCGAGGGGCGGGGCCAACGTCAAGTTGACCGAGTACCGCAACGTGAGTAGCGTTGCTCAGGTTGCCCCGCGAAAGGGCGCCGGGTCACCGGTGAGACACGCGGGCGTGTCTGATGTTTGAGAACTCAACAGTGTGTCATGCATTTGATTGTTGTGAAATGTTTGTGCGGCGACCTTAGGGTTGTCGGAGTATTTTCGGCAATGAATG
>NZ_BAAHAZ010000014.1:0-110591 GCF_054777115.1 Nocardioides maradonensis | reverse complement strand
CTGCGGAGGGTGCGGCGCTGGTCGACACCGCGGTCGCTGCCGCGTGGCAGCTCCCGGCCGGGAAGCTCTTGCAGGTCGCCGAGGCCAAGACCATCGAAGCCGACCTCGACGCCCACCGCGCCCGGATCGCCGCCGACGAGCAGCGTGTCGGGGTGTGGCGCTCCAAGCCCCGCACCGGCGACCGCCTCGGCGGCGAAGCAGGCGCCTGCGAACCCGCCACCGGCAGGCTCGCCGCCCAGCTCCCGATCGCGGACCTGGTGGAGATCGACGCCTTCATCGACGACCTCGCCGACCAGCTCGCCGCCCACCAGCCGGCCGGTGACGACCAGCCCACCCGCGACCAGCTCCGTGCCCAAGCCCTCGCCCTCATGGCCGACCCGGCCGCCGTCCTCCGCCTGCTCGGCGGACCCGACGCCCCCGCCGTCCCGGAGAAGCCGCGGCGCGAGGCAGTCCTGTACTTCCACGTCACCGCAGCGACGCTCGCCGACGCGGGCGTCGCCCGGTGCGAGGACCTCGGCCCGCTGCTCCTGCAGCAGGTCACCGACCTCCTCGGCCACCGCAACGTGAAGCTGCAGCCCGTGCTGGACCTCAACGCGATCCAGACGAGCCACGCCTACGAACACCCCACCCGGATGCGAGCAAGGGGCGTGCTGCGGACCGGTGGCGACGCGTTCCCCCACTCGGCGTCATCGAGCAGGAAGCTGGATCACGACCACGTCGTACCGTTCGACCCTCTCGGCCCGCCCGGACAGACCACGCCCCGTTGACCCGACTCCACCACCGGATCAAGACACATGACCCCGGCTGGCAGGTCGAGCAGATCGGGCTCGGCGCCTACCGCTGGACCACACCCCACGGACTCTGCCGCGTGGTCACGCCCAGAGGGACCCGGGAGGTCGAACCCATCACAGCTGACGACGGCCGGATCATCGGCGAGCTCTACTGGAAGTGATCAGGCCTGCACGAGGACCGGCGGCTCCACACCGAGGTCGGTGAGCGCGGCGACGTACCGCTCGACGTTGGCGAGCTTGACGCCCTCGTAGCCACGGACCATGTCGGGCAGCTCTGCGATCGCGACCGCTCGGTCGAGGTCCTCGGCGTCGAGGTTGCGCGCCAGGTCGAGGACCAGGTTCCGGTAGTGGTCGCGCAGCGCGCGCTCGACGCGGCGCAGGTGCGCCCGGCCGAACGGGTCGGCGGCGGTGCCGCGCAGCCGCTTCATCCGGGCCAGGGCGCGCAGGGTGCCGTGCGAGCGGGGGCCGAACGCGATCTTCTTCCTGCGGCCCATCGCGCGCAGCACCGGCGGGTGCAGCTGGAAGGACATCGTCGCGCCGGGGAAGGCGCCACCGGTCTCGGCGAGGAAGGCCGGGTCGGTGAGGAGCCGGGCCACCTCGTACTCGTCCTTGTACGCCGTCAGCTTGAACAGGTTGCGAGCGACGGCCTCGCTCAGCCGGTTGTCGGTGGACACCGCCGCCTCGGCCGCGGCGACCTGCGTGACGACCGCGACGTAGGCGTCCGCGAGCTTCTCGTCCTGGTAGTCGACCAGGTCGGCGGCGCGCAGCTCGACCAGGCGCCGGACCTCGCCGGACAGTCCGGACGCTGCGACCGATGCCGGCACCTGCCGCTCCCGGGGAGCGACGACCTTCTGGTTGGCCGCCCGGAACGCCGCCGGGTCGGCGACGGCCACGCGGCCCCAGCGGAACGCGGCCACGTTCGCGGCGACCGCGGTGCCGTTGATGTCGATGGCCTCCTCGATCGCGGCGGCGGGCAGACGCAGCGCGCCGGTCTGGTACGCCGCCCCCACGAGCAGGAAGTTCGCCGCGACCGTGTTGCCGAAGATCCGGTCGGCGGCCTCGAGCGCGTCGAAGTCGAACAGCTCCAGGCTGGCCGTCCGGACCCGCGACAGCAGGTCGGCCTCGTCAGGGTGCTGAACGCTGGGGTCCTGCACCATCGCGCCGGTGGCGGTGCGGCTGGTCGAGACGACCGTGCGGGTCTTGGCCGCGTCGCCGTACACCAGGTTGCGGTCCTCGGCGAGCGTCAGCAGGTCGAAGCCGAGGAAGCAGTCCGCCGAGCCGGGCGTGAGCCGGTTCGCCGGCTCCAGCTCCGCGGCGGCGAACCGCAGGTGGCCCACCACCGGGCCGGCCTTCTGGCTCAAGCCGGTCTGGTCGAGCGACTCCACGGCGTACCCGGCGCGCAGGGCGGCGGTCGCCAGGACCTGGTTGACGGTCACGATGCCGGTGCCGCCGATGCCGACCATGAAGACGTTCTGCGTCGTGTCGACGCGGTCCTCGGCTGAGGTCGGCGCGACCGTGGGCGGGGCCGGGTAGCCCTTCTTCGCCGGCTTGGTGGCGGTACGCCGCTTGCGGGGCGCCGTCTCGACGGTGACGAAGGACGGGCAGTCGCCGTCCAGGCAGCTGTAGTCGGTGTTGCAGGAGGTCTGCTCGATGCGGGTCTTGCGGCCGTACTCGGTCTCGACCGGCTGGACCGAGAGGCAATTGCTCTTCGCGCCGCAGTCACCGCAGCCCTCGCAGACGGCCTCGTTGATGACCACCCGCTTCGTGCGCGCCGGCAGACCGCCGCGCTTGCGCTGGCGCCGGGCGTCGGCGGCGCAGTGCTGGTCGTAGATCAGCACGGTCACGCCGGGGGTGTCGCGCAGGAGCCGCTGCGCCTCGTCGAGCCGGTCGCGGTCCCAGAGCAGGGTGCCGGGCGCGAGGTCGCGACGGCGGTGCCGCTTCGGCTCGTCGGCGCAGACGATGATCTTCGCGACGCCCTCGGTGTGCAGCTTGTGCGTCAGCTGCGGCACGCTCAACGCGCCCTCGGCGTCCTGGGCGCCGGTCATCGCGACGACGTCGTTGTAGAGCACCTTGTAGGTGATGTTGACGCCGGCGGCGATGCACGCCTGGACCGCGAGCTGGCCGGAGTGGAAGTAGGTGCCGTCGCCGACGTTCTGGAAGACGTGCTTGGCGTCGGTGAACCACGCCTGGCCGATCCACTGCGCGCCCTCGCCACCCATCTGGGTCACGCCGGTCACCGCGCTCTCCGGGCGGTCCGAGATGGTCACCATCGCGTGGCAGCCGATGCCGCCGCCGCCGAGCGAGCCCTCGGGCAGCACCGTCGAGCGGTTGTGCGGGCACCCGCTGCAGAAGTACGCCGACCGGCTGGCCGACAGCAGCGGCAGGACGGTCCGCGGCCGCGGCGGGGGAGTCACGGTGAGCCACCCGGAGAGCGCGTGCCGCAGCGGCGCCAGCAGCCGGCCGGCGGTGAGCTCGCCGTCGGCGGGGATCAGCCGCTGGCCGTTCGCGTCGAGCTTGCCGAGCACGCGCGGCGCTCCCGCGGTGCCGTAGAGCACGTCGCGGATCTGCATCTCCATGAAGGAGGTCTTGTCCTCGACGACCACGATCTCCTCGAGGCCCTCGGCGAAGCGGCGGATCGCGGCCGGCTCGACCGGGCTCATCATGCCCATCCGGAGCACCCGGATACCGGCCTCCTCCAGCGCCGACTCGGTGACGCCGAGGTCGGTGAGCGCCTGACGCAGCGAGTCGTAGCAGCTGCCCGAGGCGACCAGGCCGAGCCGCGCGCCGGCCGGGTCGACGTCGGTGACGTTGAGGCCGTTGCGGGCGGCGTAGTCGTGCACGAGCGCCGTGCGCGGGCCGACCAGCTCGGCCTCGGCGCCCACGATCATCGCGGGGCGCAGCACGATCGGGCTCTGCGTGTAGGCGTAGGGGTGGCCGTTCCACTCGATGTCCGGCTGCACCGGGGTGACGCCGATGTCGGCGCTGTCGACCACCCACGCGCCGTCCGCGACGTCGGCGACGATCTTGAGCGCGACCACGCACCCCGACGCGCGCGACATCTCGATGGCGTGCAGGCCGAGCGTGACGATCTCGGTCGCGTTGCGCGGGAACAGCACGGGGATGCCCAGGGCGGCCAGCGACCGCTCGCTGACGGCCGGGACGGTCGAGGACTTCGACGCGGGGTCGTCGCCCACGAGCAGAACCGCGCCGCCGCGGCGGTTGACGCCGTACATGTTGGCGTGGCGGAGCGCGTCGGTCGCCCGGTCGACGCCGGGTCCCTTGCCGTACCAGAACCCCGTGACCCCGTCGTACCGCTGCGTCTCGGTGGGGAGCTCGACCTGGCTGCCCCACACGGCGGTCGCGGCGAGCTCCTCGTTGAGGCCGGGCACGAAGCGGATGTCGTTCTCGTCGAGGACGTCCTTCATGTCGGCGAGCATCCGGTCCAGGCCACCCAGCGGGCTGCCCTGGTAGCCCGACACGAAGGACGCGGTGTGGAGGCCGCGGCGACGGTCCAGCGCGCGGTGCTCGACGAGGAGTCGGGCGATCGCCTGGACGCCGGTCAGCAGCACCGGGGGAGCGGCGACCCGGAACCGGTCGGCGAGGTCGTACGGCGCGGCAGGGACGGCCGGCTCGGAGGCGCGGTTCAGCAGCTCGGTCACGCGCACGAGCATGCTCCTCGGGTGGGCCGGGTCACAACGGTCGTCGTCGGCTTTGGCGACGATCCGCAACCCGTACGACGTCGCACGCCTGCAACGCGCAACAGAAAGTGCTCGCGAGTTAGCATTCGTTGCGTGACCGAGCCTGCCGTCCTCGACGCCACCGACCGCGCGATCCTCGACCTGCTGCGCGAGAACGCGCGCCGCCCGTTGCGCGACATCGCGCAGGCCGTCGGGCTGACGGTCGCGCCGGTGCAGCGCCGGATCGCGCGGCTGGAGAAGCTGGGCGTCATCGAGCGCTACACGATCCAGGTCAACCACGGTCGGATCACCGGCGGCATCGAGGCGATCACCGAGCTGCAGTTCGCCGACGACCTCGACCTGGCGCAGATCCGCGAGCACGTCTCCGGCATCCCCGAGGTCGAGGAGGTGCTCACCCTCGCCGGCGATCCCGACGCGCTCCTCCGCATCCGCGTCGACGGTGTCGAGGACCTGCGCCGCGTCGTCGGGCAGCTGCGCGCGGGGCCGCAGATCTCCAGCACCAAGACCCTCGTCGTGCTGGAGCAGTGGACCCGTCTGTGACCTGGCGGAAGCGAAATGCAACAGGCATGTAAAAACATGAGAAACTCCTCACGAAAGATTTGAGGATTGCCTCATGTTCTGCTCTCATGGTGCACGTGACCAGTGACGCCATCGACGCCAGCGCCCACCCCGCCCTCAACGACCACGCCGCCGAGAACGGCGCGGCCGATGCCGCTGCCGGTGGACGGCCCAAGCGCCTGCTGGACCGCCTCGCCGCCGGGACCCCGTACGCCGTGGGTTTCGGTGGCCAGGGTGCTGACTGGCTGGTCACCCTCGCGGATCTGGTCCGCACCCACGCGCTCGACCTGAACGCGCTGGTCGTCGCGAGCGACGCGCTGCTCGCGCCGGTCCTGGAGGAGATGGGCCCGACCGCGCAGTCGTTCACGCCGCTGCGCTGGGTCGACGCGCACCTGGCTGCGTCCTCCGCGTCGGTCGACGTCGACGACGAGGACGCCACCGGCACCTCCGCGCCTGCGATCCCGGACGCCGCGGCTCGGTTGCAGCCGGCGTACGCGCTCCCGGGCGTGCTCCTCACCCAGGCCGCCGCCCTGCGCGCGGTACGCCGCCTCGGACTCGACCCGCGCGGTGCGGTTGCTGCGATCGGTCACTCGCAGGGCCTGCTCGGCGTCGAGATCGTCGAGGGCGCAGAGCCCGCCGAGGTCCTGGCGCTCGCCCGCCTGCTCGGCGCCGCCTCCCAGCGGGTCGCGCCCGGCGCCGACCTGGCGGGGGAGACCATGCTCCACGTCGCCCTGCCGCAGGCCGAGGTCGCCGAGGTCATCGCGACCCTCCCCGCGTCCAGCCGCCTGGTCGCGAACGTCCGCAACGGTCGTACCAGCACGGTCGTCTCCGGCACGAAGCGCGGTCTCGCCCGGCTGCAGGAGGCCCTTCCCGACGGCGTCGTCGCGGAGCCGATCAGCGCCGGCGCGGCGTTCCACCACCCCGAGATGGAAGCCGCCGTCACGCTCGTCCGCGACTGGGCCGGCAAGGCCGGTCTCGACGTCGAGCGCGCCGAGCGCCTCGCGCGCACGATCCTCGTCGAGCCGCTCGACTGGCCGGCCGAGGTCACCCGCGTCGCGAACGCCGGTGCCCGGTGGCTCATCGACCTGGGTCCCAGCGACCTGATCTCCGGCTTCACCCACGAGCTCGCGGCGGCGTACGGCATCGGGATGCTGGCGCCCGCCACGCCCAAGGGCCTGCGCGAGCTGACCGTCGTCGGCGCCGCGCCGCAGCCGCCGCGCGGCTGGGCGCGCTTCGCCCCCGCCGTCGTCCGTACGCCGGACGGCCGGGTCCACGCCGAGACCGCCTTCACCCGCCTCACCGGCCGCTCGCCGATCCTCCTCGCGGGCATGACCCCGACGACCGTCGACCCGGCGATCGTCGCCGCCGCCGCGAACGGCGGACACTGGGCCGAGCTCGCGGGTGGCGGCCAGGTCACTGAGCCGGTGTTCAACGAGAACGTCGCGCGCCTGGGCGAGCTCCTCGACGAGGGCCGCACCGCCGCGTTCAACTCGCTGTACCTCGACCCCTACCTGTGGCGCCTCCAGGTCGCCTCGCAGCGGCTCGTCCCCAAGGCCCGCGCGGCCGGTGCGGCGTTCGACGCGCTCATCGTGACCGCGGGCGTCCCCGAGCTCGACGAGGCCGCCGCGCTGGTGGAGGAGCTGCGCGAGGGCGGCATCGAGTACGTCGTCTTCAAGCCCGGCACCGTCGCCCAGATCAAGTCGGTCCTCAAGATCGCCGACGCGGTCGCACCGACCGCCGTCATCGTCCAGATCGAAGGCGGCAAGGCGGGTGGCCACCACTCGTGGGAGGACCTCGACGACCTGCTGCTCGCGACGTACGCCGACCTGCGCCGCCGCGACAACGTCGTGGTCTGCGTCGGCGGTGGCATCGGCACGCCCGAGGCCGCTGCGACGTACATCAGCGGAGCCTGGAGCGAGCAGTACGGCGAGCCGCGGATGCCGCTGGACGGAATCCTCGTCGGCACCGCCGCCATGGCCACCCTCGAGGCGACCACCTCCCCGCAGGTCAAGCAGCTGCTCGTCGACACCCCCGGCACCGACCAGTGGGTCAAGGCCGGCGAGGTCAGCGGCGGGGTCACCTCCGGCCGCAGCCAGCTCGGCGCCGACATCCACGAGATCGACAACGCGGCCGCCCGCTGCGGTCGCCTGCTCGACGAGGTCGCCGGTGACGCCGAGGCCGTGGCCGAGCGTCGCGACGAGATCGAGGCCGCGCTCGCGCTGACCGCGAAGCCGTACTTCGGCGACGTCACCTCCATGACCTACGCCCAGTGGCTGCAGCGCTTCCTCGAACTCGGCGGCACCCCGGAGTGGCTCGACGTCACCATCCGCGACCGCTTCCACGAGCTGCTCCAGCGCGCCGAGGCCCGCCTCGCCGAGGCCGACCACGGCGACATCCCGACCCTGTTCGCGTCGCCGGAGGACGTCGAGGACGGCGCCGCCGCCCTCGAGGTGCTGCTCGGCGCCTACCCGGCCGCCGCCGAGGTGCTGCTGCACCCGGCCGACCTGCCGTTCTTCCTCGACGTGTGCGCGCGCCCGGGCAAGCCGGTGCCGTTCGTGCCCGTGCTCGACGGCGACGTACGTCGCTGGTACCGCTCCGACTCGCTGTGGCAGGCCCACGACGCCCGCTACCCGGCCGACGCCGTCGCGGTCATCCCCGGCCCGGTCGCCGTCGCCGGCATCACCCGCGCCGACGAGCCCGTCGCGGAGCTGCTCGACCGGTTCGAGGCCGCTGTCGTCGACGCGGTCGACGAGGCCGTCGTCGACGTCCCGGGACGTCGCCGGCTCGAGGGCGCGACCGGCCTGCTCGGCGTGCTTCTCGCCGCGCCGGACGCCGTCTGGGCCGGCCGCACCGTCGTCAACCCGCTGCGTCGCATCGGCTCCTGGACCGTCTCGGCCGACCGCGCCGACAACCTCGAGACCGGCGCCGCCCTCGTGATCGAGGGTGACCACGGCGTGCTGACCGTCCCGTTGGAGAGGGGCGAGCTGCGGCTGCGGCTGCTCGCCGGCGACGCCGCCACCGGCGCGGCGATCATCGTGGACGAGCCCGCCGAGGCCATGCGTGCCCTGCTCGCTCTGGCCGCGGGCGGCACCACCGAGCTCACCGATGCGCTGGTCAACGCCCACGCCGCGGTCACCGCGGTCGGCGGCACCCGCGTCGACGCCGTCCCGGACGTCCTCGTGGGCCTCGCCTGGCCGACCGTCTTCGCCACCCTGTCGGCGCGCGCCGACGTGGCGGAGGGCTTCCTGGACCTGGTCCACCTCGACCACTCCTTCACCGGCGAGGTCCCGGCCGCGCCGGTCGCTCCCGCGATCAGCGCCGAGCTCGTCGACGTCACCGACACCGAGGTCGGCCGCGTGGCCACCGTCGAGGTCGCGATCGGCGACGCCCGGCTCACCGAGCGCTTCGCGATCCGTGGTCGTACGACGAAGACGCCGCTCACCGACCCCGCCGTGGCCGGTGGCGCGACCGACGTCGCCCAGACCACCCGCCGCACCCGCGGCCGCGTCACCGTCACCGCGCCCACCGACCTGAACGCCTTCGCGCAGGTCACCGGCGACCACAACCCGATCCACACCAGCACCGCCGTCGCACGGCTCGCCGGCCTCGGCGGCCCGATCGTCCACGGCATGTGGCTCTCCGCCACCGCGCAGCGGGCGCTCGTCGAGACCCTCGGCCGCCCGCTGTCCGGCTGGACCGCCCGCTTCCTCGCGCCGGTCCGCCCGGGCGCGCAGGTCGACCTGGTCCTGACCCGCGTCGGGTTCGCGCAGGGCGAGGAGATCGTCGAGGTCCAGGCCTCGGTGCTGGACGACGAGGGGTCCACCCTCGTCATGAGCGCCACCGCCCGCGTGGCCGCGCCGCGCACGGCGTACGTCTTCCCCGGCCAGGGCATCCAGAAGCAGGGCATGGGCATGGAGGGCTACGCCCGCTCCGCGGCCGCCAAGGCGATCTGGGACCGCGCCGACAAGCACACCCGCGAGGTCCTCGGCTTCTCGGTGCTCCGGGTCGTCAAGGACAACCCGACCGAGCTGCTCGTCGACGGCACCTGGCACCGGCACCCCGACGGCGTGCTCTTCCTGACCCAGTTCACCCAGGTCGCGATGGCGGTCCTCGGCTCGGCGCAGATGGCCGAGATGATCGAGGCCGGCGTGGCGATCGACGACGCGATCATCGCGGGCCACTCCGTCGGCGAGTACAACGCCCTCGCCGCGGTCTCCGGCGTCCTCGAGCTCGAGGCGGTCGTCGAGATCGTGTTCCGTCGCGGCTCGGTCATGCACACCCTGGTGCCGCGCGACGAGCAGGGCCGCAGCAACTACCGGCTCGCCGCGATCCGCCCCGCCCAGTGCGGCATCGCCGACGACGAGGTCGCCGGGTTCATCGACGGCATCGCCGAGGAGTCGGGCGAGTTCCTGCAGATCGCGAACCTGAACCTGCGCGGCTCGCAGTACGCCATCGCCGGCACGGTCGCCGGCATGAAGGCGCTCGAGGCCGAGATCGAGAAGCGCCGCGCCGCGTTCGGCGGCAAGGCCGCGTTCGTCCTGGTGCCCGGCATCGACGTGCCGTTCCACTCGCGCGTCCTCGCCGACGGCGTCGCCGACTTCCGGCAGAAGCTGGACGACCTGCTCCCGGCGACGATCGACCCGGCCCTGCTGGTCGGCCGCTACGTCCCGAACCTGGTCGCCCGCCCGTTCGCCCTGGACCGCGCCTTCCTGGAGTCGATCGTCGAGGTCGCCCCGGCCGACGCGATCTCCGCGGCGCTCGCGGACTTCGACGCGTGGCAGGGCCGCGACGGCGAGCTGTGTCGGCTGCTGCTGGTCGAGCTGCTCGCCTGGCAGTTCGCCAGCCCGGTCCGCTGGATCGAGACCCAGGACCTGTTCTTCGCCGACCCCGCGGACGGCGGCATGGGCGTCGAGCGGCTGGTCGAGGTCGGTGTGGGCTCCGCGCCGACCCTGGCCAACATCGCCGCGCAGACGCTGAAGCTGCCCGCGGTACGTCGTACCCTCGCCGGCCCGGTCGAGGTCCTCAACCTCGAGCGCGACGCCAACGTGGTCTTCGGTCGCGACGAGGACGAGGTCGTCGTCGAGGACGAGCCGGCCGCCGAGGCACCCGCCGCTGCCGCCGCCCCGGCCGCTGCGGCCCCGGTCACTCCGGTCGCGAAGGCCGCCCCCGGTGCCGCCGTACCTGACGACATCGCCTTCACCGCCGCCGACGCGACCACGCTGCTGCTGGCCTGGTGGACCAAGACCCACCCGGCCGACCTGGCCCCGACCGACAGCATCGAGTCGCTCACCGACGGTGCGTCCTCGCGCCGCAACCAGCTGCTCATGGACCTCGGCGCCGAGCTCGGTCTCGGCGCGATCGACGGTGCCGCCGAGGCCCCGATCGCCCAGCTGACCGGTCAGGTGCAGGGTCTCGCCCGCAGCTACAAGCCGTTCGGCCCGGTCCTGACCACGGCCATCGGTGACCACCTGAAGAAGGTGCTCGGCCCGGTGGGTGCCCGCCAGTCGACGGTGACCGACCGCGTCACGCAGACCTGGCAGCTCGGCTCCGGCTGGGGCACCCACGTCCTCGCCGAGCTCGCGCTCAGCACCCGCGAGTCCGCGATCAGCGACCTCGACAGCTCGGTCGACGCGGCCGTCCAGGCCGTCGCCGCCCGGCGCGGTGTCGCCGTCGCCATCCCGAGCGCCGGTGGCGAGGGTGGCGGCACGATCGACGCCGCCGCGGCCGCCGAGCTGACCGGTGGCATCACCGACGCGCTCGTGGCCTCCGCCCGCACCATCCTCGACCGGCTCGGCTCGGCCCCCGCGGTCGCCGCCGCGGCCGGTGCCGACGAGGAGGCGCGCGCCGTCGTCGCCCGTGTCGAGGCCGAGCTCGGCTCGGACTGGATGCGGCTCACGCAGCCCGCGTTCGACGAGCGTCGCGCGGTCCTGTTCGACGACCGCTGGGCCAGCGCCCGCACCGACGTCGTCCGTGCCGCCCTCGGCGTGGACGTGAAGACTGACCTCACCGGCGCAGGAGAGGCCGTCGCCCAGATGGCGAGCTGGCACGGCCTCACCTCCCTCGCCGAGCAGGCCCTGAACACTGCACCCGGCACCTGGGCCGGTGAGGTCGCAGTCGTCACCGGAGCAGGCCCGGACTCGATCGCGGAGGCGATCGTGGCCGAGCTGCTCGCCGGTGGCGCGACCGTCGTCGCCACCACGTCGAGCACCTCGCCGGCACGCATCCAGCGGTTCCGCGAGCTCTACGCCCGCACCGCCCGGGTCGGTGCGACGCTGTGGGTGGTCCCGGCCAACCTGGCGTCGTACGCCGACGTGGACGCGCTCGTCGACTGGGTCCGCAACGAGCAGGTCAAGCGGGTCGGCCCGAAGACCGAGGTCCTCAAGCCGGCGCTGCACCCGACGCTGCTGTTCCCGTTCGCCGCGGGCCCGGCCGCCGGTGACCTCTCCGAGGCCGGCGCGGCCACCGAGGCCCAGGCCCGGATCCTGCTGTGGTCGGTCGAGCGCCTGATCGGCGCCAAGTGGGGCGACCAGCGGCTGCACGTGGTGCTGCCGGGCTCCCCGAACCGCGGCATGTTCGGCGGTGACGGTGCGTACGGCGAGACCAAGGCCGCCCTCGACGCGATCGTCGCCAAGTGGTCGGCCGAGCGCGGCTGGCCCGAGCGCGTGACGCTGGCCCACGCCGTCATCGGCTGGGTTGCCGGCACCGGCCTGATGGGCGGCAACGACCCGATGGTCGACGCCGCGCGCGCCGCTGGCGTCAAGGTCTGGACGCCCGAGGAGATGGCGCAGGCGCTGCTCGCGCTGTGCACCAGCGAGGCGCGCGAGCAGGCCGCGCAGCAGCCGCTGCAGGCCGACTTCGCCGAGGGCCTTGCCGACGTACGCATGCGGGACCTGGCGGAGGCCGCCCAGGCCGCGCACGAGGCCCGTGAGAAGGAGGCCGAGGAGGAGATCGCGACGATCGCCGCGCTCCCGGCCTCCCCGGCGCAGGTCGTCGACCCCGCCCCGATCGAGGTCGCGGCCCCGGCTCTCGCGCCCGAGGACATGGTCGTCATCGTGGGCGCCGCCGAGCTCGGCCCGTGGGGCTCCTCGCGGACCCGCTACGAGGCCGAGGTGGGCGAGCTGTCCGCCGCCGGCGTCCTCGAGCTCGCGTGGGCCACCGGCCTGGTCCGCTGGGACGACAAGGCCCGCGCCTGGCACGACGTGGCCAGCGACGAGCCCGTGCCCGAGGCGGAGCTCTTCGAGCGCTACCACGACGAGGTCGTGGCCCGCTGCGGCATCCGTGAGTACGCCGACGACGGCCGCCTCGAGGACGGCAGCGCGCCGCTGCTGGTCGGTGTCTTCCTCGAGCAGGACCTGACGTTCTCGGTCGACACCGAGGCGGAGGCTCTCGCCCTGCAGGCCAGCCACCCCGAGCAGACCCGCATCGAGAAGACCGACGAGGGCTGGACCGTCACCCGCCTGGCCGGCACCCAGATCCGCGTCCCGCGGCGCCTGGAGCTGACCCGGACCGTCGGCGGCCAGGTCCCGACCGGCTTCGACCCGGTCGCGTGGGGCATCCCCAAGGAGATGGTCGACTCGGTCGACCGGCTCGCGATCTGGAACCTCGTCTGCACCATCGACGCGTTCCTCGCGAGCGGGTTCACCCCGGCCGAGCTGCTGCGTTGGATCCACCCGGCACGCGTCGCCAACACCCAGGGCACGGGCATGGGCGGCATGACCTCCATGCAGTCGCTCTACCTGGACACCCTGCTGGGTGAGCCGGTCGCCAACGACCTGCTCCAGGAGGCGCTGCCGAACGTCGTGGCCGCCCACGTCATGCAGTCCTACGTCGGTGGCTACGGCGCGATGATCCACCCGGTCGCGGCCTGCGCCACGACCGCGGTCTCCATCGAGGAGGGCGCCGACAAGATCCGCCTGGGCAAGGCCGACTTCGTCGTCGCCGGTGGCTACGACGACCTCAGCAACGAGGGCATCATCGGCTTCGGCGCGATGTCGGCCACCGCCGAGACCGAGGCCATGCGTGCCCAGGGCATCGCGGACAACCGCCTGAGCCGGGCCAACGACCGCCGTCGTGGCGGGTTCGTCGAGGGCCAGGGCGGTGGCACGATCCTGCTCGCGAGCGGTGAGGTCGCGGCCCGGATGGGTCTTCCCGTCCTCGGTGTGGTCGCGTACGCCGCGTCGTACGCCGACGGCATCCACTCCTCGATCCCGGCTCCGGGCATCGGGGCGCTGGCCGCCGGTGTCGGTCGCGAGCGCTCGCCGCTGGCGAAGGCGCTCAAGGCGCACGGTCTGACCGCCGACGACGTCGCGGTGGTGTCCAAGCACGACACCTCGACGGCCGCCAACGACCCGAACGAGTCGGACCTGCACGAGCGGCTCGCCGCGGCGATCGGCCGCAGCGCGGGCAACCCGCTGCACGTCATCTCGCAGAAGACGCTCACGGGGCACGCCAAGGGCGGTGCGGCCGCCTTCCAGGTCATCGGCCTGTGCCAGACCCTGCAGGCCGGCGTCATCCCGCCGAACCGCAGCCTGGACTGCGTCGACCCGGTGCTCGAGCAGCACCCGCACCTGGTCTGGCACCGCGAGGCGATCGAAACCGGCCCGCTCAAGGCCGGTCTGGTCACCAGCCTCGGCTTCGGCCACGTGGCGGGCATCCTCGCGATCGCCCACCCGGAGGTGTTCATCGCCTCGCTGCCGGCCGAGGAGCAGGAGGCCTACCGGGCCGCCGCCCGCGCCCGCCGCGTCGCCGGTGCCGTGCGGGTCGCCCGGACGATGCTCGGCGAGCCCGGCTTCGTCCGCCGTCCCGACCGTCGCCTCGGCGAGGCCGTCGACGGCCGGGAGCCGAAGGAGCTCGAGGCCTCGGTGCTGCTCGACGACACCGCGCGCCTCGCGGCCGACGGGGTCTACGAGTGGTGAGTGGCCTCGGCGTCGACCTGGTGCACGTGCCGGGTTTCGCCGCCCAGCTCGCCCAGCCCGGCTCGCGCTTCCCCTCGGTGTTCACCGTGGGGGAGCGGGCCGAGGCCGTACGCCGGATGCTCGACGGCGACCGCCTGGCGGCGTACTGGGCGGCCCGGTGGGGCGCCCGTGAGGCACTCGTGAAGGCGTGGTCCTCGGTCCTGTTCGGGCAGGCGCCGCCGGCCGGCGACGACGTGCTCGGGCAGATCGAGGTCGCGACCGACGCCTGGGGCCGGCCGCGGCTGGTGCTGCACGGCGAGGTGGCGGACGCGCTCGCGGCGTACGACCACCAGGTGTCGCTCAGCCACGACGGGGACCACGCGATCGCGGTGGTGGTGCTCGAGGAGCGCCGTACTTCTTAGCTTCCTAGTCCCCGGCCTCGGCCGCGAGCAGGTAGCTGGTCAGCAGCCGCTTCAGCTCGATGATCGCCTCGGCGTGCTCCTGCCCGTCGCGCACCGAGAAGTTGAACATCGAGTACGCGACGTGGACGAGCACCTCGGCCGAGATGCGGCGCCGCTCGCGCGGGACGCCCGGCGTGAGCGGCGCGAGCACGCGCGCGACCTCGGCGGCCAGCTCGCGCTCGGTCACCGCGGCCGTGGCGCGGGTCGCGGGCGTGGACTGGACGGCGTGCCAGACGGCGCGGCGGGACGGGTCCTTGCGCCACAGCTCGGCGACGTGGTCGATCAGCCGGTCGACGAGCACCAGCCAGTCCAGGGTCGGCAGCTGCTCGGCCAGCGCGCGCAGCTCGTCCTGGACGGCCACCGCGTCGACGCGGTCGAGCTCGCAGACGATGACGTACTTGTTGGCGAAGAACTGGTAGAGCGTGCCGATCGGCACGCCGGCCCGCTGGGCCACCTCCTCGCACGTGAACGACTCGAACCCGACGTCCATCAGGACGTCGCGGCTGGCCTGCAGCAGCTGGTCGAACTTGAGCCTGCTGCGCTCCTGGGCCGGCCGCTTGCGGGGCTCGAGCAGTTCGGTCACGCCCCGAACTCTACGAAAACACGGGGGTTCTTGGGCGGAACCCGCCAGGACGGCCAGCCTGCCTCAGGCCTTCTTCGGCCGCGGGGCCGCCTTGCGAGCCGGTCGGCGCGGCGGCGTCGGCTCGGTGCCCATGAACTGGAAGAGCGGCGCGGTCACGGTCTCGAGGGCGGCGACGACCTCGGCCTGACGATCGGCGAGGCCGGCGACGATGTCCGCCAGGTGTGCCTGAGCCTCCGCGAGCGAGGCGACCGTGTCGGCGAGCTCGCGCTGCCGGACCACGAAGTCCTGCAGCGGCTGTGCGGTCGTGCCCGCCAGCCCCGTGAAGGCCGTCGCCAGGCCAGCCACCGTGCCGGCGAGGTCGGCGACCTGACCGGACAGCTGGCTCGCGAGCTCGTCGGGTCGCGTGACACCCACCATCGCTGCGGAGGCCGCGAGACGCATGGTGTCGGTGGCGAGCTTCGTCGCAGCGGTGCTGGCCGCGATCATGAGCTCGATCGGATTCTCTGCCATGGCGTAAACAGTCCCAGATCGCCGGCGTTTTGACAGCAAAGCCGCCGTGTCCGTTTCCCGCCAGAAGCTGTCGGTGACGGGGTGCAGGATGGAGGCATGACAACGCTTCTGGATCTCGACGACGCGCGCTACACGGCGCTGCAGTCGCGCGATCGGCGGTACGACGGGGTCTTCTACGTGGCCGTCCGGACGACCGGCATCTACTGCCGGCCGTCCTGCCCGGCCCGCACCCCGGCCCGCGCGAACGTCACCTTCCACCGCACCGCCGCGTCCGCCCAGCTCGCCGGCTACCGCGCGTGCAAGCGCTGCCTGCCGGACGCGACCCCCGGCAGCCCCGAGTGGGACGTCGCTGCCGACGTCGCCGGACGCACGATGCGGCTCATCCTCGACGGCGTCGTCGACCGGGAGGGCGTGCCGGGCCTGGCCCGCCGCGTCGGCTACGCGCCCCGCCACCTCAACCGCCTCGTCTCCGCGGAGCTCGGCGCGGGCCCGCTCGCACTCGCTCGTGCGCAGCGTGCGCAGACCGCACGGATCCTCATCGAGACCACGTCGCTGCCGTTCGCCGACGTCGCGTTCGCGGCCGGCTTCAGCAGCGTCCGGCAGTTCAACGACACCGTCCGCGAGGTGTACGCCGCCACCCCGACCGAGCTGCGCGGCCGTCGCGGGGGAGCGACCGCCAACGCGATCGAGCTGCGGCTCGCGGTGCGGGCGCCGTTCGCGGGCGGTGCGCTGCTCGACTTCCTCGCTCTGCGCGCGGTGCCGGGGATCGAGGTGGCCGAGGGATCGACGTACGCACGGACGCTGGACCTGCCGCACGGGCCGGGCACGGTCCGCCTCGAGCTGTCCGACACGACCGGCGGCGGGATGGCGTTCGTGCCGGCACGCTTCGTCCTCACCGACCTGCGTGACCTGTCGGCCGCGATCGCGCGCACCCGCCGGCTGCTCGACGCCGACGCCGACCCGGTGGCGGTCGACGCCCACCTGTCCACGGACCCCGCCCTGCGCGGCCTCGTCCGCCGTCGGCCCGGGCTGCGCGTCCCCGGCCACGTCGACGGTGCCGAGCTCGCGACGCGGGCCGTCCTGGGTCAGCAGGTGAGCGTCGCCGGTGCCCGAACCCTCGCAGCCCGTCTCGTCGCCGCCCACGGTCGCGAGATCACCACCGACATCCCCGGTCTCACGCACCTGTTCCCGACCGCCGACGCGCTGGCCGCGCTCGACCCCGAGACGATCGCGATGCCGCGCGCACGCGGGCGAGCGCTCGTGGGGCTGGCCGACGCGCTCGCGTCGGGCGCGCTCGTGCTCGAGCCGGGGCCGGCCCGTTCCGACGTACGACGCGACCTGCTGGCCCTGCCCGGCATCGGGCCGTGGACGGCCGACTACATCGCCCTGCGCGCGCTCGGCGATCCCGACGTCTTCCTGCCGACCGACCTGGGTGTCCGCCACGGGCTCGCCGCGTTGGGGCCGGCGGATCCCGAGCGCTGGGCGCCGTGGCGCTCCTACGCGCTGCTGCACCTGTGGACCAACGACTCGAAGAAGGAGAGCTGACATGTGGACCGTCGTCGATTCACCGATCGGACCGCTGCGGATCGTCGAGCAGAACGGCGCGATCACCGCGATCGAGTTCAGCCCGTTCCGCGACCAGGACGGCCGCCCGCGCGGCGCGCAGGCCGACGACCACCCGGTCCTGCGGGCCGCCGTCGACCAGCTCGCCGAGTACTTCGCCGGTGAGCGCACCGACTTCGACCTCCCGCTCGCGCCCGTCGGCAGCGCCTGGCAGCGCAGCGTGTGGGAGCAGCTGCTGAAGATCGGCTACGGCGAGACGGCGTCGTACGGCGAGATCGCCGCCCGGCTGGGCAAGACGAACGCCGCCTCCCGCGCCGTCGGCACCGCCAACGGCTCCAACCCGATCCCCATCGTCATCCCGTGCCACCGGGTGATCGGCGCCGACGGCACCCTCACCGGCTACGCGGGCGGGATCGAGCGCAAGCAGCTGCTCCTCGACCTGGAGCGCACCGACCAGCTCTTCTGACATTTGGCGCGAGCACGTCGCCGCTGTCGACGCCTTGCTCGGCTTGCGTCCTTCGGCTCCTCCGGTCGCTCGTTCCTCGCTCCCTACGTCGCCTCATGCCGCGCACCTCGCAACCGGCGCCGGCGGCGCCGCGCTGCCGCGCGCGCAGTCGAGTTGCGTACTTCCCGCCTTCTCCTGGCGGCAAGACGCTCGTGGGGAGCGCGATCACGCCGAGAACCGGGTTTGCTGACATCTCGCCGGTGACAAACCCGCGTCTCGCCGGTGACAAACCCTGGTTTCGGCTACTCCGCCGCGGCGCGGCGCAGCGACTCCGAGAGCCGCTCCGCGGCCGCCAGCACCGCAGGCGCGTGCATCCGGCCCGGCTGGCGGGAGAGCCGCTCCAGAGGGCCCGACACCGACACCGCGGCGATGACCTTGCCGCCGGGGGAGCGGATCGGGGCGGAGACCGAGGCCACGCCCTGCTCCCGCTCGCCGACCGACTGCGCCCAGCCACGACGGCGGATCGCGGAGAGCTCGGCCGCGGAGAACGCGGCGTTCTGCAGGCCGCGGTGGATGCGCTCGGGGTCGTCCCACGCGAGCAGCACCTGCGCGGCGGAGCCCGCGCGCATGGTGAGCTGCGAGCCGACCGGGATCGTGTCGCGCAGGCCGGAGGGGCGCTCTGCGGCCGCGACGCAGACGCGCGCGTCGCCCTGCCGCCGCCACAGCTGTGCGGACTCGCCGGTGATGTCGCGCAACCGCGCGAGCACCGGGCCGGCGGTGGCCAGCAGCCGGTCCTCGCCGGCGGCGGCGGACAGCTCGGCGAGACGCGGGCCCAGCACGAACCGGCCCTGCATGTCGCGCGCCACGAGGCGGTGGTGCTCGAGCGCCACCGCCAGGCGGTGCGCGGTCGGCCGTGCCAGACCCGTGCCGGCCACCAGGCCCGCCAGGGTCGCGGGGCCCGACTCCAGTGCGGTGAGCACCAGGGCCGCCTTGTCGAGTACGCCGACGCCGCTCGAGTTGTCCATATGGCAATACTGCCGTCTCAGAAGTTGGGATGCAAGGTCTAGGCTCTGATCAGTGCCCAGACCGGGCGCTGAGAGCGATTCAGGAGGGTGTCATGGGTAGGACCCTGGCGGAGAAGGTGTGGGACGAGCACGTCGTCCGATCGGTCGACGGAGAGCCGGACCTGCTCTACATCGACCTTCACCTCATCCACGAGGTGACCAGCCCGCAGGCGTTCGACGGCCTGCGTCTCGCCGGTCGCAAGGTACGTCGGCCCGACCTGACCCTGGCCACCGAGGACCACAACGTCCCCACGCTGGACTGGGACAAGCCGATCGCCGACCCGGTGAGCAAGACCCAGGTCGACACGCTGCGCAAGAACGCCGAGGAGTTCGGCGTACGGCTGCACCCGCTCGGCGACGTCGAGCAGGGCATCGTGCACGTCGTCGGCCCGCAGCTGGGCCTGACCCAGCCCGGCATGACGATCGTCTGCGGTGACTCGCACACCAGCACCCACGGTGCCTTCGGTGCGATCGCGTTCGGCATCGGCACCAGCGAGGTCGAGCACGTGCTCGCCACGCAGACCCTGCCGCAGGCCAAGCCGAAGACGATGGCGGTCACGGTCAACGGCGCGTTGCCCGAGGGTGTCACCGCGAAGGACCTGATCCTCTACCTGATCGCGCAGACCGGCACCGGCGGCGGCCAGGGCTACATCGTCGAGTACCGCGGCGAGGCTATCGAGAAGCTCTCGATGGAGGGCCGGATGACCGTCTGCAACATGTCGATCGAGTGGGGCGCGAAGGCCGGCATGATCGCGCCCGACCAGACCACCTTCGACTACATCGAGGGCAAGCCCGAGGCGCCGAAGGGCGCCGAGTGGGACGCCGCCGTCGCGCACTGGAAGACGCTGACGACCGACGCCGACGCGACCTTCGACAAGGAGATCGTGATCGACGCGTCCGACGTGACGCCGTTCGTCACCTGGGGCACCAACCCGGGCCAAGGCGTGCCGCTGGGCGCCAACGTCCCGAGCCCCGACGACTTCGCGGACCCGTCCGACAAGCTCGCCACGGAGAAGGCCCTGGAGTACATGGGGCTGACCGCGGGCCAGCCGATGCGCGAGGTCAAGGTCGACACGGTCTTCGTCGGCTCCTGCACCAACGGCCGGATCGAGGACCTCCGCCTGGCGGCGGAGATCATCAAGGGCCACAAGGTCGCCGAGGGCACCCGGCTGCTCGTCGTGCCCGGCTCGGTGCGCGTGCGCAACCAGGCGATCGAGGAGGGCCTCGACAAGGTCTTCATCGAGGCCGGTGCGGAGTGGCGCGGCGCGGGCTGTTCCATGTGCCTGGGCATGAACCCCGACACCCTCGCTCCGCAGGAGCGCAGCGCCAGCACGTCCAACCGCAACTTCGAGGGCCGGCAGGGCAAGGGTGGCCGCACCCACCTGGTGTCCGTGCCCGTCGCTGCCGCGACCGCCGTCCGCGGCACCCTGTCCTCGCCCGCCGACCTGCAGACCGTGGAGGCCTGATCATGGAGAAGTTCACGAGCCACACCGGCACGGCCCTGCCGCTGCGTCGCAGCAACGTCGACACCGACCAGATCATCCCGGCGGTCTACCTCAAGCGCGTGACGCGCACCGGCTTCGAGGACGGACTGTTCGCCGCCTGGCGCAACGACCCGGAGTTCGTGGCGAACAAGCCGGAGTACCAGGGCGTCAGCATCCTCGTGGCCGGCCCCGACTTCGGCACCGGCTCGTCGCGCGAGCACGCGGTCTGGGCGCTGATGGACTACGGCTTCAAGGTCGTGCTGTCGAGCCGCTTCGCCGACATCTTCCGTGGCAACTCCGGCAAGGCCGGGCTGCTGTCGGTGCCCGTCGACCAGGACGTCATCGAGAAGCTGTGGGAGCTCATCGAGGCCGACCCCACCACGCAGGTCACCGTCGACCTCGAGGCGCGCACCGTCACCGCCGGTGACCTCACCGCGGAGTTCCAGATCGACGACTACACGCGCTACCGGCTGCTCAACGGGCTCGACGACATCGGCATCACCCTCGGCAACGAGGCCGACATCGCGGCGTACGAGCAGAACCGGCCGAGCTGGAAGCCCGTCACCCAGCACGCCTGAGCGTCGGGCAACACTCAGAAGTCCCATTCCACCGGGGGTTTCGGCATCGCCGAGACCCCCGATGGCATTTCCGTACGACGCTGCGCGGCCGAATCGGATTCGCCCCGCACGGTGCGTGCATCGCCTGAGAAGCGGCCGAGAAGCGCCGAAATCCGTGAAAAAACCGGGGATTTCCCCGGCGTGGTGATTGTGACCACGGTCATCTGTGCCTAGCGTCAGCCGCAAGGACGTCGGGCGTGGGCCCGTCGCAACGACCAGGAACGGCGACCCCGTCGTTCTGGCGGAAGGACAAGCAGTGAACAAGTCTCAGTTGATCGACGCGCTCGCCGAGCGCTTCGACGGCAACCGTAAGGCCGCAGCGAACGCTCTCGACGCCGTGCTCGACACGATCACGCGTCAGGTCGCGAAGGGCGAGAAGGTCGCGATCACCGGCTTCGGCTCCTTCGAGAAGCTCGTGCGCAACCCGCGCCTGGTCCGCAACCCGCAGACCGGTGAGCAGATCAAGACCAAGAAGAAGGCCGTCCCGAAGTTCACCGCCGGTGCGGACCTCAAGAACGTCATCTCGGGCGCCAAGAAGCTCCCGCCGCTGCCGAAGCCGGCCAAGAAGGCCGCCGCTGCTGCGAAGAAGACGGTCGCCGCCGCCCCGGCCAAGACCGCCGCCCCGGCCAAGAAGGCCGCATCCACCGCCGCGAAGAAGGCCGCCCCCGCCAAGAAGGCGGCGACCACGGTTGCCAAGAAGGCGGCAGCCCCGGCGAAGAAGGCCGCTCCGGCCAAGAAGGCCCCGGCTGCGAAGAAGGCCGCTCCCGCGAAGAAGGCCCCGGCTGCGAAGAAGGCCGCTCCGGCCAAGAAGGCCCCGGCTGCGAAGAAGGCCGCTCCGGCCAAGAAGGCCCCGGCCGCCAAGAAGGCTCCGGCCAAGAAGGCTCCCGCGAAGAAGGCTCCGGCCAAGAAGGCCTGACCGCTCCTCCACACCTTCACGACGACGGGCCGCCCCTGGGGCGGCCCGTCCGTCATCTCGGGACCGACTCCAGCAGCGCCGACGTGACCGGCCCCAGGCCCAGGACCCGCGCCGCAGCGAGGCTCTCGGCATCGTCGACATCGCGACGCAGCCCGGCCAACCCACCGTCGATCGGTACGCCGCCGGCATCCCGGTGCGCCGCCGCCGACCCGACGCCGAAGCGCGGATCGAACTCGTCGTACGCCGCCGTGTAGAGGGTCGTCCCCGTCCCCTCCGCATCGCTGCAGTACGCCGGCCCGCGCCCCACCGCTGCGAGCGCGGCGTCGAGCAGGGCCGGCGTCAGTGCGGGCAGATCGGCGAGCAGGGCGACCGGTCGCAGCGACGGCCACGAGCGACGAGCGAGCCCAGAACCCGCGCGCAGCGCGGCATTCAGCCCACCGCCGGGGTCGGTGCAGAGCTCCACGCCCAGCGCGCGCACCTCCTCGCCGAAGGCGGTGTCGTCGGTGATCACCAGCACTCGTGCGACCGCGGACGCGTCGCGGGCCGCGCAGATCGTGTCGATCGCGATCGCCCGCGCCAGCGCGGCCCGGTCGGCGACGCCGTCCAGACGCGACTTCCCGATCGCGGGCGGCTTCACCGGGACGAGTGCCACGAACCCGCCATCGCCGAAGGACATGACGACATCGTCCCAGGCACGCACCGGACGCGGGCCGCGGGACCGGTAGCCTGCACCCGTGACGGTGCGCAGGATGCAGGAGAAGCGCGGCTGGGTCTTCTGGCTGGCGTGCTTCATCGTCAAGCCGTTCATGTGGGCGACGACCAAGCGCACCTGGCTCAACCCGGAGCGGATCCCGGAGTCGGGCGGGTTCGTCATCGCGATGAACCACCTCTCCCACATCGACCCGGTGACGGCCGCTCTGATCGTCTACGACTACGGGCGCCTGCCGCGCTACCTCGCGAAGGCGGGGCTCTGGGACAACAAGTGGCTGCGGCTCATCCTCGACGGCGCGGAGCAGATCCCGGTCGAGCGGGAGTCCGGTGGGTCGCAGGCGTTCACGGCCGCCGTGCAAGCGGTGCGGGACGGCAAGGCGATCGTGGTCTACCCCGAGGCGACGATCACCCGTGACCCCGACCTGTGGCCGATGAAGGGCAAGTCCGGCGCGGCGCGCATCGCGCTGGAGACGGGGTGTCCGGTGATCCCGGTCGGTCAGTGGGGCGCGCAGGACCTGCTGGCGCCGTACACGACCAGGCCGCACCTGATGCCGCCGCGCAAGCGGCTGGTGCAGAGCATCGGCGAGCCCGTGGACCTCAGCGACCTGGCCGTGAAGGAGCAGGCGCCCGAGGTGGTCGCGGAGGCGACCGAGCGGATCATGGCCGCCATCACGGCCGAGCTCGAACAGATCCGCGGCGAGAAGGCGCCGGCCCACCGCTGGGACATGGCCGTCGACGGCGACCGCTTCAAGAAGGCCGACCGGTGAGCGGCAAGGTCGCCGTCCTCGGTGCTGGCTCGTGGGGCACCGCCTTCTCCATCGTCCTCGCCGACGCCGGCAACGACGTCACCATCTGGGCCCGTCGTGACGAGGTCGCGGCCGACATCAACGAGCGCCACGAGAACGTCGAGTACCTCTCGGGCATCGAGCTCCCGCGGACGATCACCTCGACGAGCGACCCCGAGCAGGCGCTCGCCGGAGCCGACGTGGTCGTGCTCGCCGTCCCCTCCCAGTCGCTGCGCGACAACCTCCCCGCCTTCATGCCGTACGTCGCCGACGACGCCGTCTTCGTCTCGCTCATGAAGGGCGTCGAGCTCGGCACCCAGCGCCGGATGTCCGAGGTCGTGGCCGAGGTCGCGGACGTGCCGAGCAACCGGATCGCCGTCGTCAGCGGGCCGAACCTGGCCCGCGAGATCGCCCGCCGCGAGCCCGCCGCCTCGGTGATCGCGTGCACCGACGAAGAGGTCGCCACGATGCTGCAGAACCGGTGCCACGCGCCGGCGTTCCGGCCCTACACCAGCGTCGACGTGCTCGGCTGCGAGCTCGGCGGCGCCTACAAGAACGTCGTGGCGCTCTGCGTCGGGATGGCCGTCGGCATGGGCTTCGGCGACAACACCACGGCCTCGCTGATCACCCGCGGCCTCGCCGAGACCGCGCGTCTCGCCATGAGCCTGGGTGCCAACCCGCTCACCCTGATGGGCCTCGCCGGCCTCGGCGACCTGGTCGCCACCTGCTCCTCGCCGCTGTCCCGCAACCGCACCTTCGGCGAGAAGATGGGCCAGGGCATGAGCGTCGAGGACATCTACGCCTCGACCCGCCAGGTCGCCGAGGGCGCGAAGTCGTGCTCCTCCATCCGCGCCCTCGCCGAGAAGACCGGCGTCGACACCCCGATCGCGAGTGCGGTCGACGAGGTGGTCGGCGGTCGGATGACGACCTCCCAGCTGATGGAGGCCTTCATCAACCGCGACACCAAGCCCGAGCTGCGTTAGGACACGGCCCGGTCCAGCGCCTGGCGCAGGTCCTCCCAGAGGTCCTCGACGTCCTCGATGCCGACCGACATCCGGACCAGGCCCTCGGGGATGGTCGCCGACTCCGACTTCCACCGCCGCCGACGCTCGAACGTCGACTCCACGCCGCCGAGCGAGGTCGCGTGGACCCACAGCGAGGTCGCCCGTACGACGAAGTCCGCCGCGTCCGGCGACGCCAGGACCGGCGCCACGATCGCCCCGAAGCCCGGGTAGCGCACCTCGTCGACCGCCGGGTGGTCGGCCAGCCGCCGCGCGAGCTCGACGGCGTTGGCCTCGGCCCGGTCCAGCCGCACGTGCAGCGTCCGCAGGCCGCGCAGCGCCAGCCAGGTCTCGAACGGGCCCGGGGTGGCACCGGTCAGGTCGCGCCGGGCCTTGACGGCGGCGTACGTCTCGTCGTCCCTGATCGTCAGCGTGCCGAGGTTCACGTCGCTGTGGCCTGCGATGTACTTCGTGGCCGAGTGCAGCACGATGTCCGCCCCGAGCTCGAGCGGCCTCTGCCGCAGGGGAGTGGCGAAGGTGTTGTCGACGACGACGAGGATGCCGAGCTCGTGCGCCGCGGCCGAGAGCTCCGCGATGTCGGCGACCTCCAGGGCGGGGTTGGTCGGCGACTCGATCCACAGGATCGCGACGTCCTCGTCCTCCTTGAGCGTGGCGATCACCGCGTCGGTGTCGGCGATGTCGACCAGGTGGGTCTTCAGCCGACCCCGCGACTCGGCGTCGGCCAGCGCCACCAGGCAGCCCTGGTAGGCGTGGCGGGGCGCGACGACGCTGGAGCCCGCACCGACCAGGTCGATGAGCATCGACGCGGCCGCCATGCCGGACGAGAACGCCAGGGTCCGCCCGCCCTCGAGCGCGCCGAGCGCCTCCTCGAAGGCCGTCCAGGTCGGGTTGCCGTAGCGGCCGTACTCCAGGTCACCCGTCGCGACGTACGTCGACGCCATCGTGATCGGCGGGTTCAGCGGGGCGTCGGGGACGTGTGCGGGTCGGCCGGCGGTGACTGCCACGGTGCTGGGATGCATGCGACCAACGGTAGGGTCAGGCCAATGAGCCAGCGCATCCGCGTCGCCCTCGTCTTCGGCGGCCGCTCCACCGAGCACGCCATCTCCTGCGTCACCGCCGGCAGCGTGCTCAAGGCCGTCGACCGCGAGAAGTACGACGTCATCCCCGTCGGCATCACCGCCGAGGGCCGCTGGGTGCTCGAGGCCGACGAGCCGGACCGCTTCGGCTTCGGCGCCGACGGCTCGCTGCCCTCGGTCGACGGCAGCCGCGAGGAGATCCCGCGCGACCTGTCCGGCTTCGACGTGGTCTTCCCGCTGCTGCACGGCCCGTGGGGCGAGGACGGCACCATCCAGGGCCTGCTCGAGATGAGCGACGTGCGGTACGTCGGTTCCGGCGTGCTCGCCTCCGCGCTGTGCATGGACAAGGCGTTCATGAAGATCGTGCTCGAGGACGCCGGGCTGCCGGTGATGCCCGGTGCGGTCGTGACCGCACGTGACTGGGACGCCGACGAGGTCGCCGCCACCGAGCGGATCGCCGCACTGGGCTTCCCGCTGTTCGTGAAGCCGGCGCGCGGCGGCTCCAGCATCGGCATCGCCAAGGCCAAGGACGTCGGCGAGCTCGGCACGGCCATCAAGGCCGCGCTCGTCCACGACCCGAAGGTGCTCGTCGAGGTGTCGGCGGAGGGCGCGCGCGAGGTCGAGTGCGGCGTGCTCGGCTCCCTCGATGGCGGCGTCGACAGCACGCTGCCCGCCGAGATCCGGATCAGCAGCGAGCACGAGTTCTACGACTTCGAGGCCAAGTACAACGCCGAGGAGCACACCGAGCTCGACGTACCCGCCCAGCTGCCGGACGTCACCATCGAGCAGATCCGGGAGATGTCGACCCGCGCGTTCCGCGCGATGGGCTGCGAGGGCCTGGCCCGCGTGGACTTCTTCCACCTGCCCGACGGCTCGCTCGTCATCAACGAGCTGAACACGATGCCCGGGTTCACGCCGCTGTCGATGTTCCCGATGATGTGGGCCCACAGCGGCCTCTCGTACGCCGACCTGGTGGACCGCCTGATCCAGCTGGCCCTGCAGCGCGACACCGGCCTGCGCTGAGGCGTCGTACCGGTCAGCGCGCAGCGCTGTCGCGGGCGGCCGCGACCCGCAGCGCCTCGGCGACCGCATCGACCGTCGGCGGCGAGCTGCGCCGGGTGAGCAGGTAGACCTCGCGCCCGATGCCGCCCCCGCGCAGGTCGCGCAGGTCGCGCACCACGACGCCGGGCGCCTCGTGCGCGTGGACCAGGTCGGGCAGCAGCGTGGCTGAGCCGGTCGTGCGGGCGAGCTCGAGCAGGATCAGGAAGTCGTCGGACGTGGCGCGCAGGTCGGGCTCGAAGCCGCCGAGCTGGCGGCAGGCGCGCAGGGTCATCCGGTGGTGGCCGGTGCCGGGCTGGCAGGCCGCCCAGGGCAGGTCGGCCAACGCGCGCAGGGACACGGGCCGGCCCGAGGCCGCCGCGGGGTGGTCAGCGGGCAGCACGAGCCGGATCTGCTCGTGCAGCAGCGTCATCCGGCGCAGGTCCTCGTGGACCGGACGCGGCTGGTCCTCGTACTCGTCACCCACGACGACGTCGAGGTGCTGCAGCCGCAGCGCGGGCACGGACTGCTCCACCTCGGCCTCGGTGACCTCGACCCGGATGTCGGGGTGGCTGTCGGCGAGGGCCTGGATGGCCGGCGCGACGACCCGGATCATGGCCGACTGGAAGGCGGCGATCCGCACGGTGCCCGCGAGGCGCCCGGCCACCACGGCCGCGACCTCCGCCTCCGCGGCCTCGACGGCCGACAGCAGGTCGTCGGCGCGCGCCGCGAGCAGCAGCGCGGGCGGGGTGAGCCGGACGTTGCGGCCCACCCGCTCCAGCAGCGGGGCGCCGACCTCACGCTCCAGCACGGTCAGCTGCTGCGACACGGCGCTGGGGGAGTAGCCGAGCGCGGCGGCGGTCGCGTGGATCGTGCCGCGCAGGTGCACCTCGCGCAGCAGGCGGAGGCGGTGCAGGTCCAGCATCTGTTCAGAATAGCTGAACAACAGACCGGCATATTTCGCGATGGACCTGAACAGTTGGCGTGGCCGACCATGGAGCTGTGGGACCGACGTACTGCCTCTCCTCCGCCTTCGCCTTCGGCCTGATGGCGATCTTCGCCAAGCTCTCGTACGCCGATGGCGCGACCGTGGGGAGCCTGCTGGTCGTCCGCTTCGGGCTCGCGGCCCTCGTGCTCGTCGCCGTCGCGCTGGCGACCGGCACGCTGCGACGCCTCGGCCGTCGTACGGTCGCCATCGGGCTCGCGATGGGCGCGGTCGGGTACGCCGCCCAGGCCGGCCTCTACCTCGCCGCCGTCTCCCGCGTGCCCGCCTCCCAGGTCGCCCTGGCGTACTCGGTGTATCCGGTGCTGGTGATGCTGGCGGCCCTGTTCATCGGCCGGGAGCGCGCCTCGCGCCGTCGCCTCGCCGCCCTCGTCACGGCGTCGGCGGGCATCGCGCTCGTCCTGGGCGGCGCCGCGGCGGGTGCCTTCGACCCGATCGGTGCCGGGCTGGCGCTCGGCGCGGCCGGCGT
Source organism: Nocardioides maradonensis (assembly GCF_054777115.1). Classification (NCBI taxonomy): domain Bacteria; kingdom Bacillati; phylum Actinomycetota; class Actinomycetes; order Propionibacteriales; family Nocardioidaceae; genus Nocardioides; species Nocardioides maradonensis. The sequence goes on along the minus strand of NZ_BAAHAZ010000014.1, from coordinate 82,903 downwards.
CTACACCTGCTACATCCTCATCGGCGACCGGGTCGTGGGCGGTGCTCCGCCGCTGCCGCTCACCGCGATGGTGTGCACCGGCGCCTTCCTGACCTGGACGCTCGTCGGCGTGCTGCGGGGCGACCTGGCGCTCGGCCGGGTCGGCGTCCAGGGGTGGGGCGGCCTGACGGCCCTCGCGCTCGTCAGCACGGTCGCCGCCATCCTGCTGTTCTTCGCCGGTCTCACCCGGGTGGGCCCGACCGTGGCGTCGCTGCTGTCGATCGTCGAGCCGGTCGTGACCGTCGTGGCCGCCGCGGTCGTGTTCGGCGAGCAGCTCACCACCGCCCAGGTCCTCGGCGGCGCGCTCGTCCTCGCCGCGGTGGTGCTGGTGCAGTGGCAGGGTCAGACGCAGCCGGTCGTCTTGCGGAAGCTGCGCTTCACCGCGCCCGCCAGCTCCGACATCACCGCCGCGACGGCGGCCGGGCGGTAGCGGGCCGGCACGTCGACCTCCACGCGCGGCTCGTAGCCCGCGGCCGTGACGGTCGCGTCGAGCGACTGGTCGTCGTACTGCGCGGACGGGAGGTACCAGCCCACGCCGTTCGCCACCTGGCACTCGGCGCCGATCCCGAACCCCTCGGGCACGCCGACACCGCACGACACCACGATCGCCGGGTCACCGTACGACGCCTGCGGGCCGTCGCTCGCCCGCGAGGCGAGCGGCTGGTCGGCGAGCCGCTGGGGGAGCGCCGCCATGAAGGCCGCGCACGCGGTGGCATCGGCACCGGTCGGGTGCGGCACCGCGGCCGGCGAGGGCCCGCAGCCGGCCAGGGCCGGCGCGAGCAGGAGCGCGCCCGCCGCGATGAGCGAGCGGCGCAAGATCAGATGTGGACGACCGGGCAGGTGAGGGTCCGGGTGATGCCGTCGAGGGTCTGCACCTTCGAGACCACCAGGGCACCCAGCTCGTCGACCGTGCGCGCCTCGGCGCGGACGATCACGTCGTACGGTCCGGTGACGTCCTCGGCGAGCGTGACGCCGTTGATCTGGCCGACGGCCTTCGCGACCTCGGCCGCCTTGCCGACGTCGGTCTGGATGAGGATGTAGGCCTGCACCACCATGGGAGCGCTCCTGACTGCGTCGGTATCCGGACCTCAGCAAACTACTCCGCTACGGGACGTTTGGGCCAAATCCGGGTCCGCGGTTCGATCTGGTGGGATGGCCCCATGGCTTCTCCTGCAGCGACCCTGGCGGACCTCGGTGAGTTCGGTCTGATCGACCAGGTGGCGGCGATCGTCGCGGCGACAGCGCCGGGGGAGGACGTGGTGGTCGGCCCCGGGGACGACGCCGCCCTGCTCCGGGTCCGCAAGGGCCACGTCGTGGTGTCGACGGACCTGCTCGTCGAGGGTCGTCACTTCCGCCGCGACTGGGCGGAGGCGACCGACGTCGGTCACCGCGCGGCCGCGCAGAACCTGGCCGACATCGCCGCGATGGGCGGTCGCCCGCAGTGGCTGACGATCGGCCTCGCGGCGCCGGCCGACCTGCCGGCGAGCTGGGCGCTCGACTTCGTCCGCGGGTTCGCCGAGGAGGCCGCGTCGGTGGGTGCGGGTGTCGTCGGCGGCGACGTCACGTCGGCCGACAGGATCACCATCGCCGTGACCGTCATCGGCGAGTGCTCGGTGGCGCCGGTGCTGCGCGGCGGCGCACGGGAGGGCGACGTCGTGGCGCTCGCAGGACGCCAGGGCTGGGCCGCCGGCGGCCTCGCGGTGCTGGGCCGGGGCTTCCGCTCGCCACGGGTCCTCGTGGAGGCCTACCGGCGCCCGGAGCCGCCGTACGCCGAGGGCCCGGTCGCCGCCGCGGCCGGCGCGACCTCGATGATCGACATCTCCGACGGGCTGCTGGCCGACGCGGCCCACGTCGCCCGGGCCTCCGGGGTGTCGATCGACATCCGCACGGGCGCCTTCGAGATCCCCGAGCCGCTCGTCGCCGTCGGGCAGGCCATCGGCGCCGACCCGATCACCTACATCCTCGGCGGCGGCGAGGACCACGCGCTGCTCGCCACCTTCCCCGACGCCGGCGCGGTGCCGGCCGGGTGGACCGTCATCGGCTCGGTGGGGCCGCCGGCCGCCGACGGGCCCGCGGTCACGGTCGACGGGGCGGCGTACGACGGGCCGACGGGGTGGGTCCACTTCTGAGGCGCCCTGGCGTGCTGTAACACGCTGCTCGACGCTGTAGTACGACGAGATCTCGTCGTACTACAGCGCAGCTCGGTGCACCTAGGCCGCGCAACAACGTGTTACAGCGCGAGCGTGCGCAGTGGTGCCGCTACCCGGCCAAAATGACCGAGGCCGCCACCCACGCGGGGTGACGGCCTCAGCAGGAAGCAGGAGGTCAGCGGCTGACCTTGCCGGCCTTCAGGCAGCCGGTGCAGACGTTCAGGCGCTTCGGGGTGCCGTTGACGACGGCGCGCACGCGCTGGATGTTCGGGTCGAAGCGGCGCTTGGTGATCTTGCGCGACCACGGCCGGTTGTTGCCGAAGGACGGCTTCTTGTCGCAGATGTCGCACACGGCGGCCACGGGGACTCCTAGGAGAAAGCTGGATGATCAAGTCGTCGCGTCCGACGAGTCGGCCCACGGGTGGGCAGCAGCACTCTCGGACAACCGGAAGAGCGTAGCCGAGGAGACGCCGCCCGAGGAAATCGCGGGGCACTGTCGGTACCGCCACTAGGGTTACCGACGATGGACGAGCAGGCGACGGCACCGACGAGTGGTGGCATCGAGACCGAGACGGTGCTGCGCTTCGTCGACATCGCGACCGACGCCCTGGCCGCGGCCCGCGAGGAGATCGACCAGCTCAACGTCTACCCGGTGCCGGACGGCGACACCGGCACGAACATGTACCTCACCATCAGCTCCGGCCGCGACGCCGTCCGCGAGGCGACGGGCGGCAGCAGGGCGGAGACCCTCGCCGCGCTCGCCCGTGGCACGCTGCTGGGCGCCCGCGGCAACTCGGGCGTGATCCTGAGCGAGATGATCGGTGCGCTGGTACGCCGGATCGCGGCGACCACCCCCGACGAGCGGTACGCCGCCGTGATGGCCGACGCCCTGAGCCGGGCCGTGACCGCGAGCTATGCCGCCGTCGGCGAGCCCGTCGAGGGCACCATGCTCACCGTCCTGCGGGCCGCCGCGGAGGCGGCCGAGCTCGAGGCGAAGGACCCCACCCGGCGTACCCGCGACGTGTTCACCGCCGCGGCCGCCGCCGCGCGCGAGGCGCTCGGTCACACGACCGAGCAGCTCGAGGCGCTCGCCCGTGCGGGCGTGATCGACGCGGGCGGCCGGGGGATCTGCGTGATCCTCGACGCGGCCGAGACCGCCATCACCGGCAGGCGCCCGATCGCGATCACGAAGCCGCTCGCCCGCAAGACCGCTGCGGCACCCACCCCCGCGCACCCGGCGCCGATCACCGGCGACCTCAGCGCCGACGGTCCGTCGTACGAGGTGATGTTCCTGCTCGACGCCCCCGACGACGTCGCCCCGGACCTGCGCACCACCCTGCGCCGGATCGGCGACTCGGTCGTGGTCGTCGGCGGCGACAGCCTGTGGAACGTCCACGTCCACACCGACGACGTCGGTGCCGCCATCGAGGCCGGGCTCGGCGTCGGCCGGCCGCACCGGATCCGGGTGACCCACTTCGCCGACCAGATCAGCGCCCAGCAGCCCGAGCCCACGCGGCAGACCGGCCGCTCCGTGGTCGCCGTGGCCGCCGGTGAGGGCTTGGCCGACCTGTTCGCCGAGGCCGGCGCGGTCGTCGTCAAGGGCGGTCCCGAGCGCCGCCCCTCGACCGGCGAGCTGCTCGAGGCGATCCTGGCGTGTGGTGCGAGCGAGGTCATCGTGCTGCCCAACGACGAGAACACCATCCGTGCCGCGCAGGCGGCGGCGACCACCGCCGAGGCCGACCACCACGGCATCCGGGTGGCGGTCATCCCGACGCACGCACAGGTGCAGGGGCTCGCCGCGGTCGCGGTCCACGAGCCGAGCCGCGGCTTCGACCAGGACGTCACCGAGATGACCGCGACCGCGCGCCACGTCCGCCACGGCGCGGTCACCGTCGCGGCCCGGCAGGCCTTCACCTCCGCCGGCCCGTGCGAGGTCGGCGACATCCTCGGCGTGGTCGCCGGCGACTTCGCCGTCGTCGGTCAGGACCTGCGCTCGGTGGCCGAGGAGGTCCTCGGCCGGCTGATGGCCGCCGGTGGCGAGCTGGTGACGATCGTCAGCGGCTCCGACCCCGCCGACCCCGCGCTCGCCGAGGCGCTCGCCAGCTGGGCCGAGGAGCACCACCCCGGCATCGATGCCGTCGTCTACGCGGGAGGCCAGGAGCGCTACCCGCTCCTGCTGTCCGTCGAATGAGCCTCGGATGATCGACCTCGACTCCTCCCTCACCGCGGTCCTCGGCGCGACCACGCCGGCCAAGCGCGCCAGGATCGAGAAGGGTCTCGGCCTGCGCACCGTGGGCGACCTGCTCCGGCACTTCCCGCGGCGCTACCTGGAGACCGGCTCGCTCACCAAGATCGAGGACCTCCAGGTCGGCCAGATGCTCTGCGTGGTCGGCGAGATCGACCGGTGCGAGATCAAGACCTACACCGACCGGCGCACCGGCCGCCCGGCGTACCGCGTCGAGGCGATCCTGCGCACCGACGGCCCGCGCCTGAAGATGACCTTCTTCGCCAAGAACAAGGGCACCGCGGGCTGGCACTCGCGGCGGGTCGCCGAGGGCAACCGCGGCGTCTTCCTCGGCAAGGCCGAGCAGTTCCGCGACCAGTGGCAGCTGACCAACCCGCAGATGACGATCTTCGGCCTCGCCGACTCCGAGGAGCCCGACGGCGAGACCTTCCAGCCCGACGAGATCGGCCCGCTGTTCCCGATCTACCCGCTCACCAAGGGCGTCGAGACCTGGGACCTCGCCCGCGCCGTGCGCTTCGCGCTCACCGTCGTCGACGAGATCCCCGAGGTGCTGCCCGAGCAGATCCGCGAGGCGTACGACGTCCTGCCGATCCACGACGCCTACCGGTGGGTCCACATGCCCGAGGAGCGCCCGCAGATCGGGCGGGCCCACCACCGGTTCCGGTTCGAGGAGGCGCTGGTCACGCAGGTGCTGCTCGGCCGCCGGCGCCGGGCGCTGCGGGCCCTGGGCGCGACCCCGCGGACCGGTGGCGACGGCCTGCTCGCGGCCTTCGACAAGACCCTCCCGTTCACGCTGACCGAGGGCCAGCGCGAGGTGGGGGAGCAGGTCGAGCGCGACCTGGCCCAGCCGCACCCGATGAACCGCCTGCTGCAGGGTGAGGTCGGCTCCGGCAAGACGCTCGTGGCCCTCCGCGCGATGCTCCGGGTCGTCGACTCCGGCGGCCAGGCCGCCCTGCTGGCGCCCACCGAGGTGCTCGCCCAGCAGCACCACCGCTCGATCGTGGCCATGCTCGGCGAGCTCGCCGAGGGCGGCACCCTGCTCGGGTCCGGCGTCGGCACCCAGGTCGAGCTGCTCACCGGCTCGATGACCAAGTCCCAGCGCACACCGGTCCTCTCCCGGATCGTGAGCGGCGACGCGGGCATCGTCATCGGCACGCACGCCCTGCTCACCGACCAGGTGATGTTCCACGACCTCGGCCTGGTCGTGGTCGACGAGCAGCACCGCTTCGGCGTGGAGCAGCGCGCGGCGCTGACCGAGAAGGCCGAGAACCCGCCGCACGTGCTGGTGATGACGGCGACGCCGATCCCGCGGACGGTCGCCATGACCGTGTTCGGCGACCTCGAGGTCTCGACCCTCCGCGAGCTGCCGGCCGGCCGCGCGCCGATCCAGTCCACCGTCGTACCCCTCGCGGACCAGCCGGCCTGGCTCGACCGGGTCTGGGCACGGATCCGCGAGGAGGTCGAGAAGGGGCACCAGGTCTACGTCGTGTGCCCGCGCATCTCCGCCGAGCAGGCCGACGAGGGCTGGGTCGACGAGGTCCAGTACGACGAGGACGGCAACGAGATCCCGCGGCCGGCCCAGCCCGCGACCGTCGAGGACCTCTTCCCGCGGCTGCAGGAGGGCCCGCTGGCCGGGTTGCGGCTCGCCAAGCTGCATGGCCGGATGCCGACCGACGAGAAGGACGCCACCATGCGGGCCTTCGCCGCCGGCGAGGTCGACGTGCTCATCTCCACGACCGTCATCGAGGTCGGCGTCGACGTCGCCAACGCGACCACGATGGTGATCCTCGACGCCGACCGGTTCGGCGTCTCCCAGCTGCACCAGCTGCGCGGCCGCGTCGGTCGTGGCGGGCTCCCCGGGCTCTGCCTCCTGGTCACCCAGTCGGAGGCACTGAGTGACGCGCGCGGCCGGCTCGACGCGGTCGCCTCCACGACGGACGGCTTCTTCCTGAGCCGGGTCGACCTGGAGATGCGTCGTGAGGGAGACGTGCTCGGCGCCTCCCAGTCCGGCCGGCGCTCGAGCCTGGAGAACCTCCGCGTCCTCCGCGACGAGGACACCATCGTCGCGGCCCGCAGGGCAGCCGAGTCCCTGCTCGACACCGACCCGGACCTCGCCGGCGCGCCGCTCCTCGCCGAGCGGGTCGACGAGCTCGAGCGCTCCCAGCAGGCCGACTTCGTGGACAAGAGCTGATGACCCGGATCATCGGAGGATCCGCGGGCGGGCGCCGGATCGAGACCCCCAAGGGCGATGCCACGCGGCCCACCAGCGACCGGGTGCGCGAGGCGCTGTTCTCGACCTTGGAGGCCTGGTTCGAGGGCAGCCTCAGCCGCATCACCGTCCTCGACCTGTACGCCGGATCGGGCGCGATCGGGCTCGAGGCGGCGTCCCGGGGCGCGTCCCGCGTGGTCGCCGTGGAGTCCGACCGAGCCACCGCCCAGCTCGTCCAGCGCAACGCCCGCTCGCTCGGCACGACCGGCGCCGCGGTGGAGGTGGCCAACCAGCCGGTCGCCCGATTCCTGGCCCAGCCCGCCCGGGTGACGGCCGACCTCGTGTTCCTCGACCCGCCGTACCCCCTGACCGAGGACGACCTGGCGATCGACCTGCGGCTGCTCGTCGAGCACGGCTGGCTCGCCGAGGACGCCCTCGTCGTGGTCGAGCGGTCCCGGCGCAGCCCCGAGCCCACCTGGCCCACCGGCCTGCAAGCTCTCAGCGGCAAGCGCGGCATGAAGAAGTACGGCGAGACGAACCTCTGGTTCGCCGCACCACTAGCCTGATCCCATGACGCGCGCGGTGTGCCCCGGCTCCTTCGACCCGGTCACCAACGGCCACGTCGACATCTTCCGCAGGGCCTCGGGCCTCTTCGACGAGCTGATCGTCGCGACGGGCACGAACATCTCCAAGAGCAGGATGTTCGACCCCGAGGAGCGGATGGAGATGCTGCGCGAGGCCTGCGCGGACCTCCCGAACGTCTCCGTCATGGGCTTCACGGGCCTGATCGTGGACTTCTGCCGCGAGGTGGGGGCCCAGGCCATCGTCAAGGGCCTGCGGGGCGGCAACGACTACGAGTACGAGCTGCCCATGGCGCAGATGAACTCCCACCTCACCGGTGTGGAGACGGTCTTCGTGCCGACCACGGCGAGCCTCGGGTACGTCTCCTCGAGCCTGGTCAAGGAGGTCGCCTCGCTCGGCGGCGACGTCTCGGGTCTGGTGCCGGATGCGGTCCTCGCCCGCCTCACGAAGCGTCTCGGCTGACCCTGCAACCGATCGGCGCCGGCGCGCATCGCACGGGGTGAGCCACCACCCCGAGGAGATCGCCATGAGGTTCCGCCGCCCGTCCATCGCCGTCACCGCCCTCCTCGGCGCCGCGCTCGCGGCCGTGCCGTTCGTCCACCCCGGTGGTGCTGCACCGGTCGCCGAGGCCGCCCAGGTCGTTCCCGCCGCCCCGAGCGGCTTCCTCGCCGTCGTCTCCACCCTCACGCCGGCGAGCGACGGCAGCGGCTACCTCCAAGGCCTGCAGCGCCTCGTCGTCGTGCACCCTGATGGCAGCCAGACGGTCGTGCGCACGGCGCACCCCGACCCGCACACCGGCGACGGCGCCCTGCAGCTGCTCGACCAGTCCGGCGACGGCCGCGTGGCCCTGGTCCAGGAGTTCGGCGGCGCGCGTACCCGCCTCTCCACCGTCGACACGGCCACCGGCCGCACGACCCACCGCCTGCCCGCCGTCAGCCGCCTGCTCGGGGCGCTGCTGGAGCCGGACGGCAGCGGCGTGCTCGAGATCCGGCAGTCCGCCGTCGGCTACCACGACCAGCTGGCCCGCACGAGCTGGGACGGCACCGTCACGGCCCGCACCTGGGTGCGTACGTCGGCCGTGTGGCTGTCCGCCGACGGCGACGTGCTGGTGCCGACGACGGGCAGCCGGCACGCTCTGCGGCTCTTCGACGGCCGCACCGGCGCGTTGGACCACGTGATCGCGACCGGCGGGCGGGACTGCCGCCCGGTCCGCTCCTACGACGCCACCTCCGTGCTGCTGGGGTGCACGACGGGCGAGGACTTCGCCGGCGGCACCCTCTTCCGCCTGGACCCGGCGGTCGGCACCCTGACCGCGGTCACGCGGCCGCACCCGGCCGACGACCGGTTCTACGGCGACATCGACGCCCGGGTCACGCCGCGCGGCACCTTCGTCCAGGAGGCCGGTCCGTGCGGCTGGTCCTGGTTCACCCGCCAGGCGGCCGAGGGCACGCTGCAGGTGAACCGGGTCCGCGGGGTCCGCGGCGAGGTCGACCTGGTCGGGACCCTCGGGTCGCGCCCGGTCGTCCTCGACACCGCCAGCTGCGACACCACCGACGTGCCGCGACAGGTGCTGGCGACGTACGACCCGCGCACCCACCGCCAGCACGTGCTGCGGTCCTGGAGCGCCGGCCACGAGGTCGGGCCCGTCGTACCCTTGGGGGAGCGGCGGGTCACCAGCTGATCCGATGCGGGCCGCCGGATCCCTGATTTGGCCGCCCGTCGGCGCCGCCACTAACATTGAGCCGATCTGCTGTGCCCGGACCTGGAAGTGAACCCTTGAACCCCCTGGACCCGAGAGCGCCGCTCGTGCTCGATACACGCGAGCTCGGACGCCGCCCGGGGTCACAGACCCAAGTGTCACGGACAGTGCCGGCTCCAGCTGATCTGGGCATCGAAGTCCTTGCTGTTCCCGAAGGCGCGCCGGTCGACCTCGACCTGCGTCTCGAGGCAGTCATGGAGGGCGTGCTCGTCACCGGTGAGGCTCAGGCCGACCTGGAGGGCGAGTGCGTGCGCTGCCTGGAGGGGATCCACGACGAGATCGCGGTGAGCTTCCAGGAGCTGTACGTCTACGACGACTCCCGTGACCACCTCCGCGGGGCCGACGAGGACGAGGATGTCCGGGTGCTCCAGGACGACCTGCTCGACCTGGAGCCCGTGCTGCGGGATGCGGTGGTGCTCGCACTGCCGTTCCAGCCGCTGTGCCAACCGGACTGTCCCGGGTTGTGCCCCGAGTGCGGGGTGCGCCTGGCCGATGACCCGGACCACGCACACGAGGCGGCGATCGACCCGCGGTGGTCGGCCCTCCAGGGCCTGACCGACCAGGACTGAAGACCAAGAACCAAGGGAGAAGACAGTGGCTGTTCCGAAGCGGAAGATGTCGCGCAGCAACACGCGGCACCGTCGCTCGGCGTGGAAGGCCGTTGCCCCCACGCTGGTGACCTGCGCGAACCCGGCCTGTGGCGCCAAGCACCTCCCGCACCGTGCCTGCGGCACCTGCGGTCAGTACGGCGCTCGCGCCGAGCGTCGTCAGGTTCTCTGACCCTCCCTTGCCGGGAAGCGGAATCTACGACGAGCTGCGTCGCGCGCTCGGGGATCCAGTCCTGGACCCCGAGCTGCTCGACCGCGCCCTGACGCACCGGTCCTACGCCTACGAGAACGGCGGGCTGCCGACCAACGAGCGGCTCGAGTTCCTCGGGGACTCGGTGCTGGGCGTCGTCGTGACCGAGACGCTCTACCGCACCCACCCCGACCTGCCCGAGGGCAGGCTGGCGAAGCTGCGGGCCGCGGTCGTCAACGCCCGCGCGCTCGCCGAGGTCGCGAAGCAGCTCGACCTCGGCCCCCACATCAAGCTCGGCCGCGGTGAGGAGACCACCGGCGGCCGGCAGAAGGCGTCGATCCTCTCCGACACCGTCGAGGCCGTGATCGGCGCCGTCCACCTCAGCGGTGGCATCGAGGTCTCCTCCGCGGTGGTCCACCGGCTGTTCGACCCGCTCATCGAGGCGGCGTCGCAGCTCGGCGCCGGCCTGGACTGGAAGACGTCCCTCCAGGAGCTCGCCGCCGAGCACGCCCTCGGCGTACCGGAGTACGTCATCGAGGACGACGGCCCCGACCACCTCAAGACCTTCACCGCGCAGGTGCGCGTCGCCGGCAAGCTCTACGGCAACGGCCACGGCCGGTCCAAGAAGGAGGCCGAGCAGGGCGCCGCGCAGACGGCGTACGGCGAGATCTCCGCCAGCTTCTCCTCCGACGGCATTGCCTGAGCTCCCCGAGGTCGAGGTCGTCCGGCGCGGCCTCGAGCGGCACGTCGTCGGCTCGACCATCGCGCACGTCGACGTGCTCCACGACCGACCCGTCCGCCGGCACGCCACCGGTGCCTCCGGGTTCGCCGCCGACCTGACCGGCCGCCGGGTCGAGGCCGCGCGCCGCCGGGGCAAGTACCTCTGGCTCCCGCTCGATGACGGCAACGCCATCCTGGCCCACCTCGGGATGAGCGGTCAGATGCTCGTCCAGCCCGCCGGAGTACCGGACGAGAGGCACCTGCGCGTCCGCTTCTCCTTGGACGCCGGGCCCCAGCTGCGGTTCGTCGACCAGCGCATGTTCGGCGGGCTCAGCGTCGCCGTCGGGGGAGCGGAGCTGCCCCACGAGATCGCGCACATCGCCCGCGACCCGCTCGACCCCGCGTTCGACGACGCCGCGTTCGTGGCGCGGCTGCGCCGGCGCACCTCCGGGGTGAAGCGGCTGCTGCTCGACCAGACGCTGGTCTCCGGCGTCGGCAACATCTACGCCGACGAGGCGCTGTGGCGGGCTCGGCTGCACGGGGAGCGCCCCGGCGATCGGCTCACCCGGGCCCAGGGGGCCGAGCTGCTCGGGCACGTCCGCGACGTGATGACCGAGGCGCTGGCGCAGGGCGGCACCTCCTTCGACGCCCTCTACGTCAACGTGAACGGGCAGTCCGGCTACTTCGAGCGCTCGCTCAACGCCTACGGCCGCGAGGACGAGCCCTGCCGTCGGTGCGGTACGCCGATGCGGCGGATCGCCTTCATGAACCGCTCCTCCTACTTCTGCCCGCGCTGCCAGCCCGCCCCGCGCCGCCCGCGCGTGGTGTGACGCATTTGACCCGGGCCTCGTGGAGTGGGACTCTGGTAGACGGTCCTGTCGGACCATCCCCCATCGCGAACCGGAAGGTCACTTCATGGCAAAGGCGCTGATCGGTCACCTGAACAGCGACCTCCGCGACCCGCGACTCGCGGTCGACAATGCTCGACTGCGCAACCGGGTTGCCGAGTTGGAGTCCCTCGTTCTCCGCCTCTCCGAGGAGAACGACCGCCTCATGGCCGCGCACGCGGCAGACATCCTCACCGCCGACCCGGCAGCGAGCATGCAATTGGCATAGGGCCGAGCGCGTCGCTGCTCGTGCTCCATCGCTGGGTTCACCCCGTCGCTGACGCTCCGGTGTGAACCCAGCCTCAGTCGCGCAGCGCCACGCTGCCGGCCATCGGCTGGCTTGAGATGACAACGACCGCGGGATCAGATCCCGCGGTCGTTTCGTCATGCCCGGATGAGGGCGGCGGTCAGTGTGCCGGCTCCCCCCGTGGCTTCATCGGCAGCAGGAACGCCGCGAGGAACGCCACGCCGTAGAGGGCGACGGTCACCCACAGCACCCGGCTGGTCGCGGTCTCCCAGCCGTGCTGCGGCAGCAGGTGGAAGAGCACCGTGCCGAGCACCGCCACGCCGAGCGCGCCGGCGAACTGCTGCACCGCGTTGAGCAGCCCCGAGCCCGACCCGACCTCGGTGTCGCCGAGGTCGGCGAGCACGATGTCGAACAACGGCGCGAAGATCAGGCCGCTCCCGAACCCGGCGACCAGGAACGGTCCGGTCAGGTGCCAGGCGCTGGCGCCGAAGCCCAGGCCGGGCACCAGGAGCGCGAACCAGATCATCGCGACGATGGTGATCGCCAGGCCGATGTGCAGCACGTGCCGGCCCAGCTTGGGGCCGAGCAGCGCACCGGAGAGCGCGGCCGCGAAGGACAGGCCGACGGCGTACGGCGTCTGCGCGATCGCGGCGTGCTGCGCCGAGTAGCCCAGGCCGTACTGAAGGAACAGGTTGCCCACCAGCCCGAAGCCGACCATCGACACGAAGAACGTGCCCAGGAAGACCAGGCCCGCGAGGTAGCCGCGGTGGCCGAAGAGGGACGGCTCGATGACCGGGTGGTCGGTGCGTCGCTCGCTCCACGCGAAGATCCCGAAGAGCACGATCGAGGCGACGATGACGCCGTACAGCCAGGTCGGCCAGCCCAGGTCGCGGCCCTGGACCAGGGCGTAGATCAGGCCGCCGCAGGCGACGGTGACGAGGAGCGAGCCGAGCGGGTCGAGCCGTGCGCCCTCCGTCCTCGGGACGTCGGGCAGGAACCGCCACGCGATGAACCCGCCGACCAGGCCGATGGGGACGTTGATCAGGAAGATCGCGCGCCAGCCGGTGCCGGCGATGTCGGCGTGGATGAGGAAGCCCGCCAGGATCGGTCCGAGCACCGCCGAGAGGCCCATGATCGGGCCGAACGGGATGAACGCCTTCTGCAGCTCGTCCTCGGGGAAGGACTGCTTCACCATGGCGAAGCCCTGCGGGATCATCGTGGCGCCGAACAGGCCCTGCAGCGCCCGGAACACGATGAGCGAGGTCGGGTCGGGGGCAAGACCGCACGCCAGCGACGACAGCGCGAAGCCGGTCATCCCGATGATGAACATGGGCCGGCGGCCGACGATGTCGCCGACCCGGGCCGAGGTGATCAGGCCGACAGCGAACGCCAGCGTGTACGCCGCCAGGATCCACTGCAGGGTGGTGTCCGAGCCGCCGATGTCCTTGCGGATGGAGGGGCCGGCGAGCTGGGCGATGGTGCCGTCGATCAGGTCCATGACGTCGGCGATGATCACCACCGCCATCACGAACCAGCGGTGGCGGTAGGCCGCCTCGGTGATGGTGGTGGTGCGGGGGAGGGCGTCAGCGGTACTCACGCGTCGGCTCCTTTCTGGAACAGTGTTCGTTTTGAACGAACACTGTTCTACTCACGAACGGCGTTCGTGTCAACTGGTAGGGTGGGGTCATGGCGGAACGGCAGTGGCGGGCAGGGCCCGTGAACATCCGGGTGACGACTCCTGAGCCGCCCAAGGAGCGGCTGAGCCGCGAGCGGATCGTCGACACCGCGCTCGCGCAGATGGCCGAGGACGGGTACGACGCGGTCTCGATGCGCTCGATCGCCCGGGCCCTCGGCACCGGCCCCGCCTCGATGTACGCGCACGTGGCGAACAAGGACGAGCTCGACCAGCTCGTGATCGACCGGATCGCCTCCTTGGTGCCGCTGCCGGAACCCGATCCCGAGCGGTGGCGCGAGCAGACCAAGCAGCTGCTGCGCGACACCCTGGCGGCGTACCGCGCCCACCCGGGGTCGGCCCGCGCGGCGCTGGCGGCGATCCCGACCGGTGAGGGTGGCCTGACGGTGGCCGAGGCGTCGATGGCGGTGCTGCTGGCCGGGGGTATCGGACCGCAGGCGGCGGCCTGGTTCTGCGACCTGAGCGCCCTCTACGTCAGCGGGATCGCGGCCGAGGAGAGCATCTGGGCGCAGCGCGCCCGGGTGGCCGCGGCGTCCGGTGTCGAGCTGGACGAGCACGCGGTCGTCGCCGAGGTCCAGCGCGTCTTCGCCGAGCTGCCGCCGGCACGGTTCCCCATGCTCTCGACGTACGCCGACGCGCTGACCAGCGGCACGGGCGACGAGCGCTTCGAGTTCGGCCTCGACGTCCTCATCGCGGGCCTCGAGGTGGTCTCCGAGCGGATGGCTAGGGGCTGACCCGACCGGACGGGAGGGCGCGCACCCGGTCGATGGCCATCTCGGGCAGGGAGCGGATCGTCGCGCGTCGCTGGTGACGCTGGGTGACCATGGAGCCGAGACGGCGCCGCTTGAAGATGATCGTGTCGCGCACGATCACGTGCCGGTAGCCGCGCGCCATCGTCTCGATCGAGAACTGCAGGTCCTCGAGCGCGAACCCGCCCGGGATGTCGCGGCTGGCGTACGGCACGTCCAGGTGCGCCTGGCGGGGCGAGACGCACAGCGCGTCGTAGTAGCCGCGCAGGTACAGGAAGTACGGCGTGAACAGCTTGGAGTCCTGCTCGAGGTTGCGGTTGACCGCGATGTTGCGGTCGAAGACGATCTCCAGCTCGGGGCTCGCGACCAGCCGCTCGCCGTCCTGAGCGCCGGCCTTCACGACCGCCAGCGCCTCGGCCAGCCAGTTCTCGCTGAACAGGTCGTCGGCGTCCAGGAACGCGACGAAGTCGCCCTCGGCCCGGGCGATCGCGGCGTTGCGGGCGCGCCCCTGGTCACCTACGTCGACGGTGAGCTTCTCCCATTCGGCGAACCGGGGCTGGCGGAAGTAGCGGTCGGCCCGCGGGGTGGCGCGGTCGAGGACGATGAGCAGCTGCACGGTGTGGCCGTGCCGGCGCGCCTCGGCGACGGCCAGCTCGGCGGACCGCATCGTGGGTCCGGCGACGAGGCTCTCCGCGTGCGCGGTGACGATCAGGGACAGGTCGGTCATCGGGCGCTCCCGGGGAGGATCCAGGCCAGCAGGTCCTCGGCGGAGAGGTCCTTCGGCGTCCGGATGGCCTCGGCGTCCTCGGGGCCGATCAGGTAGTGCGCGATCAGGTCGTCGCGCAGGCCCGGGGTGCCCGTCATCACGCCGGCGAGGTGGTCGAAGGCGGGGTAGAGCCAGCGCGCGCCCGCCCCGACGGACCAGCCCTCCGAGGTGTCGTCGGCGACGCCGAGGGAGAGGAACATCCGCTCCGACGCGGCGAGCGGGCGACCGTAGGGCTCCAGGCAGCGCAGCATCAGCTCGGAGTCGGCGCCGACGACCGCCTCGGCGCGCAGCGAGCGGAGCAGGCCGACGAACGCCTCCTCGGCCATCTTCGGCCCGACGTTGCGCAGGTGGTGGGCGAGGTCGACCTCGCGCACGCCCGCCGGGTGCAGCCCCTCCCGGGCGAGGCCGGAGCGGTCGGTGTAGAGCAGCAGCACCTGGTCGGGGTCGACGTACGGCGCCAGCGTGGTGGTGAGGTACGCCGCCCGCCGGGCCGCCGCGCCCTTCGCCCGCCCGACGACGAGCACCAGGCGCGCCGGGCGCAGTCCGGCATCGTCGTGCGCGGCGTGGATCGCGGCCGCGGCGCGGCCCACGTACTCGTTGCGGAACGGAATCTGGTGCACCCGGGTGGTCGCCGGCCAGACCTCGTCGATGAGTGGCTCGAGCTCGGCCGCCCGGGCCAGCATCGCGCCGAGCGTGCCGGTGCGCAGCCGCTCGGTCATGTCCTCGCGCAGCGTCGCGATCTCCTCGGCGACCTCCTGCGGGGTGAGGCCGAGCACGGGGGCGAGCGCCTCGATGCTGTCGGCCGGGTCGGCGATCTCGCCCGCCGCACGGCCCTCGCGCAGCCAGGCGACGTACGGCGACCTACCGCCGTCACGTCGCTCCGGGTGCCGCTCGAGGTAGTGCGCCATCGAGAACCCGGGCTCCGGCGCCGCCTTCGCGGACGCGCCAGCGGCCAGGAACGCGGCCACCGGGTCGCCGTACGTCTCGAGGTCGGGGAGGCCCGCCTGCAGGCCGTGGTGGTGCAGGTCCAGGTGCTCGCGCACGAGGCGGTGGTCGTCGTCGTCCTCCGTGGCGAGTGCCTCGGCGCGGGCGACCCAGGCGTCGACGTCCTCGCCGTACCGCGTGCCGCTCTCGAGGTCCTCCACGAGCTCCGGGACGGGCTCGCTCCTGCTGCCGCGGCGCAACCTGCGGCCCGCTGCCTCCCACACCATGATCCGAAGCGTAGTGACGTGTCGGAAGGGCCACGGACGGATCCCGGGTTAGGCTGAGTGCGCTGTCCTTCCCCCGCAGGGCCTTGAGTAGATTGACCGGCTCCGCGACGCGCGCTCGACCGTATGCCGAAGGGACCCAGCGTTGTACCTGAAGAGCCTCACCCTCAAGGGGTTCAAGTCCTTCGCGTCCGCGACGACCCTGCAGTTGGAGCCCGGTATCACGTGCATCGTGGGCCCGAACGGCTCGGGCAAGTCCAACGTCGTCGACGCGCTCGCCTGGGTGATGGGCGAGGCCAGCGCCAAGAGCCTGCGCGGCGGCAAGATGGACGACGTCATCTTCGCCGGCACGGCCGGGCGTCCGCCGCTGGGCCGCGCCGAGGTGCTGCTCACCATCGACAACTCCGACGGCGCGCTGCCGATCGAGTACGCCGAGGTGACGATCAGCCGGACGATGTTCCGCACCGGCGGCTCCGAGTACGCCATCAACGGCACCACCTGCCGGCTGCTGGACGTCCAGGAGCTGCTCAGCGACTCCGGCATCGGCCGCGAGATGCACGTGATCGTCGGCCAGGGCCAGCTCGACACCATCCTGCACGCCACCCCGGAGGACCGGCGCGGCTTCATCGAGGAGGCCGCGGGCGTCCTCAAGCACCGCAAGCGCAAGGAGAAGGCGCTGCGGAAGCTGGACTCCACCGAGGGGAACCTGCACCGGCTCAACGACCTGCTCAGCGAGATCCGGCGGCAGCTCAAGCCGCTCGGCCGGCAGGCGGAGGTCGCCCGGCGGGCGGCGACCGTGCAGGCCGACGTACGCGACGCGAAGGCGCGCCTGCTGGCCGACGACCTCGTCACCGCCCGTACGTCGCTGGCGCAGGAGCTCGCCGACGAGTCCGTGCTCACCCAGCGCCGCCAGGAGGTCGAGGCGGCCGTCGCCGCGGCCCGCGAGCAGGAGGCGAGGCTCGAGGAGGCGCTGCGCGAGGACCTGCCCGCCCTGGCCGCCGCGCAGGAGAACGTCGCCGCCCTCAACGCCCTGCGCGAACGGCTGCGCGGGACGCACAGCCTGGCCTCCGAGCGGGTCCGCAACGCGGCCGGGGTCACCGAGACCGAGGTCGAGTCCGGCCGCGACCCCGACGAGCTCGAGGCCGAGGCGACCCGGCTCGCCGAGCAGGAGGCCGAGATCACGGCGCTCGTCGCCGAGCACCAGACCGCCCTCGAGCAGGCCGTCGAGGCCCGCAAGGCCGCCGAGGTGGCCGCGGCCGAGGAGGAGCGGCGGGTCGCCGGTCTGCTCCGGGCCGCCGCCGACCGGCGCGAGGGTCTCGCCCGGCTGCACGGCCAGGTCGAGACACTCCGCTCGAAGGTCAGCTCCGCCGAGGACGAGCTCGGCCGGCTCGAGACCGCCCGCACCGACGCACTCGCGCGGGCCGAGCGGGCCCAGCGCGACTTCACCGCGCTCGAGACCAAGGTCGCCGGCCTCGACGCCGGCGAGGAGGGGCTCGACGCCGAGCACGAGGCCGCGGTCGCCGCGCTCGACGACCTGGACGACCGGCTCGCCAAGCTGCGCGAGGAGGCCCAGCAGGCTGACCGCGACAAGTCCGCCCTCGGCGCCCGCAAGGAGGCCCTCGAGCTGGGTCTCGCCCGCAAGGACGGCGCAGGCGCGCTGCTCGCCGCCAGCGACGAGGTGTCGGGGCTCCTCGGCTCGGTCGCGGCGCTGGTGACGGTGCGGTCCGGCTACGAGGCGGCCGTCGCGGCCGCCCTGGGTGCCGCTGCGGACGCCGTGGCCGTGGCGGACTCGTCCGCCGCCGTGGGCGCGCTGACCCACCTCAAGACCGACGACCTGGGCCGCGCGGGGCTGCTGCTCGGCGGGGGAGACGTGGACCGGTCGGACTGGCCGGCGCTCCCCGCCGGTGTCACGTACGCCGCCGACGTCATCGAGTGCCCCGCGACCGTGCGTGCCTCCCTGACCCGGCTGCTGCACAAGACCGCCGTCGTGGGCGACCTGTCCGAGGCACAGGCGCTCGTCGGCGACCTGCCCGACGTGGTCGCGGTGACGCGCGACGGCGACCTGCTCGGCGCCCACTTCGCGTCCGGTGGTTCCTCGGCCCAGCAGAGCCTGCTGGAGATCCAGGCGGCCGTCGACGAGGCCACCGAGGCCCTCGCCGAGGCCGTCGCCGCCTCCGAGCGGCTCGGCTTCGACCTGGCCCGCCTCGAGTCCGAGCGGGTCGAGGCGCAGCAGCGGGTCGACGTCGCGCTCGCCCGCCTGCACGAGTCCGACGCCACGCTCGCCGCCGTCGCCGAGGAGCTCGGCCAGCACGGCTCGCTCGCCCGATCCGCGCGGGCCGAGGCCGAGCGGCTGGCCGAGGCGATGAGCAAGGCCGAGACCAACCGCGAGCAGGCCCTGGTCGGGCTCGCCGAGCTCGAGCAGCGCCTCGCCACCGCCGAGGAGGGCGGCGAGGAGGAGCCCGACACCACCGAGCAGGAGCGGCTCGTCGAGGCGACCCGCGCCGCGCGCCAGACCGAGATGGAGTCGCGGCTCGCGCTGCGCACCTCCGAGGAGCGGGCCCGGGCGCTGCACGGCCGGGTGGACCAGATGCGACGTGCCGCCGCGGCCGAGCGGGAGGCCCGCGCCAAGGCGGCCGCCCGCCGCGAGCGGCTGCTCGCCGAGGGCCGCACCGGGTCGGCGGTCGCTTCAGCAGCGGCGTACGTCATCGAGCGGCTGGAGGTCTCCATCGGGCTCGCCGCCGCCGAGCGGCAGGCCGTCGAGGACGCCCGGCGCGAGCGCGAGCAGGCGCTGGTCACGGTCCGTGGGACGCTGCGCGACCTCGGCAAGGAGCTGGAGGAGCTGGTCAGCTCGGTGCACCGCGACGAGCTCGCGCGAGCCCAGCAGCGGATGCGGATCGAGCAGCTCGAGACCAAGGCGCTCGAGGAGCTCGGGCTGGAGGTCGACGGGCTGGTCGCGGAGTACGGGCCGGACCGACCGGTGCCGGTCCTCGCGCCCGACGCCGACCCCGAGGCGGATCCCGAGCTCGTGCCCTACGTCCGCGAGGAGCAGGCCAAGCGGCTCAAGAACGCCGAGAAGGCGCTCGCCATGCTGGGCCGGGTCAACCCGCTCGCGCTGGAGGAGTTCACGGCGATGGAGGAGCGCCACCAGTTCCTCTCCGAGCAGCTGGAGGACCTCCGCCAGACCCGCAAGGACCTCCTCGACATCGTCAAGGACGTCGACGTCAAGGTCGAGCAGGTCTTCACCGAGGCGTGGGAGGACGTGCGGGTCGCCTTCGACCACGTCTTCGCGCGGCTGTTCCCGGGCGGCGAGGGGCGACTGGTCCTCACCGACCCGAACGACATGCTCACCACCGGCATCGAGGTGGAGGCCCGTCCCGCCGGGAAGAAGGTCAAGCGACTCTCGCTGCTCTCCGGCGGCGAGCGCTCGCTGGTCGCAGTGGCGTTCCTGGTCTCGCTGTTCAAGGCCCGGCCCTCGCCGTTCTACATCCTCGACGAGGTCGAGGCGGCGTTGGACGACACGAACCTCGGGCGCCTGCTGGAGATCTACGAGGAGCTGCGGGCGCACTCGCAGCTGCTGGTGATCACCCACCAGAAGCGGACGATGGAGGTTGGTGACGCCCTCTACGGTGTCACCATGCGTGGCGACGGTGTGTCTGCGGTGATCAGCCAGCGGCTGCGCGACGACCAGAGCGCGTGACCGGCCTGGCAGAGCCGCCGGTCGCAGGGGAGCGTCGGGTCCCGCTGCGCGTCGAGGTGCAGGTGCTGCGCGCCGTCGCGGTGCTCGGCGTCGTGCTCAACCACCTGTGGCCCCGGATCTTCCACGGCGGCTACATCGGCGTCGACATCTTCTTCGTCATCTCCGGCTACCTGATCAGCGGCCAGCTTCTGCACGAGCTGCGCACCACGAAGCGGATCGGCATCCTGCGGTTCTGGGCACGGAGGGCGCGTCGGCTGCTCCCGGCCAGCATGCTCGTGCTCGTCGTCGCGACGATCGGCACGGTACTGCTGCTCCCCAAGCCGATGTGGGAGGAGGTGATGCGCCAGATCGTGTCGTCGGCGCTGTACTTCCAGAACTGGACGCTCGCCCACAACGCCACTGACTACTTCCGCTCGGCGCAGTCGCCGTCGCCGGTCACGCACTACTGGTCGCTGTCGCTGGAGGAGCAGTTCTACCTGGGCTGGCCGCTGCTGGCCTGGCTCGCCTACACCCTCTTCCGCGTCGTACGACGGCCGCGGGCCGGTGTCTTCCTGGCGTTCACGGCGGTCGCCGTGGCGTCGTACGTCGTGTCGATCCACCTCACCCGCACCGACCCGCACGCGGCGTACTTCGCCACCCAGACCCGGATCTGGGAGCTCGCGGTCGGCGGGGTGCTCGCGCACTTCCCGGTGCAACGCTGGCTGCGGCTGCCGGTCGCGGCGATCGGGTGGGTCGCCATCCTCGGCTCGATGTACTTCCTCACCGAGACCACGCCGATCCCCGGGGCGGTCGCGATCGTCCCGGTCCTCGGCACGGCGCTGGTGATCTGGTGCGGCGACGGCTTCCCGGGGCTCGTGCCGCGGTTCGTCCGGCTCGCCCGCGGGGTCAGCCTGCAGCTCGGCCGGATCTCCTACTCGCTCTACCTGTGGCACTGGCCCCTCATCGTGCTCGTGCCCTACGCCACCGGCCACCCGCTCACCGACTGGGAGAAGGGCGACGTGCTCCTGGCGTCGCTCGGCATCGCCTGGATCAGCACCGGCCTGGTGGAGGACCGGGTGCGCACCGCGTCGTGGTTGAACCGGGGCAGCCCGCTGCGGTCGCTCGCTCCCGGTGCCATCGCGATGGCCGGTGTCGTGGTGCTGGCGAGCTCGTTCACCCAGCAGGTGGACACCCAGGTGTCGCGCGCGACCGCGACCGTCAACGCCGCCGCCAGCTCGCCGGCGCCCTGCTTCGGCGCCCGCGCGATCGCCAACGGCTGCGCGAACCCGCACTACCTCAGGTACCGCGACTCGGCGCTGCTCACCAGCCAGAGCTACA
This sequence comes from Nocardioides maradonensis, assembly GCF_054777115.1. Classification (NCBI taxonomy): domain Bacteria; kingdom Bacillati; phylum Actinomycetota; class Actinomycetes; order Propionibacteriales; family Nocardioidaceae; genus Nocardioides; species Nocardioides maradonensis. The sequence goes on along the minus strand of NZ_BAAHAZ010000014.1, from coordinate 61,837 downwards.
GCGACCGGCTGCACGGCGGCTCGGAGTGCATGCAGGACCAGGACAAGGCGGGAGTGGTGAGCTGCAGCTTCGGTGTGCCGCCCGCGGCCGCCACCCATCGCATCGCTCTCGTCGGCGACTCGCACGCGCGGCACTGGGCGCCGGCCCTCGACCAGCTCGCGATCGAGCACAACTGGAACGTCGTGCTCATCAGCAAGGGCTCGTGCCCGCTGGACACCGCGCCCGTGACCACCACGCGCTACCCCGAGGACGCCGCGAGCTGCCACCAGTGGGTACGCGCGGTCATGGACCGGCTCGAGCACGACCGCTCGATCGACGTCGTCGTGACCTCGTCGAGCAGCCGGCGCTACCTGGTGCAGGGCGCGGCGCCCGGTCACAACCGGGCTCCGCTGAAGACCGGCTTCCGCTCCGCGTGGAGCCAGCTCGCCCGGACGGGCAAGGCGGTGGTCGTCATCGGCGACGTACCGGCGATGAACCAGGGTGACCTGCCCACCTGCGTCGCGAGGGCGAAGACCCGCACCGACCCGTGCTGGGTGGCGCGCGGCGCCGCGCTGACGCCGGACCCGATGCTGCAGGCCGCCGCCGAGTCGACGAGCAAGCGCGTGTTCTCGGTCAGCCTCAACCGGTTCTTCTGCGACAGGTCGCGCTGCCACAGCGTGATCGGTGGCGTCGTGGCGTGGGCCGACGAGAACCACATCATCGGCTACTTCGCCCGGACCCTGGCGCCGTACCTGGACCCCGCGATGCAGAGGGCTATCGTCTCGCTGCGTGAGCGATGAGCGCGTACGCCGGACCCGCGGCGACTACTCCGCCTGGCGGCAGGCGACGACGCGGTGGGCCGACGTCGACGTCTACGGGCACCTCAACAACGCCCGCTACTTCGAGCTGATCGACACCGCCGTCAACGCGCACCTGGCCGAGGCGTCGGGCGTCGACATCCGCACCCTTCCGCAGATCGGCGTCGTCGCGGAGGTCTCGTGCCGCTACTTCGCGGAGATGGGCTACCCGGCGCCGATCGACCTCGGGCTCGCGGTCGAGCGGATCGGCACGTCCTCGATCGTCTACCGGGTCGGGATGTTCCAGGGGGACGGCGACCTGGTGAGCGCCGAGGGCCGGTTCGTGCACGTGTACGTCGACAACACCGACCCCGCCCGCCCCTCGACGCCGATCCCGGACGTCATCCGGGACGCGGTCAGCCCGCTGCTCCGACCAGCTCCCTGAGCTCGGCGTACCGCTCGGGGCTGAGGCCCTGGTGGGTCGTGGTCGCCGACGTACGGCGCGACCCGGTGAACAGGGGAGCGCCGTCGAGGTAGCGGCGCTCGACCTCGGCGTTGCCCGCCGCCCACCGGGCCGCGAAGGCGTCGAGGACGTCGTCGGGCAGCGTGAGGACGGGGCCGCGCGGCAGCGTCGCGAGCCGGTCGACGACGGCCAGGTTGTCGATCGCGCCGGGCTTGGCGCCCTTCGCCACGGCGGCCACGTTGAGCAGCCGGAGCAGCTCGACCGCCTCCGCGTCGAGGCTCTCGTTGCGGCGTACGTCCTCGGTCTGCGGCACGGCGACCGGCAGGTCCACGGCCGCGACGAGGTCACCGATGAGCGTGCCGCCGGCGAACCGGTCGCGCTGAAACGGCCGGACGACGACGCGGGCCGGGGCCATGGCCTCCTCCCACATCGCCAGCCGCCGCGCGTAGTCGTAGAGGTCGCTGTGGTCGCGGGCCGCGAACTCGGCGAGCGTCGCGGTCTCGCCGACCTTCACCGACTGCTGGTAGCGGCTGACCAGGTGCTCGTCCTGGGGGCGCAGGTAGACCAGCACGGTGCGCTGGCGCGCCACCCGGTCCAGCTGCTCCCGGAGTCGCCGCAGCGCCACCGGACCGAGGGCGTAGAGCCCCTCGTCGGAGAAGAGCACGCGGTCGGGCCGGACCTCCCGGACCTCCTCGACGAGGGCCGTCTCGTGGTGCGCCCGGTACGCCGCCGGGTCGGTGTGCCCGCCACGCTGCCAGACCAGCGAGCCGACGAGGTGCTGGTCGAGCTTCGCAGAGTGGCCGAGGTGCGTGTGCCGCACCGGGCCCATCGCCCGCGGGTAGAGCACGCCGCCCGCCGCGAGCTCGCCGCGGTGGTCGGCGAGGAACCGCTGGATGGCGGAGGTCCCGGTCTTGCCGGTGCCGATGTGCAGCACCACCTCACGCGCCCGGGGACCCTTCCGCCACATGACCCCCATTGTGGTGGCCGTGCCAGAATGCGCGCGTGGCAGGCGCTCCGAAGTCCCTCACCGCCCGGATCCGCCGCCTCCGCAGGGGTACGCCGGTCGAGGCGGGCCCCGTCCGGCCCAGCACCATGGGCGAGGCGTTCGACGCCGCGGTGGCCCGCGCACGGGCCCAGCAGCTGCCGGCCGGCGTCGACCCCGACTACGACCTGGTCCGCGAGCACTTCGACGACGTCCACTACCTGCTCCAGATCCGCGAGCCCGGCAACCGGCCCGACGGCGACCTCATCGAGCACTTCCTGGAGGGCGGCGCCGACGCGCCGTACTCGCCGGAGCCAGGGTTCGGCATGCCGGTCTACCTCGCCCGCCACCCACGTCGGCGCGAGGGCCGCGAGAGCCCGTACGTCGGCTGGCTGCGCGAGGGCCGCGCCGCCGGTGAGATCGGCGACCCCACCGTCGGCCTGGCCCGGGTCGCGCCCGTCCTCGGCATGACGCCCCCCGAGCTGGCCGAGCGGCTCGGCGAGGTGCGCGACGACCTCACCGAGCGGCTGCGGTACGGCGTGCTCGGCGAGCAGCTCGCGAAGGCGGCCGCCATCGAGCCGCTGATCAGCTCCACCTGGGCGGCCACCACCCAGCCCCGCATCCAGCCGGTCAACGCGCCCGAGATCACCGACCAGGTCGTCGCGCTGCACGCCTGCCAGGAGCAGGCCGGCTACGCCCGCGCCCGGTTGGTCTTCGTCATCAACCGCCCACGCTGGGGCTCGGGCCGCCGGATCGAGGGCCACATCGCGCACGCGCTGCGGGACCGGGTCGCGCCCGAGGACGTCGTGGTCATCTACACCGACCAGGGCGGCAGCAGCCCGGAGGGCAGGTTCCCCGCCGGCGTACGGGAGATCGACTTCGCCGCCGCGGCGCGTGAGCTGACGCCGCCGCAGCGCGCGCGGGTGCTGGTCGAGCTGATCCGGTCGCTGCGCGCGGAGGCGGTCCTCAACATCAACTCCCGCGTCCTGTACGACGCCCTCGGCCCCTACGGCCGCGCGCTCGCGGCGTCGGAGCGGATCTTCCCGGTCATGTTCTGCAACGAGCAGCTCACCGAGACCGAGTGGGGCGGCTGGAGCCTCAAGCACTTCTACCGCGTGATCGACAACGTGCCGGCGGTGATCACCGACAGCCAGTTCCTCAAGGACGAGCTGACCGACCGCAACCTGCTCCCCGACGAGGTCCGCGACCGGATCCACGTGTTCCGGGCCCCGGTCGAGCCTGCGATCCCGCTCGCGCCGGTCCCCGAGGCCGTGCCGGGCCGGCGGCCGCAGGTCTACTGGTCGGGTCGGTGGGACCGGCAGAAGCGGGTCGACCTGGTGATGCGGATCGCGCGCCAGCTGCCGGACGTCGACTTCCACCTGTGGGGGGAGCGCGTGCTGCAGGGCGACCCGATCTCCGACGTCCCGGACAACGTGACGCTCGAGGGCCGCTACGCCAGCTTCGCCGACCTCGACCTCGGGCGCGCCGACGCCTGGCTCTACACCTCCGCCTGGGACGGCGTACCGCAGCTGCTGCTCGAGGTCGCGATGACCGGCATCCCGATCGTGGCCAGCGTCGTCGGCGGGGTCGGCGAGCTGCTGCCCGACGACGAGGCCTGGCCGATCCGCGAGGTCGACGACCCGGCGGCGTACGCCGGTGCGATCCGGGCGATCCTCGCCGACCCCGGTGACGCCCGCGCCCGTGCCCGCCGGCTGCGGGAGAGGCTCCTCGTCGAGCGCAGCGAGCAGGCGTACGCCGAGGCCGCCGCCGCCCTGCTGCTGGAGGACGCCCGATGACCGACCTGACCGTCGTCGTCACCGCGCACGACGAGACCACGGTCTGCGGGCCGACCATGCTCGCTGCCGACGACTCGATCGCCGAGGCCCGCGCGCGCGGGATCACGGTCCAGTCGGTCATCGCGCTCGACCGTCCCACCGACGCCACCGCGGCGTACTTCGCCCAGGACCGGTTCGCGCACTGGGAGCGGCGCACCTACGACCACGGCGACCTGGGCCGGGTCCGCAACGCGCTGCTGCCGGAGACCGACGGGCGCTTCATCGCGTTCCTCGACGCCGACGACCTGTTCAGCGAGAACTGGTTGGCCGAGAGCGTGGCCCGGCTGTTGCGGGCCGAGGAGGCGGGGGAGCGCGTCATCGCCCACCCCGAGCTCAACATCTTCTTCGACGGCATCACCTCGGTGCTGGTCAACCTCGACCAGACCTCGCCGCTGTTCACGCCGCAGTACTTCTACTTCCGCAACTACTACGACTCGCTCTGCCTGGCGCCGCGCGAGGCCCACCTCGAGCACGCCTACGTCTCGCGGGACATCCCCAACGGGTTGTCGTTCCAGGACTTCCAGTTCAGCATCGAGACGATGGGCGCCGGCTGGGAGCACGTCGTCGTGCGCGACACGATCATCTTCAAGCGTCGCCGCGACTTCTCGCTCGTCGTGGAGAGCAGCACCCGCCGGTCGATCGTGCGCGCGCTGCCCGAGATGGCCATCGACCGGGTGCGCGACCTGGGACGCCGCTGACCGGACCGCACCCCCGCGTGTGGTTGCATGACCCGCATGTCTCTTCCGGGCCGCATCAACGAGATCATGCACCGCACCACCGGGCTCCGCGTGACGCGGGAGGCGCCCGGCGAGCGTGAGAGCGCGCTGCGCGCGGCGCGCGAGGCTGGTGCCCAGCGGGCTCGGGAGCGCGCGGACCGCCGGGCCGCCGCGCAGGAGCAGAAGCGGGAGGAGCGCCGGCTCGCGCGCCTCGAGCAGAAGCGCCAGGCGGCCGAGCGGCGCCAGGCGGAGCGGGCCGAGGCCCAGCGGACCGGCGCGAACCTCCCTCCGCACTGGGACGACACCAAGCGCGCCATCGTCGCGCGGGTCAAGCCGCGCACGATGACCGGTCCGCCCAAGCTCGCGCCGCTCATCGAGGCGGTCCGGTACGTCGTGCGCCACCGCATCCCCGGCGACGTCGTCGAGTGCGGCGTCTGGCGGGGCGGCAGCATGATGGCGATCGCGCTGACCCTCGCGGCCGAGGGTGACACGTCGCGCGAGCTGCACCTGTTCGACACCTTCGAGGGCATGCCGCCGCCGACCGAGGAGGACACCCGGCTCGACAGCGACGGTGCGCGGATCACCGCCCAGCACGCGCTGGACCGGGTCGGCCGCGACGCCCGTGTCTGGGCCGTCGCCGGGCTCGAGGACGTCCAGGAGGGCATGGCCGAGACGGGCTACCCGGCCGACCGGGTGCACTTCCACCAGGGCATGGTCGAGGACACCGTGCCGGGTGAGGCGCCCGGCACGATCGCGCTGCTGCGCCTCGACACCGACTGGTACGCCTCGACCAAGCACGAGCTCGAGCACCTCTACGACCGGCTCAGCCCGGGCGGCGTGCTGATCCTCGACGACTACGCCGACTGGGAGGGGGCGCGGCGCGCCACCGACGAGTGGCTCGCGGCCACGGGGGAGCGGCTGCTGCTGGTCCCCATCGGCCAGGGCGTCATCGCCGTCAAACCCGGCTGAACCGACCCGACCCCCTATTCTTGGTGCCCGCCCTACCCCGACCCGAAGAGGATCGCTCGTGAAGAACGTCCTGATCACCGGAGGAGCCGGTTTCGTCGGCGACCACCTGGCCGATCACCTGCTCCGCCGTGGTGAGTACGCCGTCACCGTCATCGACAACGAGGTCCTCGGCGACCGCAACGTGCTCGACCTGGACCGGGTCACCTTCATCGAGGGCGACCTGCGCAGCACCGACGACGTCGCGAAGGCCGTCGAGGGGCAGGACGTGATCGTCCACCTGGCCGCCGACACCCGGGTGATCCCGAGCATCGAGGACCCGGCGTTCAACTTCGACAACAACGTGGTCGGGACCTTCAACCTGCTCCAGGCCGCGCGCGCGGCCGGCGTGCAGCGGGTCGTCGCGGCGTCGACCGGCGGCGCGATCCTCGGTGACGTGACCCCGCCCGTGCACGAGGAGATGGCCCCCCAGCCGACCTCGCCGTACGGCGCGTCGAAGCTGATGCTCGAGGGCTACCTGAGCGCGTTCTCGGCGTCGTACGGTCTCAGCGGTGCGGCCCTGCGCTTCTCGAACATCTACGGCCCGCGGTCCTTCCACAAGGGATCGGTCGTCGCGCACTTCTTCAAGCAGATGCTCGACGGCGAGCCGCTCGTCGTCTACGGCGACGGCAGCCAGGCCCGCGACTTCCTGTACGCCGGCGACCTGGTCGAGGCGATCGAGGCGGCCATGAACAGCACGGCCACCGGCGCGTTCCAGCTGGGCAGCGGCAAGCCGACCACGGTCAACGAGCTGCTCGACGTGATCCGCACGGTCACCGGCCTCGACCCCGAGGTCCAGTACAAGGACTTCCGGGCCGGCGAGGTGCGGTTGACGTGGTGCCAGGTCGACAAGGCCCGCGAGCACCTCGGCTTCGAGCCGAGGACGCCGCTGGAGCAAGGTCTGCGCGAGACGTGGGAGTGGTTCCAGAGCCGATGACGGACCCGATGAGCGACAAGGACGCGTGGGGACCGCGGATCCGGCGCAAGCTCGGGCAGGTCAGGCGGACGGCGCAGGACAAGCGCCGGCCGGTGGGCGAGAAGCCCGAGGTGGTGCGCGAGGAGACGCACTACGGACCCGCCATCGACGACCTCGTGGCGCGGCAGCGGGAGAACCAGCGCCGCTACGGCGTCAACGACGAGTACGACCTGGTCCGCGAGCACTTCGACCACTACCACTACGCGCTGCAGACCGAGGGCGCCCTCGACGAGGACGTCGACCCGATCCGGCACTTCCTGTGGTCGGGCCCGGTGGGACGGTACAGCCCGCATCCCGACTTCAACGCCCGCAAGTACCTGCGCCGGCACCCCGAGCGCCGCCTGACCGAGGAGCGCTCGCTCTACCTGGAGTGGCTCAAGCGGGGCCGGGACGCCGGCGAGATCGCCGACCCGGCCGAGGGCGTCGAGCCGATGGCCGAGCTCCTCGGCATGGAGCCGCTCACCGTGGTCGACAAGGTGCGGGCGATCCGGAGCGACACCACCGAGCGGCTGCGCACCGGCACCCTCGGCGAGATGTTCGCCAAGGCCGTCGAGCTCGAGCCGCTGATCGGCGACGCGTGGCGCGAGACCGCCGCGCGGATCGCCCAGCTGCCGCTGCGCAACGACTCCGTCGCGCTGTGCGCGGCGGCGATCCACGACGCTCACGAGCAGGCCGGCTTCCGGCGCGCGCGGGTCGTGGTCGCCGTCGATCGGCCGCGTGCCGACGGTCTCGACGTGCTCGTCGTGACCAGCCTGGCCGCGGGGGTCGACCCCGAGGAGATCGTCGTCATCTACACCGACGCCGCCCCCGGGGACGTCGCCGTCACGCTGCCCACCGGGGTCCGGGTCGTCGACTTCTCCAGCCGCTTCGCCGACCTCGTCTGGGTGGTGCCTGAGGACCGCCAGCAGGCGATGGCCTCGCTGGTGCGGTCGTTCTGGGCGGACGCGCTGGTCAACGTGGAGTCCGAGCTGTTCCACGACATGCTGGCGCCGTACGCGAAGGCGCTGCTCAGCTCGGAGCGGATCTTCCTCAGCTTCGGCACCGGTGCCGACGGCCGGCCCAGCCCGGGCAGCCTGCGCTGGCTCTACCCCACGATCGGGTACGTCGAGAGCATCTTCGTGGCGACCGACGAGGTCCGCGACGTGCTCGACGAGCACTTCCAGCTCACCGCCCCCTACCTGGAGAGGTTCCACGTGCTGGGTGCCGAGGGCGATCCGGACCTGGCCACGCGGGTGCTGCGCGAGGAGGCGCGGTCATGACCGACCTGACCCTGATCGTCACCGCGCACAGCGAGACGACCGTCGCCGGGCCCACGATGCGCTCGGCCAACGCCGCCGTCGCCGCGGCGCGTGCCGCGGGCTACTCGGTGCAGCAGATCATCGCGCTCGACCGCGCGACACCGGCCACGACGGCGTACTTCTCCCAGGAGCGGTTCGACGACTGGGAGCGGTGGACGATGGACGAGGGCGACCTCGGCCTGGTCCGCAACGCACTCGTCCCGCGGACCGACGGTGACTTCATCGCGTTCCTCGACGCCGACGACATCTTCAGCGAGAACTGGCTGTCCGCCGGCCTCGACGTGGTGACCGAGGGCGCCCGGCAGGGCGTCGGCATGATCGCCAGCCCCGAGCTCGAGGTCCTCTTCGACCGCAACGTCGCGGTGACCCGCAACCTGGAGCAGGACTCGGAGCTGTTCACGCCGTACTTCCTGTACCTGCGCGGCTACTACGATTCGCTGTGCATCACGCCGCGGGAGGCGCACCTCGAGGTGCCCTACGCGAGCCGGGACATCCCGAACGGGCTGGCGTTCCAGGACTTCCAGTTCGCGATCGAGACCATGGCGAGGGGTTGGAAGCACGTCACCGTGAAGGACACCATCATCTTCAAGCGGCGCCGTGACGTGTCGCTCGTGACCGAGAGCAGCGGCCGCCGCGCGATCATCCGCTCGCTCCCCGAGATGACCATCGACCGCGTGCGTGGCCTGGCGCAGGAGACCCGATGACCAACCCCAAGGACCTCGACCTGGTCCTGCACATCGGTCTGCACAAGACCGCATCGACGTACCTGCAGAACGTGCTGAGCGCCCGACGCTACGACCTCATCGAGCACGGGGTGCTGTACCCGAGCACGGGCATGCACCCCGAGCGGCCGATCCGCACCCGCGACGGCGCCCAGTCGGGCCAGGCCAAGTTCACCGGTCGCACCGTGGGCAAGCAGCTCTTCGACGACCTGCTCGACGAGATCCCGTCGACGGCCTCCACGGTCCTCATGTCGGCCGAGGACTTCACCCACCCGCGGGTGTCCCCGGCCCAGCACGTGGAGCGGTTCAGCATGTTCGGCTCGATCAAGGTGCTGCTCGTCCTGCGCCGCCAGGACGTGTGGATCGAGAGCCTCTACAAGCAGTCGGTCGACCAGCACTACTACTTCGAGTCGCGCGCCTTCGGCGACTACCTCGCCGAGGACGGGCCCGAGCTGCTCGACTTCCACACCCGGTTCTCCCCGTGGCGCGACCTGGTCGGCCCGGAGAACTTCCACGTCGTCTCGTACGACGACGTCCCCGACGGTGCCGCGATCTGCCGGCGCCTGCTCGAGGTGGCCGGTGTCGACGTGGACGCGCTGGAGCCGTTCCCGGGCGTCGACGTGCCCCGCTACGACAGCATCCGACCGATCGACACCCTCGGCCTGCGGATGCTCAACAGCCTGCGGCTGCGCAACCGCGACCTGCGCGACCGCACCGCGCGCCGGATCTACGACGCGGCCCCGGCCGGCGACATCGCGCTGATGACCGAGGAGATGCGCGAGGGCATCATCAAGCTCTGCGCCCCCATCAACGAGCGCATCGAGGCCGAGTGGTTCGACGCGCCCGTGCCTTGCCTGCGCTTCGGCACCGAGATGCGCTCCACCCCGGCCGTCGTCCCGAGCAGCGAGGAGACCGTGCGGTACGTCGAGGACGTGCTCGCGCTGTGCACGGCGGCCCGGACCCAGGACGACGCCGAAGCGGAGCTGGCCCGGCAGGCCAAGGCGGAGAAGGCCAAGGCGTGACCGAGCTGAACGGGCTCGTCGTCGGCACGCTGTTCCGCGGTGACGCGAGGCAGCTGCTCCAGTGGTGCAACGTCCACCTTGGCCGCGGCGCCGACGCGCTGTACGTCGCCCTCGACCGCCCCGCGGCGGCCCTGGTCGACGCGCTGCCGGACGACCCGCGGGTGCACTGGCTGCCGATCGACGCGGCGACCTGGACCCGCTTCTACGCCGACAGCTCGGCCGCGGTCGAGCGCAAGCAGGTCGACGCGGCCCGGTGGCTCGCGCGTGCGGCTGCCACCGACGGGCACACCTTCTTCGCGTTCATCGACGCCGACGAGGTGCTCGACCTGCGCCGCCCGTTCACCGAGCTCGCCGCCGAGCACCCCGCGGCGGCGGCGTACACCATCGGCGTGCGGGAGATGTGGTACGACGGCCACGGCGTCGACGAGCCGTTCGGCGCGACCCTCGCGATGCGCAAGGTGCCGGCCCGGACGGACCTGACGCCGGTCTTCGGCTGGCGCTCGCAGTACCTGCGCAACGGCATGCTCGGCCACGACGTCGGCAAGACCGTCTACCGCCTCCCGATCGGGGCCGGCGCCATCAGCGTGCACGGGCCGCTGCCGGGCCGGCTCCGCGCGCGCACCGTCGCCCTCGGCGAGGACGCCCGGCTGCTGCACTTCGACTCGGGCAGCGTGGCGACCTGGAACCACAAGTGGGCCTCGCGGCTGTCCGGGGACGCGGTCGCCCGTGGCCTGGGCCTGCACCGGCAGGCCCAGCTGCGGCTGTTCGAGCCGGTGCTGCGGCGTACCCCGGACGAGCAGCGCGCCTTCTTCGACAGCTTCTTCCGCCTCGACCCCGCGGGCGCCGCGCGGCTCGAGGCCGAGGGCACGGTGGAGCGGATCGACCTGTCCGGTCTCCTCGATGGTCCGTTGCCCGTGCCCGCCGGGTCGCACGACCTGGTCCGGCTGCCGGCGAAGGACGATCGGGTCGACTTCCAGTTCGCGATGGTCTGCGACCGGAACTTCGTCAAGCCCACGTTCGCCACGATGATCTCGGTGCTGGCCCAGCTGGACCCCGAGCGCTCGGTGCGCTTCGTGGTGCTCGGTGACGCGCTGGACTCCTCCGACGTGCACCACTTCCGCTCCCTGGAGCGGTTGGGCCGGCCGGTCGAGGTGCAGGTCCACGACGTGACCCGTGACCTCGACCGCGACGTGGGTGTGGCCGAGACCGGCGTGAGCCGCTCGCGGGCGACGTACGGCCGGGTCTACCTGGTCGACCGGCTGCCCGAGCAGCGCACCGTCTACCTCGACGGCGACGTGCTCGCGACCCGTGACATCGCGGAGCTGTTCACGCTCGACCTCGGCGGCGCCTGCGTCGCCGGCGTCCCCGACAGCGCCGCGCTGCGTGCCGTCGAGCAGCCCGACAGCGTCTCGACCGAGCAGCGGATGCGGCTCACCGGCATCGCCGGCCCCGACCCGCTGGAGTACGTCAACGCGGGCGTCCTGGTCCTGGACCTGGACAACCCCGGCTACCGCGAGCGTGCCCTCGTGGCGCGGGGCCTCGTGGCCCGGGCCGGCCGCGCGCTCGCCCAGCACGACCAGGACGCCGTCAACATCGCGTTCCGCGGGAGCAAGCACCGGCTGCCCAGCACCTACAACTACATGACGCAGTTCTACACCTCCGAGCGCGCCGTCGCCGACGGCCTGCAGGCGCGCAAGTACGCCGCCGCGGACGCCTCGCTCATCCACTTCTCCGGCCGCATCAAGCCGTGGCTGACCGCCGACGAGGAGTTCTACAACGGCGTCTACCGGCAGATCGTCGGGCGGGCCGAGGAGCTGCTCGGCGTGAGCTGTGGCTTCTACTTCTCCCACCGCCCGCGCGTCGGGCACCTGGACTGGACCGCGGACGGCTGGGCCACGAACCTCACCATCGGGCCGCTGCGCGAGGACGGTCCCGGCTCCCACGACACCGACGTCGAGTACGTCGACGCCACCGACTCCGCCCTCTACCTCCGGCTCTCCGCGGCCGCCTACGAGCACGTGCTCGCCACGGGTCTGGTGCTGCGCGTCGAGGCCGGTGGCGCGGTGCTCGCGAACCTGTCGCCGGCCGACCTCGGGCCGCAGCAGGCGCACCTGGTCGAGCGGGTCGCCGCCGGCGTACGACGCCTGCCGGTGGACCTGCCCGCGCTGCTGACGCCTGCCGGCGGGGTCGCCCGCGGCGTCGAGATCTCCCTCGTCGACCCGGCCGCGCCGGACGGCTACCGGCGTCCGATCGCCGTGGTGGACGTGCTGTCCTCCGGCGCGCTGACCGCGGCCACCCGCGACGGGCTGCTGCGCGAGCTGGGCGTGACCGGCTCGATGACCGGGCTGGCGAAGGGCTGGCTGCAAGGCAGCTACCGCAGCACCGGCGACGTCCCGGTGGTCCTGCACGCCGGCGACGAGCTCGTCGTGCGGCGGACCCCCGACGCCGACCCCGACGGCAGCCGTCGGCTCCGGTTCCGTGCGGCCCACCTCGCCCGGCGCGGCTACGGAGCAGCCGGCGGTCGCTTCGTGGTGTGCGTGGCCGGCACCAACGTATCGCTGCCGGGGGAGACCCCGACCGCGGCGGAGGTGATCGCCGAGCAGGCGTCACGACCGGCTCTGGAGATCGCCGCCGGGATCGGCGGGCGGGTCCGGCGTCTCGCGAAGCGGCGCCGCTGAGCGGTCATCCGACGGGTCGGCCGACCGGTCAGCGGAACCGCGACCGCTTCCTGGTCGCGTAGCCGAACCGCTCGAAGTCACCGGCGTACAGCTCGCGCAGCCGGCCCTCGAGCCGCCGGCTGATCCGGACGTCGCTGCTGGCGAGCCGGTCCGGGCGGCTCTGCGACGACGTACGACGCTTGAGGGGTACGTCGATCTCGATGGCGTGCCTCTCGCGCAGGTCCGTGACGGCGGCCTCGAGGCCGTCCTCGTAGCGGTAGACGACCGTGTCGGGCACGACGAACTCGTGCTGCGGGCGCAGGTGGTTGTCGAGCAGCGTCGGCTCCGTGGCATAGCGACGGAACCGCTCCTCGGCCCACTCCTCGACGACGTGCTCAGCGCCGCCGGCCGGATCCTGGCAGCGCATGGCGTACTCGGAGCGGAAGCGGGCCAGCGGGTCGCGGACCATGCAGAAGCGCAGGTCGAACAGCCCGACGCGCAGGGTCGTCCGGAGCAGCCGCCCGTGGTAGTGCTGCTGGGAGACCCGGACCAGGTGGAACCGGTCGGGCTCGGTGCCGGGGGACTGGTAGAACGAGCGCGTCCAGCCGGACTCGATCAGACCCTCGCCGAGCGAGGTCCCGCCGGTCTTGGGGATGTGGATGAACAGGACCGAGGTGTCGTCCTTCACGAAGATCGGCACGAGCTGGTCCCCTTTGTTCTGTTCTGCTCCGGCTGGCGAGCCCGACCCTAACGCAACGAGGCTCCGGTCCCTGTCGGACCGGAGCCTCGTGGCTGCGTGGGTTGCCGGCGTCAGACGGTGGCCGACTCCGGCACCGGCGGGGCCTCGTGCTGGTGCTCCTTGTTCCACGCCGAGAGGGCGGGGATCTTGGCGAGGTCGCAGCGGTCGGCGTACTTCCGGGTGATCTCGGTGACCTCCTCCATCAGGCCCTGCGACAGGGTGATGGGGTCGAGGCCGAGGTGCAGGAAGCGGTCGTTCGCGACGTGCAGCTCGTTCTCGTCGGCCTCGTTGCGCGGGTTCGGCAGCTTCGCGATCTCGACACCCGTGCGGTCCGAGATCATCTTGGCCAGGTCGCGGACCCGGTGGGTCTCGGTCATCTGGTTGAACACCGAGACGCGGTCACCCTTCGCGGGCGGGTTCTCGATGGCGATCTGGATGCACTTGACCGTGTCCTGGATGTGGATGAAGGCACGGGTCTGGCCGCCGGTGCCGTGCACCGTCAGCGGGTAGTTGATCGCGGCCTGCATGAGGAAGCGGTTGAGGACCGTGCCGTAGTCGCCGTCGTAGTCGAAGCGGTTGATCAGCCGCTCGTCCAGCTTGGTCTCCGTGGTCTGGGTGCCCCACACGATGCCCTGGTGCAGGTCGGTGGCCCGGATGTGGTCGTTCTTCGCGTAGTAGGCGAAGAGGAGCTGGTCCTGGGTCTTGGTGAGGTGGTAGATCGAGCCCGGGTTGGCCGGGTACAGGATCTCCTGCTCGACGAGGCCGTTCTCGCCGGCGTCGACCTGGACGGTCAGGTAGCCCTCGGGGATCTGCATGCCCGCGGTGCCGTAGCCGTAGACGCCCATCGTGCCGAGGTGGACGACGTGGATGTCCTTGCCGGACTCGACGACCGCCGCCAGCACGTTGTTGGTCGCGTTGAGGTTGTTCGAGACCGTGTAGCGCTTGTGGTAGCTCGACTTCATCGAGTACGGAGCGGCCCGCTGCTCGGCGAAGTGCACGATCGCGTCCGGCTCGAAGTCCTCGATGAGGGTGAGCAGGCGGTGGTAGTTCTCGGCCACGTTGAAGTTGTGGAACGAGATGTCCTTGCCCGAGACCTCCTTCCACGCCTTCAGCCGCTCGCCCATCGGGCGGATCGGCGTGAGCGAGGAGACCTCGAGCTCGGTGTCGATGTTGCGACGCGAGAGGTTGTCCACGATCGCGACCTCGTAGCCCTGCGCAGACAGGTGCAACGCGGTCGGCCATCCGCAGAAGCCGTCCCCTCCGAGGATCAGTGCCCGCATTGCCTTCCCTTCGTTCGGTGTTTCCATGGTCGGTGCAGCATCGGGCTGCGCCTGCTTGGTCGTGGTGGTGGCCACCGGGGCCGGAGTGGCCTCCTGCGGCTCCTTCGGTCCAGTCTCGGTGACGAGCGTGTCGATCCGGGGGACGTCGCCGCTCTTGACCCGCTCGAACTTCCCGGTGAGCGGGTTGATGTGGATGCCGCACTCCTTGACGGTGTCGACCTCCCACCACCAGCGGCCGGCGCGCTCGTCCTCGCCGGGCGAGATCGCCCGGGTGCAGGGCGCGCAGCCGATGCTGGTGTAGCCCTTCGAGTGCAGCGCGTTGACCGGCACGCGGTGGTCCTTGATGTAGGCCCAGACCTGGTCCTTGGTCCAGTCCAGCATCGGCAGGAACTTCTGCAGCCCGTGGCCCTCGTCGTACGACGACACCTCGAGGTTGCGCCGCGTCGCGCTCTGCTCGCGGCGCAGGCCGGCGATCCACGCCCGCTTGCCCTCGAGCTGGCGCGACAGCGGTCGGACCTTGCGGACGCCGCAGCAGCCCTCGCGGTTCTCGACGCTCTCGTAGAAGCCGTTCTGCCCGTTCTCGCGCACCCAGTCGGCGACCTCGGTCGGGTCGGGGCTGACCATCGTGATGATGCCGCCGTACCGCCGGTGCACGTTCTGTGCGAGCGCGTGGGTCTCCTCGGGGAGCCGGCCGGTGTCGAGGCTGAACACCTCGATGTCGAGGCCGTGCCGCGCGATGAGGTCGGTCATCACCATCGCCTCGGGACCGAAGGCGTTGGCCAACGTGGCCGGGCTCCAGTCGCGTTCGATCTCTTGGAGGAGCGCAAGCGTGCTGCTCAGCGCATCGCTGTAATCCAAGAGGTTGCTCCCGTGGGTGCTTCGACGGTGGGAAAGGCGACCCGATGCTAGCATCGGCGCCCGATGAGATGGTTGCCCGCACGTCGTAGGACGACCGTCACATCCCTTCTCCACGCCCTCGTGCACCCGCGGTTCTACGCCGCCCAGACGGGCACCGATCCGCTCGCGAGCCCGGCCGAGGTGCTGGCGCACTTCCGCGCCGAGGGCAAGGCGGCGGGCGCCCGCGTGACCGCGCTGTTCCAGCCGGCGTTCTACTGCGCGGCAGCCGCGGCGGCGGCCGTGCCGGTCGAGGGGGACCCGTTCGAGCACTGGCTCGCGGTCGGGGTCGAGCGCCGGATCGTCCCCACGCCGCTGTACGACGACGCGCACTACCGTGCCCACCACCCCGAGCTCCGCGACGACCGGTGGGCGTTCGTCGACTACGCGACCGACGGCTGCTACCGGCTGGACCGGCGGCCCACGGCGTACGTGCAGAGCTACGGGGCGCGGGTGCCGGAGCGGGCACGCGAGCGGCAGGACCCGGTGCTGCTGACCGGGATGCTGCACCGCGCCGGCGAGTTCGACCTGCGCACCACCTCGTGGCTGGAGGAGGGGATCGCCGCGGTCGCGGCCAAGGTCGAGCGGCTGGCGTCCGGTCCCGTGGCCGACCTGGTGGCGCGGGCTGTCGCGATCGAGCCCGCCATCGGCGAGGCGCCGCTGGCGATGCGGACCGCGAGCTGGCCCCCGCACCTGCACTGGGACTCGCTGACCGTCGCCGCCGCCGAGGACCTGCGCCGCTCCCTCCCGGTCGGGCAGGCCGACGCGGTCGTGTTCCTCCCCGACGACGGCTCGGCCGCCGGTGTCGACCTCCCGGGCCTGGTCCTCGAGGTCGCCTGCACCGACGCCGCCGCGTCCGCGGCACCCCACGCCGTCGACCTGCGCCCCTTCCTCGACCGGCTGGGTCCGCGGCAGCGGGTCCAGGTCGTGCTCGACCTGGTCCGCGGCGTACGCCCCGGCCGCGTGGTCGTGCTCGAGAACGTCCTCGGCACCCGGATGCTCGCGCGCTACGGCCGCCCCCTCGCCAACACCATGACGGTGGCGGGCCGCGTCGACGGGGAGAAGGTGGGTCTCGCCGGCTTCGTCGAGGCCCAGCGACGCAGGGACGAGGGCGCATGACCGACATCACGGCGGTGATGACCGGGCACAACGAGGGCGAGCTCCTCGTCACCTCCTGGCGCAGCATGCTCGCCGCGGCCGACCACGCGCGGGCCGCGGGGCTCACCGTCGACTTCGTCGTGATGCTCGACCGCCCCGACGACGCCACCCTCGCGACCGCGGAGGTCGTGCGCGACCGGGCTCGGGTCGAGGTGCTCGACCTCGGCGACCACGGCATCGTGCGCAACGAGGCGATCGGGCTCGCCGAGGGCGAGTACGTCGCCTTCCTGGACGGCGACGACCTCTGGAGCGAGAACTGGCTCACAGCGGCGTACGACGTGTGCCGGGCCGACCCCGACCGCGTCGTCGCCCACCCGGCGCTCAACTGGTTCTTCGAGGGCCAGTCCAACCTGTTCTTCATCGCGGACCAGGACGACCCGGACTTCTACGCCGGAGCGTTCCTCCGCGTCGCCAACCCGTGGGACCAGCTCTGCATGGCCTCCCGGGCGCTGCACCTGGCGTATCCCTACCCGGCGCGCGACCTCGCCGTGGGCTACGCCTACGTCGACTGGAGCTGGAACCTGGCCACCGTCGAGGCCGGCTGTGTCCACCGGGTCGTGGAGGACACCATCCACTTCAAGCGGCGTCGGTCGACCTCCCAGCTCACGCTGGCGCAGGCGGCGTCCACGATCCCGTGGCCGAGCGCGCTGCACAGTTGGGGGGAGCAGCCGTCGGGCTGATTGGATAGCGCCATGGCTGAATGGCTCTACCTCGTCATCGGGATCGCCGTCGTCGGCGTCCTCGCGATCGTCGGCTTCGTCACGACGGCGGTACGCCGGAGGACGCCCCCGCCCTCGTCGACGCTCACCCCGGTGCCCGGCACGCGGGTGGGGGTGCCGTCGGTCGAGGCGCCCACCGAGGAGCCGACCGCGGTCGAGGAGCCCGAGGTCGAGGAGCCGGCCGCTCCCGAGCTGGAGAAGCCGGAGAAGGTCGGCAGCCGCCTGCAGCGCCTCCGCGCGCGCCTGGCCGGCTCCGGCACGCTCGGCAAGGGCCTGCTCGGCCTGCTCAGCCGCGACCAGCTGGACGAGGACACCTGGGAGGCCATCGAGGACCTCCTCATCGGTGCCGACCTCGGCGTCGCGCCCACCCAGGAGCTCGTCGAGAAGCTGCGCACCCGCCTGCGGGTCGAGGGCGGCAACGCCAGCCCGCGCGACGTGCTGCGCGAGGAGCTGATCGCCCTGGTCGGCCCCGACACGGACCGCGCGCTGCGGGTCAGCGGCGCCGACGGCAAGCCCGGCGTCGTGCTCATGGTCGGCGTCAACGGCACCGGCAAGACCACCACCTGCGGCAAGCTCGCCCGGATCCTCGTCTCCGAGGACCGCACGACCGTGCTGGGCGCCGCCGACACCTTCCGCGCGGCCGCCGCCGAGCAGCTGTCCACCTGGGGCGAGCGGGTCGGCGTCGACGTCGTCCGCGGGCCGGAGGGCACCGACCCCGCCAGCGTCGCGTTCGAGGCGGTCAAGGAGGGCATCGACACCGGCGCCGACACGGTCATCGTCGACACCGCCGGCCGGCTGCAGAACAAGGCCGGCCTGATGGACGAGCTGGGCAAGGTCAAGCGGGTCATCGAGAAGCAGACCCCGGTCACCGAGGTGCTGCTCGTCCTCGACGCCACCACCGGCCAGAACGGCCTGGTCCAGGCCAAGGTCTTCTCCGAGGTCGTCGACGTCACCGGCATCGCCCTGACCAAGCTCGACGGCTCCGCGAAGGGCGGCATCGTCGTCGCGGTCCAGCGCCAGCTCGGCGTACCGGTCAAGCTGGTGGGCCTGGGCGAGGGCCCGGACGACCTGGCGCCGTTCGACCCGGCCGCCTTCGTCGACGCGCTCCTGGGGTGAGCCGTGGCCGGTTAACCGGCGCGTAACAAAGGCCCACAGACGTTTCTTCACCGAAACAAGTCACTGCCTGACGCGAAACCTCACGCCTTCACTGTTGGCGCAACGGCGGCAAACCTTGCCGCAGCTGAAAGTGGAGGTCCCATGGACAACGGCTATTACGCCTGGATGATCGTGGCTACGGCCCTCGTCCTCATGATGACCACGCCCGCACTGGCACTGTTCTACGGCGGTATGACCCGCGCGAAGAGCGTGCTCAACATGATGATGATGTCGTACCTCGCCATGGGCGTCATCGGCATCGTCTTCGTGCTCTGGGGCTGGTCGATGGGGTGGGGTGGCGACGGCATCGGCAACCTGAACGGCAAGCTGATCGCGAGCCCCTTCTCGATGTGGGAGCTGCACGGAGTCTCTGCTGGCAACTACATCTACGTGCTGTTCCAGCTGACCTTCGCCGCGATCACGGCCGCGCTGATCTCCGGCTCGATCGCCGACCGCGTGAAGATCTCCTCCTGGATCGTCTTCATCGTCGGGTGGGTGACGCTGGCCTACTTCCCGATCGCCCACAACGTGTGGGCCGGTGGCTGGCTGTACAAGCACTTCCCGAACCTCGACTACGCCGGTGGCACGGTCGTCCACATCAACGCCGGTATCGCCGGCGGTGTCCTCGCGCTGATCATCGGCAAGCGGATCGGCTTCAACAAGGACCCGATGAGGCCGCACAACCTGACGCTCACCATGATCGGCGCCGGTCTGCTGTGGTTCGGCTGGTACGGCTTCAACGTCGGCTCGATCGTCTTCACCGCGGACTCCCTCAAGGACCCGGCGAAGTTCGCCGCGCAGTTCCAGTCCGAGACCGGTGCGACGTTCATGAACACCACGCTCGCCACCATGGCGGCGATGCTCGCCTGGCTCGTGGTCGAGCGCCTCCTGCACGGCAAGGCCACCTCGCTCGGCGCCGCCTCCGGCGTCGTCGCGGGCCTCGTCGCGATCACCCCGTCCTGTGGTGCGGTCGACATCAACGGCGCGCTGATCATCGGCGTCGGAGCCGGTGTGCTCTGCGCCCTGGCGGTGAACCTGAAGTACAAGGTCGGCCTGGACGACTCGCTCGACGTGGTCGGCGTGCACCTCACCGGCGGCATCTTCGGCGCCCTCGCCATCGGCTTCGTCGGCACGCGCACCGGCTCGCCGCAGGGAGCCGACGGGTTGTTCACCGACCAGAACGGCAACCTGATGAACGGCCTGTTCCACGGGGGCAACCTGACGCTGCTCGGCCACCAGGGCGCGGGAGTTCTGTTCACGCTGGTCGTGTCCGGTGTCGTCACCGCCGTGCTGGGCCTGCTCATCAAATACACTCTGGGATGGCGCATCACCGAAGAGGCCGAGGTCGAGGGCATCGACGGCGACCAGCACGGTGAGTCCGCCTACGACATCGCAGCCGGATCGGGGATCCTCGCATGAAGCTCGTCACCGCAGTCATCAAGCCGCACAAGTGGGAAGACGTCCGGGAGGCTCTCGAGACCTTCGGCGTGACCGGTATGACGGTCAGCGAGGTCAGCGGCTACGGCCGTCAGAAGGGCCACACCGAGGTCTACCGGGGCGCCGAGTACGACATCGCGCTCGTCCCCAAGATCCGGATCGAGATCGTGGTCGACGACCAGGACGCCGAGGACATCGTCGGCCTGATCGTCAAGACCGCGCAGACCGGCCGGATCGGCGACGGCAAGGTCTGGGTCAGCCCGATCGAGACCGTCGTCCGGGTCCGCACCGGCGACACCGACTCGGCTGCGCTCTGACCGGAGCACGCCGGACTTGCTAACACCCCTGTGCGAGTCCTGTTACATGCCCGTAACAGGACTCGCACAGGGTTTGCGCATGACGAATCCCGGAGTGGCTGCTGGCGACACCGCCTGGATGCTGGCCGCGAGCGCGCTGGTGCTCCTGATGGTGCCCGGCCTGGCCTTCTTCTACGGCGGCATGGTGCGCGCCAAGAGCGTGCTGAACATGATGATGATGGTGTTCGGTGCCCTCGCCGTGGTGACCGTCGTGTGGGTGCTGGTTGGCTACTCGCTGGCGTTCGGCAAGGACGTCGGCGGAGGTCTGATCGGTGACCCGACCCAGTTCTTCGCGTTCAAGGGGATGCTCGACCCGGTCGAGGGGGCGTCGTACCCCTCGACCCTCTTCGCCATGTTCCAGGGCCTGTTCGGCGTGGTCACGGTGGCGCTCATCGCTGGCGCGATCGCGGACCGCACCCGGTTCGGCACCTGGCTGATCTTCTGCGGCATCTGGACCCTGGTGGTCTACGCGCCGGTGGCGCACTGGATCTTCGCTGCCGGCAGCGGCTGGATGACCGCGAAGCTGCACGCCCTCGACTTCGCCGGCGGTACGGCGGTCGAGATCAACTCCGGCGCCGCCGGGCTGGCCGCGGCGCTCGTCCTCGGGCAGCGCGTCGGCTTCGGGCGCGACCCCATGAAGCCGCACAACCTCACCCTCGTCATGATCGGCGCGGGCCTGCTCTGGTTCGGCTGGTTCGGCTTCAACTCCGGCTCGGCACTGGCCGCCAACAACACGGCGGCCATCGTCTTCGTCAACACCCTGCTCGCGGGCTGCACCGGTCTGCTGGCCTGGCTCGGCATCGAGCGGTGGCGCGACGGCCACGCCACCTCCTTCGGCGCGGCATCGGGGGCGGTGGGCGGCCTGGTCGCGATCACCCCGGCCTGCGGCTACGTCACGCCGCTCGGTGCGATGGCGGTGGGCCTGGTCGCCGGCACCGTCTGCGCGATCGCGGTCGGCCTCAAGTACCGCTTCGGGTACGACGACTCGCTGGACGTCGTGGGTGTCCACCTGGTCGGCGGCCTGGTCGGCACGATCCTGATCGGACTGCTCGCGGAAAGGCGGGTCGCCGGTCTGGACGGCCTGTTCTACGGCGGCGGCGCGGACCAGCTGGTCAAGCAGGTCGTGGCGGCCGGTGCCGCCCTGGCCTACTCCTTCGTCGCCACCGGGATCATCGTCTGGTTGCTGGAGCGCACCATCGGCTTCCGGATCGACGGCGAGCACGAGGTGGCCGGCGTCGACCTGGTCATCCATGCCGAGGCGGCCTACGACCTGCACGCCGCGAGCGCGCGTCCGCACTTCACCAGCGGGGGACTGCACGGCTGATGACCGCTGCCGACCGCCTCGAGCGCACCGAGCTCGCCGACCAGCTCTGCATCTCCGCCTACGAGCAGGCGGGAGGGCCCGACACCGGGTTCGCACTGGTGGCGGTGGGCGGCTACGGACGAGGCGAGCTGGCGCCGTACTCCGACCTCGACGTCGTGCTGGTCGCCGACGAGAGCGCGGAGGCCGCTGCGTTCAACGAGCTCGGCTCGTCGCTGTGGTACCCGCTGTGGGACTCCGGCCAGCAGATCGACCACTCGGTACGCCGGCTGCCCGAGATGCTCGCTGCCGCGCAGGACGACCTGCGGGTCGCCACCGGGCTGCTCGACATCCGGCACGTCGCCGGTGACCCCAACCTGACCCTGCGGGCCCGGTCCCTGCTGCTCGCGCAGTGGCGGCGCGAGGCTCGCGAGCGACTGCCCGCGCTCGAGGAGCTGACGAAGGCCCGGCACGCCCGGGTCGGCGAGCTCGCGCACCTCTCGGTGCCGGACCTCAAGGAGTCCGAGGGCGGGCTGCGCGACGCGACGGTGCTCAACAGCCTGGTCGCGACCTGGCTGGTCGACGTGCCCGCGGCCGACCTGCAGCGCTGCCGGGGCCAGCTGCTCGACGTCCGCGACGCGCTGCACGCCGTCGTCGGCCGCAGCTCGGACCGCGTGACGCCGGAGTGCTGGGCGGGCCTCGCCGAGCTGCTCGAGCTGCCCGACCAGGCAGCCGCGCAGCGCTACGTGCGTGAGCTCGGCAGGCGGATCACCCACCTCTCGCGGCTGGCGTGGCGGCGTACCGACGACGTGCTGAGGAGGGGGCGCGCCGGCGCCTCGCGCCGTCCGGAGCTCTCTCCGGTCGCGCCCGGCGTCGCCCTGTCGCGCGGGGAGATCACCCTCGCGGCGGGCGCCCAGCCCTCCCGCGACCCGGTGCTGCTGCTGCGCGCGGCCGCCGAGGCGGCGACCCGCGACGCGGTGCTCGCGCCGCCGACCGCGGCACGGCTCGCCGCGGAGGCCGCTCCGCTGCCCGATCCGTGGCCCGCCGAGGCGCGGCACGAGTTCGTCCGGCTGCTCAGCGCCGGCCGCGGCCTGCTGCCGGTCTGGGAGACGCTCGAGGAGACCGGCGCGCTCGCCGCGATCCTGCCCGAGTGGGAGCGGATCCGGTTGCTCCCGCACGCCTCGGTCATCCACCGCTTCACCGTCGACCGGCACGTGGTCGAGACCTGCATCGAGGCGGCCTCGCTGATCCGCTCGGTGTCCCGGCCGGACGTCCTGCTCGTCGCCGCGCTGCTCCACGACATCGGCAAGGGCGGCGTCACCGAGCACAGCGTCGCCGGCGCCCCGATCGCCCGAGGCATCGCCACCCGGATGGGCTTCGGGCCCGACGAGGTCGAGCTCATCGGCGAGCTCGTGCGCTGGCACCTCCTGCTGGCCCAGGTCGCCACCACGCGCGACCCCGACGACCCGGCCACCGTCGAGGCCATCACCGAGCGCCTGCGCACGCCGGAGGCCATCGCCCTGCTCGCCGCGCTGACGGAGGCCGACGCCAAGGCGGCCTCGCCCCAGGCCTGGACCGCCTGGCGGTCCGGCCTGGTCCACGACCTCGCCCGGCGGGCGACCGCGGTCCTGGAGCAGGGGAGCGTCCCCCCCGCGATGGCCGTGGAGGAGATCGAGATCCCCGCGGCCGCGCGCAAGCGCGGCATGTCGATCACGGTCGAGCCGGCCGGCGACGGCGCGCGGGTCACCGTGGTGTCGAAGGACCGGATCGGGCTGCTCGCCGACGTCGCCGCGGTGTTCGCGCTGCACCGGATCCGGGTGCGCGCGGCCCGGATCTGGTCGCCGGAGGAGTACGCCGTGTCGGTCTGGGACGTCGCCGAGGACCACCTCGAGCCCGGTGCGCTCCAGGACCGCTTCGACAGCATCGTCGAGGGGCGCGTCGACCCGGCCCGGCGGCTGGCGCCGCGCGCGGGGTCGGGGGCGACGCTGGCCCCCACGGTCGTCGTACGCCCCGAGGCCAGCGAGCAGGCGACGGTGATCGAGGTCCGCACGGCCGACCAGCTCGGCGTCGTCTACCTGGTCTGCTCCGCGCTGGCCGAGCTCGGCATCTCGGTGCGCTCCGCCCACGTCTCCACGCTCGGCCCGCAGGCGGTGGACGTGTTCTACGTGCAGGAGGCCTCCGCCGGTGCCCTCTCGGAGACCCGGGCGGCCTCGGCGGCGTACGCGATCAGGGAGCGATTGACGGCGACCGACTGATCGCCCCGTAAACTCGTCGAGTTGCCCGCCGTTTGCCCGCCGTACGACGACTGAGGACATCTCACCTTGTTCGCCACACTCTCCGACCGCCTCTCCGCGACGTTCAAGAACCTCCGCGGCAAGGGACGGCTGTCCGAAGCCGACATCGACGCCACCGCACGCGAGATCCGCATCGCGCTGCTGGAGGCGGACGTCGCGCTGCCGGTGGTCAAGGACTTCGTCGCGGCGGTCAAGGAGCGCGCCCGCTCCGAGGAGGTCTCCGGCGCGCTGAACCCGGCGCAGCAGATCGTCAAGATCGTCAACGAGGAGCTCGTCACCATCCTCGGCGGCGAGACGCGCCGGCTGCGCTACGCCAAGACCGGCCCGACCGTCATCATGCTCGCCGGCCTCCAGGGTGCCGGCAAGACCACGCTCGCCGCGAAGCTCGCGCGCTGGCTCAAGGAGCAGGGCAAGTCGCCCCTGCTCGTCGCCTGCGACCTCCAGCGCCCGAACGCGGTCAACCAGCTGCAGGTCAACGGCGAGCGCGCCGGCGTACCCGTCTTCGCGCCGGAGCCGGGCAACGGCGTCGGCGACCCGGTGGCCGTCGCCCGCGAGTCGGTGGAGGAGGCCAAGCGCAAGCTGTACGACGTCGTCATCGTCGACACCGCCGGTCGCCTGGGCGTCGACACCGAGATGATGGGCCAGGCCGCGGCGATCCGCGACGTGGTCTCGCCCGACGAGGTCCTCTTCGTCGTCGACGCGATGATCGGTCAGGACGCGCTCACGACGGCGCAGGCCTTCCTCGACGGCGTCGGGTACGACGGCGTCGTCCTCACCAAGCTCGACGGCGACGCCCGCGGTGGTGCCGCGCTGTCGATCCGCCAGGTCACGGGCCGCCCGGTGATGTTCGCGTCGACCGGTGAGAAGCTCGAGGACTTCGACGTCTTCCACCCCGACCGGATGGCGTCGCGCATCCTCGACATGGGCGACATGATGACCCTGATCGAGCAGGCCGAGAAGGCCTTCGACCAGGAGCAGGCGCTCAAGGCCGCGCAGAAGCTGACCGGCCAGGGCGGCGAGTTCACCCTCGACGACTTCCTCGAGCAGATGCAGCAGCTGCGCAAGCTCGGCTCGATGCAGAAGATCCTCGGGATGCTGCCCGGAATGGGCCAGATCCGCGAGCAGCTGGAGAACTTCGACGAGCGCGAGATCGACCGCGTCGAGGCGATCATCCGCTCGATGACGCCGGCCGAGCGCGCGAACCCGAAGATCATCGACGGCTCGCGGCGCGCCCGCATCGCGAAGGGTTCCGGACGCCAGGTCTCCGACGTCAACGGCCTGGTCGACCGCTTCTTCGAGGCGCGCAAGATGATGATGCAGATGGCGCGCGGCGGCGGGATGCCCGGAATGCCGGGCATGCCCGGCATGGGTGGTGCCGGCGGCGGCAAGCGCGTCTCCGCGAAGCAGAAGGCGAAGCAGCAGGGCAAGGGCGGCAAGCGCCGCTCCGGCAACCCGGCCAAGGCCGCCCAGGAGGCCGCGGCGGCCCAGCAGAAGGCGGCCGAGCGTCCCGCTGCCAACCCGTTCGGGATCGGCCAGGACATCGACTACGAGGCGGCCGCGGCCAACCTCGAGCTCCCCAAGGACTTCTCGAAGTTCCTGAAGTAGTCCTCGTGGGCTCCACCTTGATCGTCGACGGCGCCAATGTCGTCGGTGCGCGCCCCGACGGGTGGTGGAAGGACCGCGCGGGCGCTGCGCGCCGGTTGCACGACGCCCTGCTCGTCGCCGACATCGAGTACGACGTCGTGGTGCTCGTCCTCGAGGGGCAGGCCAAGGGCGCGGTCAGGGCCGGCCGGGACGCCCACGTCCGGACGGTGCACGCGCCGAAGGACGGCGACGCGACGATCGTCGAGCAGGCCCGCGTGGCCGCCGAGAAGGGTGGCCGGGTCGTGGTCGTCACGGCCGACCGGGCCCTGGACGCGCGGGTCCACGGAGTCGGTGCCACGACGCTCTCGCCGAGCTGGCTGCTCGACCGTCTGTAGCGGCCGTCTCTGAGCTCAGACGTCGATGATGAGGTCCTCGGCAGGCAGGTACTTCACCAGCGCGCAGTTGGTCTTGAGGAGCTCCTCGCCGACGACGTCCCCGGTCCGGCGCGAGATCACGGTGCGCCAGATCTCGTTGCGCCGGTAGACCCGGCCCTCGTGCCGCAGGAACGCCTCGTCGCGGGCCTCGACCCGATAGGAGTGCTCGGTCGCGGTGTCGGCGCGCAGCTCACCGCGGAGGTGCCGCTCGTCCACCCGGGTGCGCAGCTCGAAGGTGTGGTCGGTGTCGTTGCGGACCACGAGGTCGACGTAGTTGTAGACGATCGAGCAGCCCACGCCCCACGGCAGCACCCGGCCCTTGTCCGGGAACGGGTCGAAGGAGTGCTCTGAGCGCTCCACGACCGTCAGCGGGCTGTGCAGGAACATCCAGTGCAGCAGGTTGGCGAGCTGGCAGATCCCACCACCCACGCCGGCGATCGCCCTGCCGTTCGAGAGCCGCATGCCCTCGACGTACCCCTTGCGGCGGGTGCAGTTGCCGACCACCTTGTTGAACGAGAACGTCTCCCCGGGCCGGATCAGGACGCGGTCGGTGCGGGCCGAGGCGAGGCGCAGGTTGGTGACCTTGTTGCGCTGCAGCACCATCTCGTCGTCCGACAGCTCGCGCATCAGCAGCGAGGCGTGCTTCAGGAGGCGGAGCGGCAGGTCCTCGTCGGTGCGGCTCGCCGCCCAGGTCGCGTCGGAGGTGGCCCAGCGCAGGTGACGGCGCAGCTGGTGGACGCGGACGGCGGCGGGGTAGAGCGCGGGGTGCCGCTCGGACAGGCGTGGGCGACCGGTCACGCGGTCCGGGATCGTCAGTCCCGCCGAGGTGGTGGCCGCAGGAAGGGTCAGGGTGGTCATGTCTGGGAAGACGCACGTGCCGGTGGTTCGGTTGCGCGACGCGCCCGGCTAGGTTCGTCGTCGTGACGGCGCTGCGATTCACCGGACCGGTCCTGCCCGACGGCGAGAGCCGTGAGCTGTACGTCGTCGACGGCGTCGTCACCTACGAACGCCCGGCCGGCGCCGAGACCGTCGCGCAGGGCTGGATCGTCCCGGGCCTGGTCGACGCCCACAACCACCTGGGCCTCGAGGACGGGGGCGCGGTCTCCGACGAGGAGATCGAGCGGACCTCGATCCTCGATCGGGACACGGGCGTGCTGCTGACCCGGGACTGCGGGTCGCCGGCCGACACCCGGTGGGTGCACGAGCGCGAGGACCTGCCGCGGCTGATCCGCTGCGGTCGCCACGTCGCCCGGACCCAGCGCTACCTCCGGAGCTACGGCGTCGAGGTCGAGCCGGACGCGCTGGCCGACACGGTCGGGGAGCAGGCGCTCGACGGCGACGGGTGGGTCAAGCTCGTGGGGGACTGGATCTCCCGCGAGGAGGGCGACCTGACGCCGTCCTTCCCGGCCGACGCGGTCGCGGCGGCGATCGGGGTCGCTCACGCCTACGGTGCCAAGGTCACGGCGCACTGCTTCGGACCGGACGCGGTCGGGCCGCTGCTGGATGCGGGCATCGACTGCATCGAGCACGGCACCGGCCTCGGCTCGCACCACATCGAGCAGATGGTGCGGGGTGGGGTCGCGCTGGTCCCGACCGTGCTGCAGACCGACAAGTTCCCGGGCTTCGCGTCGGCGGGGCGCGAGAAGTTCCCGGCGTACGCCGACCGGATGCTGGCCCTGCACGAGACCCGTCGCGACGTCCTGATGAACGCCTACGACGCCGGCGTCCCGATGTTCGTGGGCAGTGACGGCGGTGGCAGCCAGCGGCACGGCGTCCTCCACGAGGAGATCCGGGCGATGGCCGCGATGGGGCTGCCCAACGACTACGTCCTGGGCGCCGCCTCGTGGCGGGGTCGGGCGTGGCTGGGTTGGAACCCGGGGCTCGACGAGGGCGACCCCGCGGACTTCGTGGTGTACCCGCGCGATCCCATCGCCGACCTGAGCGTGCTGCTCGAGCCGAGCGCCGTGGTGCTACGGGGTCGTGTCGTCGCCTGAGCCGTCGTCGGACGTGCCGGTGCCGTCCGTAGAGTCGTCGGTGCCGTCGGTCGAGGAGTCGTCGTCGATGTCCTGGTCGGCCTCGTCCAGGCTGTCGCGGGCGTCCCGGGTCGCGGAGCGCGGGCTGGACGCGGTGATCCCCAGCGCGGTCGCGACGGCCTGGTCCAGCGCGGCCTGTGCGGCGGGGACCGTGGCGGCGCCCGCGACGAGGCCCTCGGCCCGGCGCAGGATGGCCACGACCCGTACGTAGTTGTCGACGTGGAAGGCCCGCAGCTGGCGGCGGGCAGCCTTCGCGTCGGCTGGGGTCATCGCGTCGACCGAGTCGTCGAGCGTCGCGAGGATGGCGCGGTCGTTCTCGATGTTCGCGTCGACCGCCTGCTCGGTGTCGTCGGCGAGCGCGGCCAGCGCGTGCGAGGCCTCGACCCGGGCGAGCCGGCGGTCGAGGCCGGAGACCTGGTGGTGCAGCTGCCGCGTCTGCCCGGCGGCGTGACCGTGGCCGGAGGCGATGGCGGACTGGCCGAGCGCAGGCACCAGGCCCGCTGCGGCGATGGCGGCGACGGCCACCGAGGTACGACGTACGGGCATCCTGGGCTCCTTCGCAGGCTCGGCTTCGTGCCGCTCCGATGGTCGCCCGCGGAGCGGTCCGGCCGACACGGGCGCTCGGTCACAGGCGAGGGGTCCGCAATGACCAGGGGGTCCCGGGTCGGGTCCTAGGCTCGCGCCATGCCCAGCAAGCACCAGCTGCCCCGCACACGGAGGGTCATGGTCGCGGGGTTGGCCGGCTCGGTGGTGGCGCTGGCGAGCGCGCGCGGCGTATTTGGGGGACGGCCGGTCGCGGTCGCCCTCAGCGGTCTGCTGGTGGTCGCTGGTCTCGGAGCGGCCGTATGGGCACTGCGCGCCGTCGACAGGGTGCACCGCCACGAACTCGCCGAGCTGACGGACCGCGACGGGGCGGACGGCCTGCCCTTCGGCGCGTTCCGGCGAGGTGATCGGATCGGGTTGGACGCGAGCGATGTGTGGCTGCTGCTCGCCTCGATCTTGGCGGTCCTGGGCGCCTTCGTGCTTCTCACCGGTCTCACCGACCGCGAGATGAATCGCGCCGCTGCGCTGCTGCTGCCCCTCGTCGGATTTCTGCCGGCCGCTGCGTGCGCGTGGTGCGGCAGTGGCACGCCGTACTGGCTCACCGAGGATCGTGTGATCGTGCGTGGGCCATTCCGTCGGCATGTCCGCTACGACGACGTCGAGCGATTCCGAGTGAGCGGCACCGCCATCGAGCTGCAGGCATCCGTGGAGCGTCCGATGCGTTGGGGCAGGCTGGGTCTGACGATGCGCTTGATGCTGGTGGCCGTCGACGCGCCGGAGCTGCTGGCACTACTTGCCGAGCGCTGTCCCAGCGCTCACGTGATCGGCGCGGCTCAGTCCCCGTAGAGCTCGCCGACGATGGTGCCGTCGTCTGCCTGGATGGGTTCGGCTTCGCGGGTGCCGCGTGGGATCACGACTCGTCACCAGGTCTCGCGACGGTTGCAGAGCAACGTCCTCGACCCCGGTTGGATCACCCGCTGGTGACCCGCCGGATGATCGTGACCAGCAGCACCACGCCCCCGGCCAGACCCAGCAGGAGGGGGAGCAGGATCGTCACCAGGATCCCCACGACGAACCCGGCCCCCAGCTCGGCACCGACCCGCACATCGACCCGGCCAGCGCCGGAGGCGGTGCAGCTGACCTCGACGTGCGCGGTGGTCGGGGTGAAGGAGCCGATCGCGACCCAGGTGCGACCGTCGACGGTGACCGTCGAGGTCATCCGAGGTCGGCCCGGGACGAGCTGACGCCCGTCGTCCTGGGTGACGTCGCAGTGGGTCGCAGGTGCCGTGGGCCCGACGTACAGCGCCCGCCGGCCACCCGCGGGGACTGTCACGGCGTGGTACGTCCCGTCGGCCGGGATGACCGCGTCGGTGGCGGTGGCACGATGGAGCGTCAGCACCAGACCGGTCACGAAGCAGGACAGCGCCAGGACGAGCAGGCCGCCTCCGACGAAGAACCACACGAAGCGCGGTCGGCGTCTCACCGGTGCGGAGAGGTACGGCGGAGGCACGGTCACGCTCCGACCCTGCCCGCCCGACCCAGAGGTCACACGCTGTCGGGACCCACGAGGGGCGGGATCGCCTCCGTCGCGGCCACCGGGTCCAGTCCGGCGCACGCGAGCAGGTCCGCGGTGATGGAGCGCAGCTGGGCGAGCACGACCTCGCCGGAGAGCTCGGGAGTGCGGGGGAGCCGCGAGGTGGACTCCCCGAAGTGGATCAGCCCCTCGCGGGCGTCGTCGATCGCGTGCCCGGCACCGAGCTCGGCCGCGACGACGTCGACCTGGTCGGCCAGGGCGCGGGCGGCCTCGGCGTACGCGGCGGGCAGGGCCTCGGCGCGGTACGTCGCCACCGCCACCCGCCGCAGCAGCACCCGGGTGTTGCGCAGGGCGAAGTCGAGCGGGTCGACGATCTCGGCCAGCTTGCGGACGGTCGGGCCGTGCCGGCGTCGCTGGAACGGTGAGGAGGCGACGAGCGAGAGCCCCTCGCCGGCGGCGACCTTGAGCTGGCTCACGAGCCGGTCGGTGGCGCGCGCGTCGGTGAGCGCCGACAGGGCGTGGTCGAAGTCGGCGTCGGTCATGCAGTCGGCCGCCGCCCGCAGCAGGGAGGCGATCGCCGAGGCCACCCGCGCTGCCTGCTGGTGGGGTCGGCGCAGCGCCGTGGCGGGGACGACGCTCGCAGCCACGAGGGCGACCGCGCCGCCGATCAGCGCGTCGGTCCACCGGGTGAACGCCCCGCCGCCGTTGTTCGGCAGCGCGACCGCGACGACGATCGACTGGACGGCCGCCTGGTTGACGAACAGCACCCCGGCGTCGAGCAGCAGCGCTGTCGACATCGCGCCGGCGACGAGCAGCGTCAGCTGCCACGGCCCGCTGCCCAGCAGGTGCGTGAAGAGGTCCCCGAGGAAGACGCCGACGGCCACGCCGACGGTGATCTCGCCGACCCGCCGCAGTCGTTGTCCGTACGACGTACCGAGCCCGACCACCGCTGCGACGGGCGCGAAGAACGGCCGGTTGTGGTGCAGCACGTCGTGGGCCAGCCACCAGGCGAGCCCGGCCGCCAGGGCGCACTGGCCGACCTGCCAGGACGCCGACCGCAGCCGCGTCACCCGGGCGCCGAAGGACGTCCGTCCCCGCGCCATCCACCGGTCGAAGAAGACGGTGGGGGACAGCGGCGAGCTCACCCCGCAAAACTAGTGGCTGGCGATTTCGACCACCTCGGGGTGTCTGGCAGAATCGACCGC
The DNA here is from genome assembly GCF_054777115.1 of Nocardioides maradonensis. NCBI lineage: Bacteria > Bacillati > Actinomycetota > Actinomycetes > Propionibacteriales > Nocardioidaceae > Nocardioides > Nocardioides maradonensis. The sequence continues at coordinate 30,720 of NZ_BAAHAZ010000014.1, read as the reverse complement.
TGAGTTCTGTGTCGTCCGGAACCCTCTCAACCGGGCGGCCCAGCACCCTCGAGACGCAGAGCCGGTGTTCCCCACCTGGACCGAGCGCCTCACCCACACACAAGTCTGAAAGCGAGACACCACAACCGTGGCCGTCAAGATTCGTCTCAAGCGCCTGGGCAAGGTCCGGGTGCCGCAGTACCGCATCGTCGTCGTCGACTCGCGCAAGAAGCGCGACGGCGCCGTGATCGAGGAGATCGGCAAGTACCACCCCAAGGAGGACCCGTCGTACATCGACGTCGTCTCCGACCGGGCGCAGCACTGGCTGTCCGTCGGCGCGCAGCCGACCGAGGCCGTCGAGGCCATCCTCAAGGTCACGGGTGACTGGCAGAAGTTCAAGGGCCTCGACGGTGCCGAGGGCACCCTCAAGGTCAAGGAGCCGAAGCGCGACAAGCTCGAGATCTTCAACGAGGCACTCAAGGCCGGCGACGGTGAGGCCCCGAAGGCCGCCACCACGGTGAAGGCCGGCACGCCCGAGGCCAAGGCCGAGGTCGAGGCCATGGTCGAGAACCTCGCCGCCGAGGAGGAGGCCGCCGACGTGGCTGCCCTCGCCGACGCGCCCGAGTCCACCGAGGCCTGAGCCGATGCTGGCTGAGGCGCTGGAGCACCTCGTCCGCGGAGTGGTCGACCACCCCGACGACGTCGTGGTCCGCGACAAGCAGCTGCGCCGCGGCTCCGTGCTCGAGGTCCGGGTCCACCCCGACGACCTCGGCAAGGTGATCGGTCGCAGCGGTCGCACCGCGACCGCGTTCCGCACCGTCATCTCCGCCCTCGCGGGCAAGGACGGCGCGCGGGTCGACTTCGTCGACACCGACCGTCGCTGACTCGAAGCACCAGCAGCCAGCCCCGCACCTCGGTGCGGGGCTGGCTGCTTTTCAGGTCCAGGCCGGCTCGTCCCCGCCCCAGGGACGCGCGGGCCTGGGGTAGTCGTCGTACCCGGGGAGCGCGGGTGGGGCGGTGATGCGCGTGCCGTGCCGCACCACCGAGGTCGGTACGCCGGCGGGCGGGTGCTCCGGCACGCGACCGGGGGCGTCGAGCAGCCACTGGGCCGTGCGCGCGAGGGCCGCGGCGACGTCGCGCCCCTCGCCGTCGGCCGCCCGGTCGACCAGCGCGTCGACCACGCCGGCCGCCAGCAGGTAGCCCGAGGCGTGGTCGAGCGCCTGGACCGGAAGCGCTCCCGGGGAGCCGTCCCCCTCGATCATCGCGATGCCGCTCGCCGCCTGGACGATCGAGTCGAAGCCGCGCCGCAGCGCCCACGGGCCGTCGTCGCCCCAGGCGTTGATCCGCGCGTGCACGGCACCATCGGGCAGCCGCAGCCCGAAGGCCTCGATCGCGCCCGGCCGGTAACCGGTGACCAGCACGTCGGCCGCGTTGAGCAGCTCCTGGGCTGCCTCCCGCTGCGCGTGCAGGTCGAGGATCGCCGACCGCTTGCCCTGGCCGGTGTCGAGGTGCTGCCACTCGATCTCGGCCGGGTCCGGAGGGTCCACCCGCAGGACGTCGGCCCCCAGCAGGGCGAGCGTGCGCGTGCAGATGGGGCCGGCGAGCACCCGGGTCAGGTCGAGCACGCGGATCCCCGCGAGCGGCCGCGGACCGCCGGCGAGGGGGCGTCGCCGGCCGGACACGTCGCGGCGGCGCACGGAGAGCACCGGCGGCCCCACGGCCGCGCGCCCCATCGCGCTGGCTCGCCACTCCGCCTCGTCGCGGACACGGACCAGGATCGCGCCCGCATCCGCCGCTTCCTCCTCGAGGTCGGCGGCCGACCGCTCGCGGACGGCTGCGGCGACCGACTCCCGCTCGGGCGCTCGCAGGCCCAGGACCGCGGCGAGGCGGGCCGCGTGGTGCGGGTAGTTGCCATGCGTGCGCACCCAGCCGTCGGCGGCCTCGAAGAAGCCCGAGAGCGGGGCGAAGGCGTCGACCTGTCGACCGCCGTCGCGGAAGAGCCGGTCGCTGCCGAAAGAGGCCGCGAGCCGCTCGGGCTCCGGGGCCGCAGCCACCGCCTCGCTCGCTCCTGCGCGGACGGCGGCCGCTCCCACGGCGCGCACGGACATCTCCGCCAGGTCGAGGACCGGCAGGGTCGCGGCGAGCCAGGCCGACGTCATTCCCCGAGTCTCGCAGCCGTCGGGAAGAATGCCCGCCATGAGCACGGTGGAGGTCGTCGTCGGTCGGATCGGCAAGCCGCACGGCATCCGGGGTGAGGTGACCGTCGACGTGCGGTCCGACGAGCCCGACAAGAGGTACGCCGCCGGAGCGGTCCTGCTCGCCCAGGCACCCCGCGGTTCGGCCTTCCCGCACACCGCGCTGACCGTGAACCGCACCCGCTGGCACCAGGGCGTGCTCCTCGCGACCTTCGCCGAGCTGCCCGACCGCAACGCCGCCGAGGCCGCCCGCGGCGTGGTGCTGCGGGCGCGGGTCGACGAGACCGAGCGCCCCGAGGACCCCGAGGAGTTCTACGACCACCAGCTGATCGGGCTGGCGGCGTACGACACGGACGGGACGCACCTCGGCGAGGTCACCGGCCTCACCCACGGCGCCCAGGACCTGCTCCAGATCCGCACCCTCGACAAGAGGGACGTGCTGGTGCCGTTCGTCCACCAGCTCGTGCCCGAGGTCGACCTCGACGGCGGGCGCCTGGTCATCGCCGACCGCCCCGGCCTGGTGCACCCGCTGCCCGAGGAGGAGATCGAGGAGGTCGAGGAGTGAGGCTCGACTACCTCACGATCTTCCCCGACTACCTCGCCCCGCTGCGGCTCTCGCTGCCCGGCAAGGCGGTCGAGTCGGGCCTTCTCGACATCCACGTCCACGACCTGCGTCGGTGGACCCACGACCGGCACCACAAGACCGACGACACGCCGTACGGCGGCGGCGCCGGCATGGTGATGAAGCCCGAGCCGTTCGGTGAGGCCTTCGCCGAGCTGGGGGTCGACGAGCAGACGACGGTGATCTTCACGACGCCGTCCGGCGAGCCGATGACCCAGCGCCTCGCCGAGGAGCTCGCCACTCGCGACCGGCTGCTGTTCGCGTGCGGGCGCTACGAGGGCATCGACCAGCGGGTCATCGACCACGCCCGGGACGTCGCGGAGGTCCGCGAGATCAGCCTGGGCGACTACGTCCTCAACGGCGGCGAGGTGGCCGCGCTCGCCATCACCGAGGCCGTCGTGCGGCTCCTGCCGGGCTTCATGGGCAACGCCGCGTCCCTGGTGGAGGAGTCGCACAGCGCCTCCGGCCTGCTGGAGTACCCCGTCTACACCAAGCCCCGCACCTGGCAGGGCAGGGAGATCCCCGAGGTGCTGCTGTCCGGCGACCACGCCCGGATCGAGCAGTGGCGCCACGAGCAGTCGGTACGCCGTACCGCCGAGCGCCGTCCCGACCTGCTGGCCCCCTCCGTGCTGGACGACGGCACCCCCATCGTGCGCGCGACGCCCGCCGACGCGGCCGAGATCCTCACCCTGCAGCGCGCCTGCTGGGTGCAGGAGGCGCTGGCCAACGACCGGCTCGACATCCCCGCTCTGCACGAGTCGTACGACGACGTCCGCGCCTGGTTGGGGGAGTGGGACACCTACGTGGTGCGCCGGGCCGGACGGCTGGTCGGGGCGGCGCGCGGCCGGCTCGAGGGCAGGACCTGGGACATCGGCCGGATCATGGTCGCCCCGGACCTGCAGGGCACCGGCCTCGGCCGCCGGCTGCTCGAGCACATCCAGGAGGTCGCGCCCGCCGCGGCGACGTCGTACCAGCTATTCACGGGGGCGCTCAGCGAGCGCAACCAGCGGCTCTACCGGAAGGCCGGCTTCCGGCTCCGCCGCGGCGCGCACGCCCCGGACGGCGCGGTGGTGCTGACCAAACGGCGAGGCTAGGGAGCAGGTCGGGCCGGATCGGCGGTAGGTTTCGCTTCGTGTCCGCTGGTGGGGCGAAGCTGCAGCCGATCGCAGCTCTGTGCGCGGTTCTGATGATCATCTGGGGTGCGGTCGCGGTGGCGTCCGTCATCGCCCAGATCGAGATCAACCACAAGCTCGACCTCTGGCCGTCGACGCTCGACTCCTGGGCGGCGTGGTCGGTGCTGCTGAGCTTCGCGGCCGCGGTGGTCGGTGTCCTCGCCGTTCCCTGCGGGATCGCCGGTCTGCGCAGCCGCTCGGCGCTCCACCTGGGCGGTCTGGCCGTCCTGCTCTCGATCGCGGCGACGTTCGTCGCGCTCATCATCGACAACGTGAAGTTCCACGTGCCGTGGTTCGGGGACGGCCCCTCGCTGTGGCAGAACTACCGCTACGGGCTCACCTGGCACGACCTCCCGGCCGACATCGGCTTCCAGCGGTGGTGGTTCTTCGCCGAGTACCTGCTGCTCCCGCTCGCCGTCGTGGTCCTGCTGGCCTGGCTCCTGGCCCTGGCGACCGGCTCCGGGCGTCGGGCTCCGTCGAGCGGCCTCGGCTACGCCTACGTCGCCGCACCGCAGGCCGACTACCGCTACGTGGTGGCACCGGACGCCCCGGCGACCGCCGGTGCGGCCGGGGCCGGCACCGAGCCCGAGCGCGAGGCCCCGCCGCTCACCGAGCCGCGCGACGTGCCGGCGCCGCTCGGTACGGCGCCGGAGCCCGAGCCCGTCGAGGCGGCGCCCGCCGCCGACCCGGAGCCGGCGGCCGCCGACACCGCCGGCACCGCCGGCACCGCCGACACCGAGCCCGACGCCGCGCCTGCCGGCCGCCCCGCCGACCACGAGCGGGTCTGGTTCGTGACGGTCCAAGGCGCCGACCACGGCCCCTACAGCCGCACCCAGCTGCGGGCGTACGCCGACGAGGGTCGGCTGCACGACGGCACGATCACCCACCTGACCGGCGGCGAGAACCAGCGCCTGGCCGACGTGCTCGGGGACTGAGCGGCCGCTCGGATTTCCGCTCGGCGGCCGGGCTGTGGGAGGATCGCCTGTCGGCGTACGGACGCTTCTGCCACAGGGGAAATGCCGTTCGACGCCACCGCAATCGTTGAACACCGACAATCCGCGGCTGACCTGTGGCATCTGCGAGGAGACACCATGAGCATCCCGACCCCCTCGGCCGTGACCGAGCTCGGCAACGCCGCGAAGCGCACCGACATCCCGGACTTCCGCGCCGGTGACACCGTCAAGGTCCACGTCAAGGTCATCGAGGGCAGCCGGTCCCGTGTCCAGATCTTCCAGGGCATCGTGATCCGCGTCCACGGCAGCGGCATCGGCCGGACCTTCACGGTCCGCAAGGTCTCCTTCGGTGTGGGTGTCGAGCGGACCTTCCCGCTCCACTCGCCGATCTTCGAGCAGATCGAGGTCGTCACCCGCGGTGACGTGCGCCGAGCGAAGCTCTACTACCTGCGCAACCTCACCGGCAAGAAGGCCAAGATCAAGGAGCGTCGCGAGGCGTGAGCCTCGCACTGGTCACTCCTTGATCGGCGGAGCGAAGCGACGCCCGATCTGACCAGTGAGAGGCCTGAGCCTCTCAGCTCTCCGACGACGCCCCGACCCGCTGGGTCGGGGCGTCGTCGCTTTTCTGCCTACACTCGCCGCCATGGGAGTGGAGACCGGGCAGGCGCGTGCGCCGCGTGCCGGCTGGAGGGATCGCGTACGTCGCAGGAAGCTGCCTGTCTGGCAGGAGACGATCCTGCTGCTGGTGCTCGCCCTGGGGCTCGCGATCGTGGTCAAGGCGTTCTTCCTGCAGGCCTTCTACATCCCGTCGGCATCGATGGTCCCCGGGTTGCAGGGAGGTCCCGGCTACCCGCAGAACGACCGGGTGCTGGTCGAGAAGCCGTCGTACTGGTTCGGGCGCAGCCCGCAGCGCGGCGACGTGGTCGTGTTCTCCGACCCCGGCGGTTGGCTGCCGGCGAGCGAGGACGTCAGCCCGACCGGCGTCCAGGGTCTGCTGTCGAAGGTGGGTCTCTACCCGAGCGGCGGCCACCTCGTGAAGCGCGTCATCGCGCTCCCCGGCGACACCGTCCACTGCTGCACCCGACAGGGCGAGCTCGAGATCAACGGCACCCCGGTCGACGAGAGCGCGTTCCTCAACCAGGACCCCGGGCCCGGAGAGTGCGACGCGCCGCTGAGCCCGAGCCTGACGGCCCGCGGCACGCCGTTCGCGGCGCCCTGCGACTGGACGCTGGGCCCGATCCCGTCCGGTCAGCTGTTCGTGCTCGGCGACAACCGCTCCAACAGCGAGGACGGCCGTGCGCACCTGTGCAGGCCGGCAGACGAGGGCTGCGGCAACGTCCAGTTCGTCCCGGAGCGCGACGTCGTCGGCAAGGTGTTCGCACTGGTCTGGCCGAGGTCGCGCTGGACCTGGATCGGGCGGGCGCAGGCCTTCGCCGGCGTACCCGATCCCGCGGCCCGGTAGCGGGGATCCGACCGGCGTGCTCCTAGACTTCGGGGCGTGACGACCGACGACGCGCTGGGCCCCGACGAGGAGAGCCCGGGCGAACCGGCCGGCTCCACCACCGCCCAGCAGCCGCGTCACTCCCACAAGAAGCACCTGCCGGTCTGGCAGGAGAGCATCCTGCTGCTCGTGATCGCGCTGGGCCTGGCGATCGTCATCAAGGCGTTCTTCGTCCAGGCCTTCTACATCCCGTCGGCGTCGATGGAGCCGGGCCTGATCCAGAACGACCGGATCCTGGTCGAGAAGCCGTCGTACTGGTTCGCGGGCAGCCCGCAGCGCGGTGACGTCATCGTCTTCTCCGACCCCGGCAACTGGCTGGACCCCAGCGAGGACGCCGGCCCGACCGGGCTCGCCAGCCTGCTGGCGAAGATCGGGCTGTACCCGACCGGCGGCCACCTGGTGAAGCGGGTGATCGGTGTCCCGGGCGACACGATCCACTGCTGCAACGCCCGTGGCGAGCTCGAGATCAACGGCCAGGCCGTCGACGAGTCGTCGTTCATGAAGCAGGGCAGCACCGATCCCTGCGACGCCGCGCTCTTCGAAGGCACCGCGAAGAAGGGCACCGCCCTCGCGGGTCGCTGCGACTGGACGATCGGCCCGGTGCCCCAGGGCAAGCTGTTCGTGCTCGGGGACAACCGCGACAACTCGGCCGACTCCCGCGCCCACCTGTGCAACCCCGCCGAGGACCCCTGCACGAAGAGCCCCTGGGTCCCGGAGGACTCCGTGGTGGGCAAGGTGTTCGCGCTGGTCTGGCCGAAGTCCCGGTGGACCTGGATCGGCCGCCCCGCCGCGTTCAAGGACGTCCCGGACGCATCATGAGCGTGGCGCCGTCGTTGCGGGTCGAGCGGCAGCTGCTGCGCGACGGCCGCACCCTCGTCGCGGGGGTCGACGAGGTCGGCCGCGGCGCGCTGTGCGGCCCGGTCACCGTCGCCGTGGTGACGGTCGACCTCGCCACCCGCACGGCGCCGCAGGGGGTGCGCGACAGCAAGCTGCTCAGTGCCGACGTACGCCGGCGGCTGGCCCCGCGGATCCGGCGGTGGGCGGCGTCGTACGGCGTCGGGCACGCCAGCTCGCTGGAGATCGACGAGTTCGGGATCATGACCGCGATGCGGATGGCGGGACACCGCGCCCTGGCGCAGCTCGCCGTCCGTCCTGACCTGGTGCTGCTGGACGGCAACCACGACTACCTCTCGCCGCCGGAGCAGGACACCCTGCTGCCGCCGCCGGACCTGCTCGCCGACTTCCCGCCGGTGCGCACGATGATCAAGGCCGACCTGCGGTGCGCAGCCGTCGCCGCGGCGAGCATCCTGGCCAAGACCGCCCGTGACGAGATCATGGTCGGGATGGCGGCCGACCACCCGGCGTACGGCTGGGCGGACAACAAGGGCTACTCGGCGCCCGAGCACATCGCGGCGCTCGCCGAGCTCGGCCCGACCTGCCACCACCGCACGTCGTGGTCCCTTCCTGGGGTGCAGCCCGTCGAACCACTAGGCTCGCCCGCATGAGTGCCGAGGACCTCGAGAAGTACGAGACCGAGCAGGAGCTCAACCTCTACCGCGAGTACCGCGACGTCATCGGCATCTTCAAGTACGTCGTCGAGACCGACCGGCGCTTCTACCTCTGCAACTCCGTCGACGTGAAGGCCCGCTCGGAGAACGGCGACGTCTTCTTCGAGGTGACGATCAACGACGCCTGGGTCTGGGACATCTACCGACCGGCCCGCTTCGCCAAGAACGTCAAGGTGCTGACGTTCAAGGACGTCAACGTCGAGGAGCTCGCGAACTCCGACTTCGAGCCCCCGAAGGCCTGAGCCTCCTCCGTTCGTCCGACCGCTGCAGGACGTCGGTCCTGTATCCGCAGGACGGTGGGTCCTGACTTGCCCGGCTGCCCTGTCCCGACCTCCCGGGCCGACCTACCGTCGTCGGCGGGGAAGGCGCAGGGAGGACTTCGGTGCTCAAGGAGGAGCGAGGCGCCGTCGCGGTCGTGGCGGCGTTCGGACTGGTGATCGTCATGGCCGTCGCGGCGACGGTCATGGACATCGGCACGCTGCGTGTCGCCCGCACGGACATGCAGAGCCTGGCCGACGTCGTCGCCCTCGACCTGGTGCGCGACCTCGACGGGCGCAGCGTCGCCCAGCTGCAGCCGGTCGTGAACGCCGACGCCGTGGCCTCCATCGCCCGCAACACCACGACCGTCGGGACCCGGCCGACCGCGACGGTCCAGCTCGGAACGACGTCCTCCGGCGGGCAGTTCGTCCTCCTGACGACCGGCTCGCCGACCGCCGTACGGGTCAGCGTGGGGACGAACGTCTCCTTCGCCTTCGCCGGCATCATCGGCTCGCACGGCGGATCGACCAGTCGCGCCGCCATCGCGAACACGTCCTCCAACGCGTGCTTCCGGCTCGGGTCCTTCGCGGCCTCGCTGCGCACCGGTGACAGCACGATCGCCAGGGTCTTCGAGAGCATGCTCGGCAGCAGCAGCGCGCTCGGCATCAGCATGAACTCGGTCGGCTACATGGGCCTGATCAACTCGAGCATCAACCTGGACGCGCTCGCCGCCCAGATGGGCGTCGGGACACCCGAGGCGCTGGTCGAGCAGGGCAACGTGTCGGTGAAGAACCTGTTCGCCGCGAGCGCCCGGGTGCTGAACGCCAAGGGCGACACCAGTGCCGGTGCGGTCATGGGCCAGATCGCCGCCAAGGTGTCCGCGACCGTCGTCGCGAACATCGGCAACATCCTGAGCGTCGGGAACGGCCAGGGAGCCGGTGCCGCGATCAACGCCGTCGACCTGCTCGGCGGCGCCGCCCTCGGTGCGGCGCTCATCGCCAACATCGCCGACCACAACAACCTGCTGCACACGGGGGTCGTCTGGAGCGCCCCGCACGCCTCCAACGGCGACATCGCGCTGACCGTCATCGAGGCGCCGAAGCAGGGTTGCGGGCTGCCCGGCACGGCGACCGCGTCGACCGGTCAGGTGCAGCTGATCACCTCGATCGGGTTCAACCTCCCCAACAGCGTGGCCGGGCTGTCCGACAGCAACGCCACCGACCCCACGACCAAGCAGGCGTCCATCGCCGTCGACGGGGAGCTCGGCGGCGCCTCCGGCACGTTGACCGGGATGACCTGCTCCTCGAGCCTGACCGAGACCCGCGTCCGGGTCAGCACCCGGTTCACCAAGCTGGCGGTCACCCTCCCGTTCCAGCTCAACGGCACGATCAGCGCCACCGGCATCGTGCCGGCCGCCCTGGTGCCGCCGGTGCTCAAGACCGCGGCGAACCTCCAGGTCCAGCTGCACCTCGCGATGAAGGCGTCGTCGTACGTCGAGACGGCCGCCCAGGGCGGCACCCAGGACACGCTGTACGACGTCCCGCCGCACAACTACAACGACCCTCAGCCCAGCCCGGGGTCCTCGTCCTCCTACCTCGGCCTCGCCGCTCCGAACGTGTCGGTCGACCTCGCGAACAGCTCGGCCACGCTCGTGGCGAAGGTCGCCGGCGTCAACGTCACCGCCGCCGTGGACATCACGAAGCTCGACCTCAGCTCGATCATCACGGCCGCGACGTCCAGCGTCATCGGCACCTCCCTGGTCGAGGTCGTGGGCAACCTGAACAGCGCGCTGACGCCGGTCGCGCAGCTGCTCGGCATCCGCTTCGCGGGCGCTGACCTGTTCGGCGTACCCACTCCGACCTGCAGCAGGCCACGCCTGGTCGGCTGAACCGGCGGGTCCCTAGCCCGTTCGGACTAGGACCTTCGGCCCGACCGTCTGAAATGTGCTGCAGACCGTTACCCGGCGCCTGTCGGCGGATCTACGATCCCCCCAGTGCGCCGTGGGTAGGGGGCGCCGGGGAGCGGAAGAGAGCGGGGGATTGCCATGGCGCGATCGAGGTGTGCGTCGGTACGTCGCCGTGAGGACGACCGCGGCGCGTCGGCGGTCGAGTTCGCACTCGTCGTGCCGTTCCTGCTGCTCATCATCTTCGGCATCATCGCCTTCGGCATGATGCTCTCGTTCCGCCAGACCATGAGCCAGGCGGCGACCGAGGGAGCCCGCGCCGGGGCCCTGTCGTCGGGTGCGTCCTCGACGGTCCGCGGCACCGACGCCACGAACGCGGCCAGCAGCGCGCTCGGCGCGCTGAAGGTCGGCGGCGTGGCGCTGTCCTGCGGAGCCTCGAACGTCACCTGCACCTACACCGAGGCGCCCTGCTCGAACGACGCCACGCACACCTGCTCCACGCTGACCGTCAGCTACCCCTACCGGGCGCACCCGATGCTGTCCCTGCCGTTCGTCAACATGGTGATGCCGTCGACGCTGGCCTACTCGGCGACGGCGCGGGAGAACTGAGGTGCGTCGCATCGGCGACCGGCTGCGTCGGTTCCGCCGTCGTGACGAGCGCGGCGCGGTTGCGGTGCTCGTCGGCCTGATGATGGTCCTGGTCCTGGGCGCGGCCGCGTTCACGGTCGACATCGGGCAGCAGCGGGTCGGCCGCGCGGACATGCAGTCGCTCGCCGACGTCGTCGCCATGGACCTCGCGCGCGAGCTGAACGGTCGCAGCTACGCCACCCTGAACCCGATGATGGCGGGGCTCGCGGCCAAGAGCGAGGCCCGCAACCAGAGCGTGATCGGGTACGGCAACCACCTGCCGGTCCTCACCGTCACCCTCGGCACCTGGAACGCCGCGTCCACGCCGCACTTCACCGCGATCACCTCCGGCGTCCCGACAGCGGTGAAGGTCGATGCGCAGACCACCGTGGGATTCGCCTTCGGCGGCATCACCGGCACGAGCTCGGGCAACGCCAACCGCACGGCGTACGGAACGGCGTCGAACACGGCCTGCGTCAAGGTCGGCTCCTACGCCGCCCGCATCACGTCGTCGAACTCACCGATCCTCAACGCCGTGGTCAACAAGGCGCTCGGTGGCAACCTGAACCTGGACGCCGTCAGCTACCAGGGGCTGGCCAGCGCCAACGTCAGCCTCCTCGGGCTCGCCACCCAGCTCGGGCTCGGAACCGTCGACCAGCTGCTGAGGACCAGCGTCAGCCTGAAGAGTGTCTACCTCGCCTCAGCCCAGGTGCTCCAGCAGTCCGGCAACACCGCCGCGGCTTCGGTCCTCAACACCGTCGCGGCCAGCATCACGGTGGCGCACAACATCACGCTCGGCAGCCTGGTCAGCGCGGCCTCGGGATCCGGCGCCGCCGAGACGGCCAGCGTGGACGCCCTCGGGCTGCTGCAGGCGTCCGCTGCGATCGCGAACGGAAGCACCGGGGTGGACATCCCGAGCCTCTCCGCCAACCTGGGACTGGTCAGCGCGACCGGGAAGCTCACGCTGATCCAGGCCCCGCAGGTCGGCTGCGGCGCCGCGGGGTCTCCGGAGGCCAGGGCCAGCACGGCTCAGGCGACCGTCTCGGTGGCGGCGACGGTCCCGAGCACCACTGCCGGGTTGACCGGGCTCACCGTCGGAGGGAGCACCACCGTCACGCTCAACGCCGCCAGCGCCAAGGCGGCCCTGAACGGAGTCACCTGCGGCGCCGGCACCGTCGCCAACCCCAGCGGCGACACGATCGGGGCCACGAGCGCGCTGGTCGGCGCATCGGTCGGCCAGACGCTCTCGATCAGCGGCAGCATCACCGACAGCGGAGCGCTCGGTTCGCTCCTCAGCGGTCTGCTCGGCCTGCTGGGCAGCGTCGTGAAGGTGACGGTGACGGGCACCGTGCAGATCGCCGCCAGCACGACCGACCCGGCGACGACCAAGACGGTCACGCCGCAGTTCCCGCCGAACCCCCTCGATCCCGGCAAGTGGAGCACGGCCACCGACACGGGGTCGGGTGATCTCGGGCTCAACACCACCAACACGACCGTCACGTGGACCACGCCGCTGACGATCCACGCCTACACGGGCATCCTCGGCCTGTCGCTGACCGAGACCACGCTCAGCCTCGCCCAGGTCACCACGCTCACCTCGAACCTGGTGAGCTCGCTGACCAACCAGGTGCTCGGCCCCGTCCTCACCAAGGCCAACACGACGCTGCTGCAGCCGGTCGAGGGACTGCTCGGGCTGAGCCTGGGCGGTGCCGACGTCTTCGGCAACGCCCCGACGTGCGGGAAGCCGAAGCTGGTCGGCTGACCTCACCGGTCACACCTGCCCCACCCCGAGCCGCTCGACGCGGTGGCTCCTGTGGACGACGCAGCGCCTCCACAGGCCGCCGCTGCACCTCCCGCCGCTGTCGGCACCCCTGACCAGGGTGGTCCGCAGGAGGTGGGTCATGACGGACATGGCAGTGACATCCCAGCCGCACCGCGCGACCGCGGCGTCGCGCAAGGCACTGGGGGAGTACGGCGAGGAGGTGGCCGCGCGCTACCTGCACGGACTCGGCTACGCGGTGCTGGAACGCAACTGGCGCTGCGAGATCGGCGAGGTCGACCTGGTCTGCCGCGACGGCAGCACGCTGGTCGTGTGCGAGGTCAAGACGCGCAGCAGCACGATCGCCGGCACTCCCCACGAGGCGGTGACCGACGCCAAGCTGGCCCGGCTCAAGCGGCTCGGCGAGAGGTGGGCGCGCGACCGTGGCATCCGGCCCGACGGCATCCGGATCGACCTCGTGGCGGTGTTGCGCCCGCGGCGCGGGCCGGCGCAGGTCGACCACGTCCGCGGGCTGCTCTGATGTCGACCGCCACGGCCCACACGGTCACCCTGCGCGGCGCGCTGGGGCACCTCGTCGACGTGGAGGTGGACGTCTCCTCGGGGCATGCCGGGATCACCCTCGTCGGGCGGGCAGAGGCATCGCTCCGCGAGGGGCCGGAGCGGGTGCGGATGGCGATCCTGAACTCGGGGCTCGACTGGCCCGCCAGCTACCGCACGACGATCCTGCTCTCGCCCGCCGACCTGCCCAAGGCCGGCACCCACGTCGACCTCGCGATCGCCGTCGCCGTGCTCGCGGCCTCGGGGCAGGTGGATGGTGACGGCCTGCTCGGCACGGCCTTCGTCGGCGAGCTGAGCCTGTCCGGCGGTCTTCGGTCCGCGTCTGGGGTGCTGCCGATGGTCATGGCGGCCGCCGAGCGCGGGATCCGCCGGGTGATCGTGCCGGAGCCGCAGGCCCGCGAGGCCGAGATGGTGCCGGGCATGACCGTGATCGGCGTCCGGTCCTTGGCGCAGGTCGTCGCGGTGCTCAAGGGCGACCCGATCCCGGTCGCGCCGCCGGTGGCGGGTGCCTCGGGCGCGCACCTGTTGGCCTGGCGCGGCGACACCCGTCTCGACGAGCTCGACCTCGCCGACCTGTCGGGGATGGACGAGGAGAAGTACGCGCTGGAGATCGCGGCCGCGGGCGGCCACCCGCTGATGCTCGACGGCCCGAAGGGCGTCGGCAAGACCAGCCTGGTCGAGCGGCTGCCGACGATCCTCCCCGAGCTGCTGTCGGAGGAGTCGCTCGAGCTCACCGCGATCCACTCGCTCGCCGGGACCCTGGATCCGGCCGGCGGCCTGCTCACCCGCCCGCCGTACTCCGCGCCGCACCACGACGCGAGCAAGGCGAGCCTGATCGGCGGCGGGAACGGCAGCGTGCAGCCCGGCGAGCTGTCCAAGTGCCACGGGGGCGTGCTGTTCATGGACGAGTTCCCCCTGTTCCGGGCCGACGTCATCGACGCGCTGCGACAACCGCTGGAGACCGGCGAGATCACGGTCGCCCGCCGGGAGGAGTCGGTCACGCTGCCGGCGCGGTGCCTGCTGGTCATCGCGGCCAACCCGTGCCCGTGCGGCGACTACTCGAGCGTCCGCGATCACAACAAGTGCACCTGCGACGCGGCGTTGCGACGCACCTACCGACGCAAGTTCTCCGGGCCGATCGTCGACCGCTTCGACATCGTCCGCCACCTGCGTCCGCAGACCCGGATGCCGGAGGACCCGTTCGATGCCGCCGAGACGTCGGCCGAGGTGGCGGCCCGGGTCGCACAGGCCAGGCGCCGCCAGCTCGCCCGCTTCTCCGGTCTCGGGTGGCGGCTGAACAGCCAGATCCCCGGCCCGCGGCTCAAGGACGACTGGGCCGTCACGCCGGCCGCGCAGAAGGTGGTCGACACGGCGACGTACGGCGGCAGCCTGAGTGCCCGCGGCGGCGTCCGCGTCCTGCGCCTGGCGTGGACCGTCGCGGACCTGACCTCGGTGCAGGAAGGTCGCGACATCCGGCCGGGGACGGCCGAGGTCGACATCGCGATGCGGCTGCGCGTCGGCAAGCCGCTGCCCTCACGCGTCCTGCACCGAGTGCCGGCCTCCGAGATGGAGGAGGTCGGGTGAGCGCCTCCGACGCCGAACGGGTGGCACGGGCGACCCTGAGCCTCATCCTGGAACCGGGGGACTGGCGCTCGCTCAGCGTGGTTGCCGATGCAGGAGCCCAGCTCCTGGTCGAGGGCATCGCCGACGAGGAGCGCTACCCGCAGTTCGAGGCCGCACGTGCGCGCCTGGTCGGAGCCGACGGCGCCGCGGAGCTGGAGCGGGCCCAGGCACACGGGATCCGCTTCGTCGTGCCCGGTGACGACGAGTGGCCCGCGCAGCTCGACGACCTCGGTGACGCCGAGCCCGTGCAGCTGCGCGGGGGAGTGCCGATCGGCCTGTGGGTGTCCGGGCCGTTGCGGTTGGACCAGCTGTCGGCGTCGGTGTCCGTCGTGGGCTCTCGTGACTCGACCGCCTACGGCGAGCAGATCGCGGTCGACATCACCTCCGGAATCGGACGGGCAGGGCTCACGACGATCTCCGGAGCCGCGATCGGCATCGACTACGCCGCCCACCGCGGCGCCGCCTCGGTCGGCGCACCGACCGTGGCGGTGCTCGCGTGCGGCGTCGATCGTGACTACCCGGTCCGGCACGCCGAGATGCTCCGCCGCCTCCGGGCCGAGCACGCGGTCGTGTCCGAGGTGCCGATGGGCGGTGCGCCACAACGCATCCGGTTCCTGGCTCGCAACCGGCTCATCGCGGCTCTGTCGCGGGGAACGGTCGTCGTCGAGGCCGCGGCCCGCAGCGGGGCGCTCAACACCATGAACTGGGCGCAGCGGTTGCAGCGGATCGCGATGGGCGTACCCGGCCCGGTCACCAGCGTCGCGTCGCTCGGTGTCCACCACCAGCTCCGCTCCGGTGGAGCCGCCCTCGTCACCTGCGCGTCGGACGTGCTCGAGCTGGTGGGCGACATGGGCACGAACCTGACCGAGTTCCCGCGCGGCCCCGACGACGAGCGCGACCTCCTCGAGCTGCGCGACCGGCAGATCCTCGACGCGGTCCCTGTCTACCGGGCCGTGGCCGCGGAGTCGATCGCGCGGTTGGCCTGCGTCGAGCTGACCGAGGTGCTGGCCGCCCTGCCGGCGCTGGAGGAGTCCGGCCACGTCGAGCGCGACGCCGGCGGCTGGAGACTCGCCGAGTCGGCCCGACGCTGATCGCGACCGGGCGAGCGGCCTACGATGCAGATGTGACTGCTGTGACCGATGAGGCGGACGACGGGCTCTCGCTCCTGCCCGATCCGCTGGCGGAGGTCATCGTCGCCTACGAGCGTCACCTCGCCTCGGAGCGGAACCTGGCGAAGAGCACCGTCGTCGCGTACGCAGCTGACATCGCCTCGCTCCTCGAGCACGCCCACCGCGCGAGCATCGACGACGTGGCCGGGCTGGACCTGCGCACGCTGCGCAGCTGGCTCGCGAAGCAGCAGTCGATGGGCCTGGCGCGCACCACCATCGCTCGGCGTGCCACCGCGGCGCGGGTCTTCACCGCGTGGCTCGCCCGGACCGGCCGGACCCCGACCGACGCGGGGTCCTCGCTCGGTTCACCCAAGGCACTGCGCACCCTGCCGAACGTCCTGCGCGCCGACGAGGCGGCCGACCTCATCGCAGCGGCCGCCGAGCGCGCCGACGACGGTAGCCCGACCGGGCTCCGTGACGTCGCGATGCTGGAGCTGCTCTACGCCACCGGCGTCCGGGTCGGCGAGCTGGTCGGCCTCGACGTCGACGACGTCGACCGGGACCGCAACCTCATCCGCGTCGTGGGCAAGGGCAACAAGGAGCGCAGCGCACCCTTCGGCACCCCTGCCGTGTCTGCTCTCGACGCCTGGCTGGTGCGCGGTCGTCCGCGGCTGGCCGGCCCGGGTTCGGGGCCGGCACTCTTCCTGGGCAGCCGCGGGGGCCGCATCAACCAGCGCGCCGTGCGCGCGATGGTGCACCGCCGGATCGCCGACGTCCCGGGAGCTCCCGACATCGGCCCGCACGGACTGCGCCACACCGCGGCCACCCACCTGCTGGAGGGCGGGGCCGACCTGCGCTCGGTCCAGGAGCTCCTCGGCCACGCCTCGCTGGCCACCACCCAGCGCTACACCCACGTCACCACCGACCGGCTCCGGCGCGCCTACCAGCAGGCGCATCCGCGCGCCTGAGGACGTCGCCCAGGTTGTGGCACCGCGTACTGTGGAGGATGACGGATCGGCGATGAGGTCTCCAGTCGGAGTGCAGGACCGGTCGAGAGGCGGACGGCATGTCGTCGTCGAACGGAACGACCGAGATCCACGCGATTCCTCAGCCGGTTCGTGAGCCGCCCCGGCTGCGCATGGCCGAGCGCGGACACCGCAACAGCCTCGACGGAGGGTGGTGGCCGCACAGCCGCGACCTCGCCGCCGAGCTGGGCGGCCTGGTGGCCGGCATGGCCCCCGAGTCAGGGCGGATCGTGCGCGCGTTGTTCTCGCCGCCTGACTGGGATACCGCGCCCCGCCGGATTCCGATGGGCGCCGGTTACCTGAAGGTGGGCTCGTTTCCCGACGACGACACGCATCTGATGCTCCTGACGACCTCGGACCGGCGGGTGCTGCGGATGCTCGTGGTGCCACCCGGCTTCACCAAGGCGCAGGCGGACGAGGCGCTCCTCGCGGCCAGTACCCCGGGCAACTCGCACTCAGCGGCCGAGCTCCTCGCGGAGGTCCTCGAGCACCCCGACGTGGACGCGATGGATCTGTGGACCGATGACGGCGGGTCCTGACCGCGACGCGACGACAGCCGAGCGTCGCGTGGCGCTGTCGGATCTCCTCGATGCACTCGTCCACGCCCGCCGGGCCGAGGAGGCGCTGTGCCGCGCACGACCCCGCGAGGCAGTGTCCAGTGCGCTCGCGGAAGCACGGTTCCTCACGCTCGAGGCGTTGATCGACTACGCGACGGCGATTGAGGCGCTGTCGTGGCCGGTGCCGCGCGGGATCCTGCTGGAGATCCGGATGCACCGGATCACGTGCGGCCGCGGCTGACCCGCTACCCGGCGGACGCTCACGCACCCGGCCACGGCAGGTCCCGCCACAGCGGGAGCAATCGGATCGGCGCCACCCCGACGAGCGTGAGCGGGTCGAGGTAGGCGTCGTCGCTGTTGCGGATCAGGCCCCAGTGCAGGCAGGCGCGGGGGAAGCAGTGCGACTGCACGACCATCAGCCGCCCGATCACGGCTCCGGCTGTGACCCGGTCGCCCCGGCGCACAGTGGCCGCGACCGGCTCGTAGGTCGTCCGGGTCGTCCCGTGGTCGACCACGACCACGCCGCGCCCGGCCAGCAGGCCGGCGAACGCGACGGTGCCGGCGAGCGCCGCGCGCACGGCCTCGCCGGGTCGCCCGGAGAGATCGACACCCCGGTGGCCGGCGCCGTACGTCGAGTCGGGTGGGTCGAACCCGTGCACCACCTCGTGCGGCGGTGGGAGGGGCCACGTGCCGTGTCCCGTGGGTGCCGGTGAGGTCAGCAGCAGGGGGAGGGCGGCGAGGAGAAGGAGGGCGCGGTGGACCATGGCTCCACGATGGTTCGGGCGGCCGACATCGGGGCCTCGGCGTACCGGCCGGTTGTGGACATGTCACGCCCTCCCCAGGGTCACCAGGGACAAGTGGCCCGGATTGGTGCGGGTGGGACTCCGGCGACTACGCTGGCGGGAACCGACCCGTATGGGTGGGAATTCGCACGTCCGCAGACCACGACGGCGCTCGCTCCGAGCGCCGACCGCCCGTGGGCGACGGCCGTCAGTCCCTGAGCGATCAGGGTCCGGTCGCGCGCAGGCGTCAGGCAACCAACTGACAACGAAAAACTGGAGATTCATCATGGCAGTCGTGACCATGCGCCAGCTCCTCGAGAGCGGCGTCCACTTCGGACACCAGACCCGTCGCTGGAACCCGAAGATGAAGCGCTTCATCATGACCGAGCGCAACGGCATCTACATCATCGATCTGCAGCAGTCGCTGGCCTACATCGACCGCAGCTACGCCTTCGTCAAGGAGACCGTGGCCAAGGGCGGCACGATCATGTTCATCGGCACCAAGAAGCAGGCGCAGGAGTCCATCGCCGAGCAGGCGACCCGCGTCGGCATGCCCTACGTCAACCAGCGTTGGCTCGGCGGCATGCTCACCAACTTCTCGACCATGAGCCAGCGGATCAACCGCCTCAAGGAGCTCGACGACGTCGACTTCGACACCGTCGCCGGCTCGGGTCGCACCAAGAAGGAGCTCCTGCAGATGAAGCGGGAGCACGTCAAGCTCGAGAAGACCCTCGGCGGCATCCGCGAGATGGGCCGTGTCCCGTCCGCCGTGTGGATCGTCGACACCAACAAGGAGCACCTCGCCGTCGAGGAGGCGCGCAAGCTCCGCATCCCGATCATCGCGATCCTGGACTCCAACTGCGACCCGGACGACGTCGACTTCCCGATCCCGGGCAACGACGACGCCATCCGCGCCGTGGGCCTGCTGACCCGCGTCGTCGCCGACGCCGTGGCCGAGGGCCTGATGGCGCGCTCGGGCGTCAAGACCGACGGTGCTGAGAACGGCGCCGAGGAGCCCCTGGCCGAGTGGGAGCGCGAGCTGCTCGAGCAGCCCGCCGAGGCCGCTGAGGAGGCCGCCCCGGTCGCCGACGCCGACGCGACCGTCGAGGCCGCTGCCGCCGAGGTCGAGGCCGAGGCCGCCCCGGCGACCGACGCCTGATCCGCACCCACCACTCACGCACCACGAAGGAAGAGACATGGCTTTCACCGCTGCCGACGTCAAGAAGCTCCGCGAGCTGACGCAGGCCGGAATGATGGAGTGCAAGAAGGCGCTGGACGAGACCGACGGCGACTTCGACAAGGCCGTCGAGCTGCTCCGCGTCAAGGGTGCGGCCAAGGCTGCTGCCCGCGCCGCCGAGCGTGAGGCGTCGGCCGGTCTGGTCGCCGCCTCCGGCAGCGCCCTGATCAGCCTCAAGGCCGAGACCGACTTCGTCGCCAAGAACCAGGCGTTCATGGACGCGGCCCAGGCCATCGCCGACGCCGCGAACGCGAACAAGGTCGGCGACGCCGAGGCGCTCAAGGCCGTCTCGCTGGGCGACAAGACGGTCGGCGAGACCGTCGAGGAGCTCGCGCGCACCATCGGCGAGAAGATCGAGCTGGGCGAGGTCGCGTACTTCGACGGCCCGACCACCGTCTACCTGCACAAGAAGGCCTCCGACCTGCCGCCGACCCTCGGCGTCCTCGTCGAGTTCGACGGCGACGAGGCCGCGGCCAAGCAGGCCGCGCAGCAGGCTGCCGCGCTCAAGGCGCAGTACCTGACCTCCGACGAGGTCCCCGCGGACATCGTCGAGAAGGAGAAGGACGTCCTCACCAAGAAGACGCTCGAGGAGGGCAAGCCCGAGGCTGCCGTCGCCAAGATCGTCGAGGGCCGCATCGGCGCGTTCTTCAAGGAGATCGTGCTGCTCGACCAGGAGTCCGTCTTCGAGGCCAAGAAGTCGGTCAAGCAGGTCCTGGACGCCGCCAACACGACCGTCAAGCGGTTCGCCCGCTTCGAGGTCGGCGCCTGACCTGACAGGTCCACCGGAACGGCCGGTGATCGCGGAAACTTCCCGCGATCACCGGCCGTTCGCTTTTTGCAGCATTCCCATGGTTGCCGACCGGTGCCGTGGGTAGGTTCGGTTCGCCAACCCCGTCACGAAAGGCACGCCCCATGGGTCTCATGGACAAGGTCAAGGGCCAGTTCATCGACATCATCGAGTTCCTCGATGACAGCCGCGACACGATCGTGTGGCGCTTCCCGCGGCAGGGCAACGAGATCAAGATGGGCGCCAAGCTCGTCGTGCGCGAGGGCCAGGTCGCCGTCTTCGTGAACGAGGGTCAGATCGCCGACGCCTTCACCCCGGGGACCTACACCCTCGAGACCCAGAACATGCCGGTGCTCTCCGACCTCAAGGGCTGGAAGTACGGCTTCAACAGCCCGTTCAAGGCGGAGGTCTACTTCGTCGGGATGCGGCTCTACACCGACATGAAGTGGGGCACGAAGAACCCCATCACCATGCGTGACGCCGAGTTCGGGATGGTCCGGCTGCGGGCCTTCGGCACCTACGCGATGCAGGTGAGCGACCCGAAGGCGCTGCTCAAGCAGCTGGTCGGCACCGACCCGCAGTTCAAGACCGAGGAGGTCTCGGAGTATCTGCGGCAGACCATCGTCAGCCGCTTCGCGCCGGCCGTCGCCAACGCGAAGATCCCGATGCTCGACCTGGCCGCCAACCAGGACACGATCGCGTCGCAGCTGGCCGAGACGCTGACCGGCGAGCTGCGCGACACCGGCATCTCGATCCCGAAGTTCGTCATCGAGAACATCTCGCTGCCGCCCGAGGTCGAGGAGGCGCTGGACAAGCGCACCTCGATGGGGGTGCTCGGCAACCTCGACCAGTACACGAAGTTCCAGACCGCCGAGGCGATCGACCACGCGGCCCAGAACCCCGGTGGGGGAGCGGCCGGCGGCATCGGTCTCGGCATGGGGATGGCGGTCGGCCAGCAGATGGCGCAGTCGATGCAGGCCCAGCAGACCCAGGCGCAGACCGCGCCCTCGGGCGGTACGCCGCCGCCCCTGCCCGGCGCCGCCAAGCCGTGGTACGTCGCGGTGAACGGCCAGCAGGCCGGCCCGTTCCCCGCCGACCAGCTCGCGTCGAAGGTCGGCTCGGGCGAGCTCACCCCGCAGTCGCTGGTCTGGCAGGACGGGATGAGCGGCTGGGTGGCCGCCTCGACGGTTCCTGAGCTCCAGGCGCTCTTCCCGGCGACCCCGCCGCCGCTCCCGCCGCAGGGCTGAGCCGATGACCGACGTACCCCCGCCGATCCCGGGGGCGGTGCCGCCACCCCCGCCACCTCCGCCGGCCGAGGCCACCGCGCCCGCGCCCCAGGCACCGGCCGCCCAGGCGATCAGCTCGGTGTGCCCGAGCTGCGGCGACCAGCTGGCCTACGTGCCGGGCACCATGCTGCTCAAGTGCGCCACCTGCGGCACCGAGGTGCCGATCAAGGCGGTGGAGGCGACCATCACCGAGCACTCCCTGGACGACTGGGAGGCGAGGAACCCGACCACGTTCGTCGCGAACGTCGCCGCCCACGAGCTGCGCTGCCAGAACTGCGGGGCGACGACCGAGACGACCAACCTGGCCAGCAAGTGCCAGTTCTGCGGGGGAGCGCTGGTTGCCACCGATCGGCCCGAGGGGCTGGTGGCACCCGAGGGGGTCATCCCGTTCCAGGTGCAGAACAAACAGGCCCACGAGGCCTTCGGGAAGTGGGTCACCAGTCGCTGGTTCGCCCCGAACGCGCTGAAGAAGGTCGGCTCGACCGAGGGCCTGACGGGCACCTACATCCCGCACTGGACCTACGACTCGCACACCGAGACCGACTACACCGGCCAACGCGGCGACTACTACTACACGACCGAGACCCGGGAGGTCTCCGACGGGCAGGGCGGCACCCGCACCGAGACCTACCAGGAGCGGCACACCGCGTGGCGGCACGCGAGCGGCCACGTGGCACGCGACTTCGACGACGTGCTGGTGCTCGGGTCGCACGCCCTGGACCCCAAGAAGGTCAACAAGATGGGGCCGTGGCGCCTCGCGGACGCCAAGCCGTTCCAGGACGAGTTCCTGACCGGCTTCGCCGCCGTCCGCTACGACCTGGACCCCCAGGCCGGCGCCGAGCAGGCCAAGCAGCAGATGGTGTCGGTGATCGAGGGCGACGTGCGCTCCGACATCGGCGGGGACGAGCAGCGGATCAGCGGCATGGACGTCGCGTACAGCAGCAACACCTTCAAGCTGCTGCTGATGCCGCTGTGGATCGCGACGTACGTCTTCGCGGGCAAGACGTGGCAGGTGATGGTCAACGCCAACACCGGCGAGGTCGTCGGCGACCGGCCGTACAGCCCGTGGAAGATCACCTTCGCGACCATCGTCGGGCTGCTCCTCCTGGCGGCGATCATCGCCGCGGTGGTTCTTTCCCGTCGCCACTGACGCGATAGGGTCGGCGCGGAAGATCCCGCCCTCAGGAAGGACCCCCGTGCCCGGCTACAAGCGAGTCCTGCTCAAGCTCTCCGGTGAGGTCTTCGGCGGCGGCAAGCTGGGTGTCGACCCCGACGTGGTGCAGGCGATCGCCAAGGAGATCGCCGCCGTCGCGGCCTCCGGCACCCAGATCGCGGTCGTGACCGGCGGTGGCAACTTCTTCCGCGGCGCCGAGCTCCAGCAGCGCGGCATGGACCGGGCGCGCGCCGACTACATGGGCATGCTCGGCATCGTGATGAACTGCCTGGCGCTGCAGGACTTCCTGGAGAAGCTCGGCGTCGACACCCGCGTGCAGAGCGCGATCACGATGGGCCAGGTCGCCGAGCCGTACATCCCGCGTCGCGCGATCCGGCACATGGAGAAGGGCCGCGTCGTGATCTTCGCGGCCGGCATGGGCATGCCGTACTTCTCCACCGACACCGTCGCCGTGCAGCGCGCCCTGGAGAGCAAGTGCGACGTCGTGCTCGTCGCCAAGAGCGGTGTCGACGGCGTCTACAGCGCCGACCCGCACCTGGACCCCACGGCGGTGAAGTACGACGAGGTCACCTACGCCGAGGCCATCGCCCAGGGCCTGCGCATCATGGACCAGACCGCGTTCGCGCTGTGTGGTGAGAACAAGCTCCCGATGGTCGTGTTCGGGATGGAGCCCGCGGGCAACATCCTCCGGGTCGTCCAGGGTGAGAAGATCGGCACGCTGGTCAGCGCCGGCTGAGTCTCGACAGGCTCGACCACCGCCACGAGGCTCGACCACGGCCACGAGGCCCACCACTGACAAGCACAGCGCCAACGACAAGGAGATTCCGGTGATCAACGACATCCTCAACGAGGCCGACGGCAAGATGTCCAAGTCCGTCGAAGCGACCCGCGAGGAGTTCGCCGCGATCCGCGCCGGCCGCGCCCACCCCAGCATGTTCAGCAAGATCATGGTCGACTACTACGGCTCGCCGACCCCGATCCAGCAGCTCGCGTCGTTCACCGCGCCCGAGGCGCGGATCATCATCGTCCAGCCCTTCGACCTGGGTGCCATCGCCAACGTCGAGAAGGCGATCCGCGACTCCGACCTCGGCGTGAACCCGTCCAGCGACGGCAAGACGCTGCGGTGCGTCTTCCCCGAGCTGACCGAGGAGCGCCGCAAGGAGTTCATCAAGCTCGCCAAGGAGAAGGCCGAGGGCGGCAAGGTCGCCGTACGCCAGGTGCGCCAGAAGGCCAAGCAGAACCTGGAGAAGCTCGAGAAGGACGGCGAGGTCGGCAAGGACGACGTCACCGGAGCCGAGAAGCGCCTCGACGCGACCACGAAGAAGCACACCGACGCCATCGACGAGCTGCTCAAGCACAAGGAAGCCGAGCTGCTCGAGGTCTGAGACCCGGCAGCCCTGACAGCGATGAGCGCGAACCCGGCAGCTGCGCCTGCCCAGAAGGATCACGGCCGCGCCGGCCGTGACCTCAAGGCCGCTGTCGGCTCCGCCGTCGTGCTCCTGGCCGCGATCGCGGGATCGCTGCTGTTCTGGAAGCCCGCGTTCATGGTGATCGTCGCCACGGCGGTGGTCGTCGCCGTCTGGGAGCTGGCGCGCGGCATGCGGGCCAAGGACATCGACCTGCCCGAGCAGCCGCTGATGATCGGCGGCGTCGTGATGGTGCTGGTCGCGTACTTCTCCGGAGCGGCCGCGCTCGTGACGGCGACCGCGGTGACCGCGCTCGTCATCATGCTCTGGCTGCTGCGCCGCGGCGTCGACGGCTACGTCAAGAACGCGACCGCCTCGGTGTTCACCCTCGTCTACCTGCCCTTCCTCGGCTCCTTCGTCGCGCTGCTGCTGGCCGAGGGCGGCTGGAACGGCAAGGGTCTCTCCGACGACGGCGTGGCCGGCGTGGTCACCTTCATCCTCGTCACGATCGCCTCCGACATCGGGGGGTACGCCGCCGGCGTGCTCTTCGGCAAGCATCCGATGGCGCCGGTCATCTCCCCGAAGAAGTCCTGGGAGGGCTTCGCCGGCTCGGCGATCTCCTGCATGGCGGCCGGCTGGGCGCTGGTGGTCTACCTGCTCGACGGTCCGTGGTGGGCCGGCATCGCGCTGGGCGTCATCGCCGTCGTCATGGCCACACTCGGTGACCTGTGCGAGTCGGTGATGAAGCGCGACCTCGGCATCAAGGACATGAGCCAGATCATCCCGGGCCATGGTGGCCTGATGGACCGGCTCGACTCGCTGTTGGCGACCGTCGCACCGATCTGGCTGCTGCTGCACCACGTGGTCTTCAAGTAGGAACGGAACCACCCATGGAGACGACGCGACGCCGCCCCGACTGGTGGCACCGGGACCACCCGATCTTCGTGCCCCTGGCCGGCTTCTTCGCCGGCATGGCGTACGTGATCTTCGTGCCCGGTGTCTACGGCGCCCTGCTCAAGCTCATCGTCGGCTACAAGAAGGCCGAGGAGCTCTTCCCCTTCGTGCTGCTGATGTTCGTGGTCCCGATCGGGCTGCTCGTCCCGCAGCACACTCGCAAGTTCGGGCGGTACATGCTCTTCGCGTGCATCGCGACGATCCTCGTCGTGGTCGGCGTCGTCGCCGGCGTGCTGCTCTTCCTCATCCACAAGGACAAGTAAGCAGTGGCCGAGAAGTTCACCACCCTCCCGCTCGTCTTCGAGGCGCCGCGCGGCCGCGGCAAGCCGCCGCGGCACCTCGCCGACCTCGACGAGGCGGGGCGCAAGGACCTGCTCACCGAGATGGGCCTGCCGGGCTTCCGCGCCAAGCAGCTGTCGACGCACTACTTCGGCCGGCTGGTCCACGACCCCGCCGAGATGACCGACCTCCCCGCCGCCCAGCGCGAGGAGCTGGTGGCGGCGCTGCTGCCCGACCTGATGTCCCCGATCCGGCAGCAGACGGCGGACAAGGGCACCACGGTCAAGACGCTGTGGAAGCTGTTCGACGGCTCGCTGGTCGAGTCGGTGCTGATGCGCTACTCCGACCGCGCCACGATCTGCATCTCCTCGCAGGCCGGGTGCGGCATGGCCTGCCCGTTCTGCGCCACCGGTCAGGGCGGCCTGCAGCGCAACATGTCGACGGCCGAGATCGTGCACCAGGTCGTCGTGGGCGCCCGCGCGATGGCGCACGGCGACGTCGCGGGCGGCCCGGGTCGCCTCTCGAACGTGGTGTTCATGGGCATGGGCGAGCCGCTGGCCAACTACAAGGCCGTCGTCGGCGCCGTACGCCGCCTCACCGACCCCGCCCCCGCCGGACTCGGCCTGAGCGCCCGCCACGTCACCGTCTCCACCGTCGGGCTGGTGCCCCGGATCAAGCAGCTGGCCGACGAGGGCATCCCGGTCACGCTGGCGCTCAGCCTGCACGCGCCCGACGACGACCTGCGCAACGACCTCGTCCCGATCAACACCCGCTTCTCCGTGGCCGAGACCGTCGACGCGGCGTACGAGTACTTCGAGAAGACCGGGCGCCGGGTCTCCATCGAGTACGCCATGATGCGCGGCATCAACGACCAGGCCTGGCGCGCCGACCTGCTCGCCGAGGTGCTCTCCGGCGACGGGCGGGGCACCGGTTGGGTGCACGTCAACCCGATCCCGCTCAACGACATCCCCGGTTCGCAGTTCACCCGTTCGCGCGAGGAGGACATGGACGAGTTCGTCCGTCGCCTCAACGGCTCCGGGATTGCGACGACCCTGCGCGACACCCGCGGCTCCGACATCGACGCCGCCTGCGGGCAGCTGGCGGCGTCCGAGTAGCCCGACCGGCGCCCGCGCGGGCGTCAACCCCAGGAAAACGGGTGGTGCCAACCCCCCTGCGCGAGCGTCCGCACCGGTCTAGGTTGAGGCCATGACTGAGCACGTCGACGTCCTCATCATCGGCGCCGGGCTGTCCGGGATCGGGTCCGCGGCGCGGCTGCGCAAGGAGCTTCCGGAGAAGTCGATCGCGATCCTCGAGGCACGGGATGCGATCGGCGGCACGTGGGACCGGTTCCGCTACCCGGGGGTCCGGTCGGACTCCGACATGTTCACCCTCGGCTACGACTTCGAGCCGTGGCCCTCGCCGCTCGGCATCGCGGACGGCCCGGCGATCCGCACCTACGTCGAGGACACCGCGCGCAAGTACGGCGTCGACCACCTGGTGCGCTTCCGGCACAAGGCCGTCGCCGCGTCCTGGTCGAGCAGCGAGGCGCGCTGGACCGTCACCGTCGAGCACGACGGCGGCACCAGCCAGATCAGCTGCTCGTTGCTGTGGGGCAACACCGGCTACTACGACCACACGGCCGGCTACACGCCCGACTTCGCCGGCATGGAGGACTACACCGGCATGCTGATCCACCCGCAGGACTGGCCCGAGGACTTCGACTACACCGGGAAGCGGGTGGTCGTCATCGGCAGCGGTGCCACGGCGGTGACCCTGGTCCCGGCGATGGCCGACAAGGTCGAGCACATCACGATGCTGCAGCGCTCGCCGAGCTACCTGATGGCACTGCCGCGCACGTCGCCGTTCGCCGGGCCGCTGCAGAAGCTCCTGCCCGAGCAGAAGGCGCACGTCGCGGCCAAGTGGGCGCACTGGGCCGTCTTCCAGCTGACCTTCACGCTCTGCAAGAAGCAGCCCCGGCTGATGCGCAGGATCATCCGGCGGGACGCGATCCGCCACCTGCCGGAGGGGTACGACGTCGACACCCACCTGAACCCGACGTACGACCCCTGGGACCAGCGGATGTGCCTGGTGCCGGACGGGGACTTCTTCAAGGCGATCCGTGATGGCAAGGCATCGATCGTGACCGACCGCATCCGGCGGTTCACCCCGACGGGGCTGCTCCTGGAGTCGGGCGCGGAGCTCGAGGCGGATGTCATCGTCACCGCCACCGGCTTCACCATGCTGCTGGGTGGCGGGGCGACCTTCGAGGTCGACGGTGAGCCGGTGCGCATCGCGGACGGGGTGCTCTACAAGGGCCAGATGCTCAGCGGGCTGCCGAACCTGGTCATGACCATCGGCTACACCAACGCCTCGTGGACGCTCAAGGCCAACCTGACCGGCGACTACGTCGTCCGCCTGCTGAAGCACAT
This sequence comes from Nocardioides maradonensis, assembly GCF_054777115.1. NCBI lineage: Bacteria > Bacillati > Actinomycetota > Actinomycetes > Propionibacteriales > Nocardioidaceae > Nocardioides > Nocardioides maradonensis. The sequence goes on along the minus strand of NZ_BAAHAZ010000014.1, from coordinate 2,956 downwards.
GGACGAGACCGGCGCCCAGATCGCGATGCCGCTCGCACCGGCACCCGGCACCGAGGTGAAGATGAACCTGCTCTCGTCGGGCTACTTCGACCGCGCGGCCGACATCCTGCCCAAGATGGGCTCCGAGGCGCCCTGGGCGCTCTACATGAACTACCCGAAGGACGTGAAGCTGCTCAGGAAGGGGCCGATCGCGGACGCGGGCATCCGGTTCTCCCGGGCCGGCGCGTAGTGCCCGGCATCTGGCAGGACGCCCTGCCCGCGCTGGTGGGCCGGCTGCCCGCGGGCACGGTGGTCACGGACGTCGACGTGCTGGCGTCGTACCGGCACGACATGGCGATGGCGGCGGACGCGGAGGTCCCGCTGGCCGTGGTGCGTCCGGCGTCGACCGCCGAGGTGCAGACCGTGGTGCGGTGGGCGGCGGCGTACGACGTCCCGATCGTCACCCGCGGCCGGGGGACTGGTCTCGCGGGCGGCGCCAGCGGGCGCAGCGACGGGATCGTGCTGTCGACCGAGCGGATGCGGGGCATCGCGATCGACCCCCAGAACCGGGTCGCGGTGGTCGGTCCGGGCCTGCTCAACACCGAGGTGAAGGTGGAGGCGGCCGAGCACGGGCTCTGGTACCCGCCCGATCCCGCCTCGTTCGAGATGTGCAGCATCGGCGGCAACCTGGCCACGAACGCGGGTGGCCTGTGCTGCGTGAAGTACGGCGTCACCGCCGACTACGTGCTCGGTCTCGAGGTCGTGACGGCCGACGGCCGGGCGCTCCGGCTCGGCGGACCGCGGCTCAAGGACAACGCCGGCTACGACCTGGTGCGCCTCCTGGTCGGCAGCGAGGGCACGCTCGGCATCATCACCGAGGCGACCCTGCGGCTGCTGCCGCGGCCCGCGGTCGAGTCGGTCGCGGTCGGCATCTTCGCCTCGCTCACCGACGCCGCCCGCGCCACCGCCGCGCTCAGGCTGCAGCTGGAGCCCTCGATGCTCGAGCTGATGGATGCCGTGGCCCTCAACATCATCGAGGACAAGTACCGGATGGGCCTGGACCGGACGGCCGGGGCGATGCTGATCGCGGCGACCGACACCCCCGGCGAGACCGGCGAGGAGGAGGTGCACGCGATCGGTGCCACGTTCACCGAGCACGGCGCCACCGAGGTGTACGTCGCCTCCGATCCCGCCGAGGCCGAGAACCTCGTGGCCGCGCGGCGCCTCGCCGCCCCGGCCGCCATGGCGCTGGGGCCGCTCCTTCTCGAGGACATCGCGGTCCCGGTCTCGCTGCTCGCCGACCTGGTCGGCGGCATCCAGCAGGTGGCGCGCGACCGGGACGTGCGGATCGGCGTCGTCGCGCACGCCGGCGACGGCAACGTGCACCCGGTCGTCATCCGCGACCCCGCGGACCCCGGGGCGGCCGCGCGCGAGGACGCCGCCTTCGACGACATCATGCGGCTCGCGATCCGGCTGGGCGGCACGATCAGCGCCGAGCACGGCATCGGCCGGCTGAAGCGACCGTGGCTCGAGGACGCCGTCGGGTCCGACGTCCTGGAGCTCAACCGCCGGATCAAGGACGCCCTGGATCCGCAGGGCATCCTCAACCCCGGCGTCGGCCTGTAGGACCGCGAGTCGCGCGCTGCCGTTCGCGTGTCGTTCGCCGAACGGACGGGCTGCGGGCGGATGCTGCCAGCATGTCTCGGACTCGCTCGTCGGCACTCGCCCTGACCATCGCCCTGGGCCTCGGTGGCGCCCAGCTCGTCGGCGCCGCGTCTGCCCACGCCAACCCGGCCGGCACCGGGCTCGTCATCAACGAGGTGTACGGCGGGGGAGGCAACTCCGGTGCGCCGTACACCAACGACTTCGTGGAGCTGTACAACCCGACCGGGGCGGCGATCAGCCTGACGGGCCTGAGCCTCCAGTACCGCAGCGCGGCCTCCACGACCGCCCCCACCGCCAGCGGGGTCAACGCGCTGAGCGGCTCGGTGGCCGCGCACGCGCACTTCCTGGTGCAGCTGGCGGCGGGCAGCACACCGTCGGGCTCGCTGCCGGCGCCGGACCTCGTCGTCGGCTCGGGTGCGATCAACATGAGTGCGACCGGCGGCCAGGTCTACCTGGTCACCGGTACGTCCGGCATCGCGGCGCAGACGAACACCTCGGCTCCGTGGACGTTCGCGTCCTCGGTGGTCGACTTCGTCGGCTGGGGGTCGAGCACGACGGTCTTCGAGGGCTCGAACCACGCCGGCAGCACCGCCAACAGCACCTCGATCTCGCGGGCGACGACGGGTGGCGACTCCAACGACAACGCCTCGGACTTCGCCGCCGCCGCGGCACCGTCCCCGCAGGGCTCGGGCGGCGGGAGCGCGTCGATCCCGTACGGCCCGGGGCCGCAGTCGACGTACACCGTCCAGGCGCAGCCGCCGACCGGCACCTGCCACTACCGCTACCTCGACCAGGCCAACGGCAAGGTGCTGCAGGACCAGGCCTGCACCCCGGGCGCCCTGAACCCGGACGTCACCCAGGCCACGATCGGCTCGACGATCTGCATGTCCGGCTACACGACCTCGATCCGGCCGCCGTCGTCGATCACGACACCGGAGAAGAGGGGTTCCGAGGCGGCGTACGGCTTCAGCGGCAGCTACGACGAGTACGACCACCTGGTCTCGCTCGAGCTCGGCGGCGACCCGAACGACGCGCGCAACCTCTGGCCCGAGCCGAACAAGAGTGGCGCGACGTCGTACACCAACCCGAAGGACTCGGTCGAGAACAAGCTGCACACGCTCATCTGCAACGGCAGCATCACGTTGGCCGCCGCGCAGCGGGCCATCGTGAACGACTGGACGACGGCGCTGGCCGCCGTGGGGTACCCGAACGGCTAGGGCATGGCTCCTTACTCACCGCCTACTACGCGACGTTTCCGACTCGATGCGGCTGCGTTGGAGCCGCTCGACGTGCGATCCAGCATGCCGTCGCG
>NZ_BAAHAZ010000013.1:0-117790 GCF_054777115.1 Nocardioides maradonensis | reverse complement strand
TCAAAGCGCTGCTGCACTCGATCTACGACCAACCCGACGCCGAGGCCGTGCACGCTCAGTTCGACAGGGTTGTCGACGCCCTGGCCGAGAAGCTCCCCAAGGTGGCCGAGCACCTCGAGGAAGCCCGCGCGGACATCCTCGCCTTCGCCGCTTTCCCGAAGGAGATCTGGCGCCAGATCTGGTCGAACAACCCCATATCCGTTAACCGGCCCTCGAGCGACACGATGCTGCTCGCTGCGTGAGGTCCCACGGCCGGCGGATCGAGGAGTGATCCTGACGGTGAGGAGGAATCCACGATGGCGGTGTCGGTCCAGGTCCGTGAGGCTCAACATCATCTGGTCGGCGACTGGGATGGCGTCGGTGCTGGCAACGAGTTCTTGGCGCATCTGCGTTCGCGGGCCTTCTCGCCGGCCACGGTGCGGGCCTATGCCTACGACGTCGTCAACCTCGGGCGGTTCCTTCAAAACCAGCGGATCGCGCTGCTCGTGGTCGCGCCGATGGATGTCTTCAGGTGGGTGGACTGGCAAGGCGTCGCGGCGCCGCCGTCTGGTGGGAAGGTCGTGCGGCTGAAGCCTCGCAGCGCGGCGCCGGCCACGATCAACCGCAGGGTCGCGGCGGTGCGCGCGTTGTTCGAGTTCTTGGTGATGACCGGTGCCCGGGAGTCGAACCCTGTCCCGGCGCCACGTCGCGGGCAGGGGCTACGCCCGACGTCGCGGGGACTGCTGGGGCATCTGGGACCGGGGCGTACCCGCAGCGGTGGGCGGCTGGTCCGTGAGCAGCGTCGACTGCCCGAGTCGCTAGACCTGGACGACGTGCAGATGTTCCTGTCTGGGCTGCGTACGCATCGGGACCGGGCGATGGTGCTGGCCATGGTGTTGGGCGGACTCCGCTCGGCCGAGGTTCGTGGGCTACTGCTGCGCGATGTCGACCCGGGGCGGCGTCGGCTGCGGGTGCTGGGCAAGGGTGGCCGGGAACGAGTGGTCCCGGTCGATGGCGCGTTTTTTGCCGAGGTCGGCGCCTATCTGCGCCACGAACGCCCGCCCGGGCTGGCCACGCCAGAGTGTTTCGTGGTGCTGCGCGGCCCCACCACCGGGGCACCGGTGAGTGAGGCAGGACTGCGGTCCTTGTTCCGCCGGCACCGGGAAGCCTCGGGTGCGATCCGGGTACGACCACATCGCCTGCGACACACCTACGGCACCGAGCTCGCCGCCGCGGGGATCGACCTGCTCGCACTGCGGGAGTTGATGGGCCACGCCAGCCCGGAAACGACCGGCCGGTATGTGCACCTGTCGGTCGAACATCTGGCAGCCGAGTACGCCGCCGCCCGCGCCGCACTGGCCGGTGCCCGATGAACCGCCCGATGATCGTCGCGCCGACGGACAGGGCCACCTGGTCGGCCACCGCCAGCGACCGGATTGACGAGCACGACTGGATGAGCGCGTACCTCGCGCATTGTCAGCGGCTGGGCTGTAGTGACCGGGCGCTGCGGGAGCGACGCCGATGCGCCGTGGCGTTCCTGGCCGATCACCCAGATCTGACCGAATGGATGGCGCAGCCAACTGTGGATCGGGTGGCCGAGCTGCGGCGCACCCGTTCATGGCCGCTGCTGGTGTTCCTCATCGGGTCCGGCCGGCTTCGACTGGATCTGGAGTTGGCCGGAGCGAAGAACCTCACCGGACTCGGCGGCATCGTCGAACGCCACCATGGTGAGGACTTCGCCAACGCCAGGACTGCTGGCCTGCGACTGGGCTGGACACCGGGGTCGACACCGTCCTCGGCGAGTGTCTCGCCGTGATGCTGGCCTGGCACGGCGGCACCGTCACGGACCTCAACGCCGACGTCGTCGCCGAGTTCGACCAGCAACTGGACTTCACGATGCACCTGTCGCGGTCCTCGCTGCGTGCCTACCGCGCCCGGCTGGCGAGCCTGCGACAACTGTTGTTCGAGATCGGCGTCCATGATGAGCCGCCTCGTCGGCGGCCGTGGTCACGGACCCTGGAGCAGCGCTTCGACGAGGTGACGATGGCTGAGCCGATCCGGGTCGTGCTGCTGCGCTACGTCCAGACTCGGGCCAGCGTGCTGCGGCCGCGCTCAATCGAGTCGTTGGTCAACTATCTGCTGCCGTTCGCGGAGTTCCTCACCGCACACCACCCCGGCGTCACCAGCATGCGGGATCTTCGACGCGACCACGTCGAGGCGTTCTTGTCCTGGAACCGGACCCGCCCATGGCGCGGGCGAAAGACGCGACCACAACAGGTGTCGGCGGCCGTCGCGCAGTCGGCCGTACTCAGCCTGCGGAACCTGCTCGAGGACATCGCCGCCTGGGGGTGGTCCGAGGCACCCACCCGGCGACTGGTGTTTGCCGCCGACATCCCAAAGCTCGACCGGCCCCTTCCCCGCGCCCTGGCCCCCGACGTCGACGCCCGCCTGATGGCCGCGGTCAGCGAACTGTCCGACCCGTTCGCACAGGCCGGGCTGCAGGTCCTGCGCGGCACCGGGCTACGCATCGGCGAACTCCTCGACCTGGAACTCGGCGCCGTCGTGGACTACGGACCAGCCGGGACGTGGCTGCGAGTCCCGCTGGGCAAGCTCGCCACCGAACGCACCGTTCCGCTGGACGAGCCCACCCTGGCAGCGCTCGACCAGTGGGCCCTACGGCGAGGCAGCCACCGTCCGATCCCTCATCCGCGCACCGGCAAGCCCACCGACTTCCTGTTCACCGAGCACGGTCGAAGATTAGGAGCGACCCGGCTCCGCAACGGGCTGCTCACCGCGATCCAGACTGCCGGACTCCACGATCGCGCCGGCCAGCCGATGACGATCACGCCCCACCAACTGCGACACACGTACGCGACCACGCTCGTCAACGCCGGCATGTCGCTACAGGCGTTGATGGCGCTGCTTGGCCACGTCACCCCAGAGATGACGCTGCGCTACGCCACCCTCGCATCACCAACCCTGCGCAGCGCCTACGACGAGGCGATGGGCAAGATGCGGCGTCAGCTGACCCTGACCCCAGTCGGACGACCGATCGTTCCCGACAAGGTGGCCTGGCTGGCCAGCGAGATGCTCAAGACCCGCGTCGCGCACGGCTACTGCTCCCGCCACGAATCCCAGGGCGCGTGTCCGTACGCCAACATCTGCGAGACCTGCGACAACTACACCCCGGCCACCGAGTTCGAACCCGCACTCACCGACCAACTCGAGGACATCCGAGCGCTGCAGGCAGACGCCGCCGGCCGTGGCTGGAGCGGCGAGGAGCAACGACACCAGCACGTCGCCGAAGCCCTCGAACGCCACCTCAACACCGTTCGGCGCCGATGAGGTCCACCACGAAGCACCTTGCCCCGGACGCGAGGGCCGGATAAACGAGCGGCTCAACCGCGAGATCCGTCGGCGGACCGACGTGGTCGGGATCTTCCCCGATCGAGCCAGCATCATCCGGCTCGTGGGTGCCGTGCTGGCCGAGCAGCACGACGAGTGGGCCGAAGGCCGCCGCTACCTCGGACTCGACGTCCTCGCCCGAGCCCAGGCCGTCGACGCCGCCGTCGTTGAGGAGGTGACCGAGCCCGAACTCCAGGCCCTCACGGCCTGACCGACACGCCCAACCGAGGGATCAACCTCGTACACCACCCCAGCGGACTTGACCTGGCGGTCGGGAGCACTCGCGCCACTTCGACCGCAAGATTGACGCCCAGCAATGGCTCGACCATGTCACGTCGGCCGTCGTCACCGGAACGTACGCCGATCCCCGAGCCGGGCGGATCACGTTCTCCGCCTTCTTCGGCGAGTGGTCCGCACGCCAGGTGTGGGCACCCGGCACCGTTCTGGCGATGTCACTGGCGGCCAGATCGGTCCCGTTCGCGGCGAAGCCGATGAAGCAGGTCCGCCGGTCTGACGTCGAGACCTGGATCAAGCAGATGAACGCCGCCGGCCTCGCCCCTGGAACGATCAAGACGCGATACGTCAACGTCCGGTCGATATTCCGAGCAGCCGTGAAGGACCGGGTCATCGCGTCCGACCCCACCGATGGCGTTTGCCTCCCCCGGGGCCGACGCGCCGACGTCGCGATGTCGATCCCCACGCCTGAGGAGGTCGGACAGCTCATCACCGTGGCCGACGACCGATTCCGTCCATTCATCGCCCTCTGTGCGTTCGCAGGCCTGCGCCTAGGCGAGGCGGCCGGGATCCAACTCGGGGACGTCGACTTCCTCCGCCGGTCGCTGAAGATCTCCCGCCAGGTCCAGCGCGTCAACGGCGGAGCCATCGACGTACGCCCGCCGAAGTACGGGTCAGAGCGCGTCATCTACCTCGCCGACAGCCTCGTGAATCTGCTCGCCGAGCACGTCGCCGCTCATGGCAGCACGGGCAAGGATCAGTGGCTCTTCGCCGGCGAGGGCGACAGCCCGCCGCATCAGAACACCGTCGGCTACTGGTGGCGCAAGACGCTGCGCGATGCTGGCCTGACCGGCATCAAGCTCCACGACCTTCGACACTTCTACGCCTCCGGCCTCATCGCCGCGGGATGCGACGTGGTGACTGTTCAGCGCTCCCTCGGTCACGCGAAGGCGACCACCACACTCAACACCTACGCCCACCTTTGGCCCACCACCGAGGACCGCACCAGGAAGGCAGCCGAATTGATCGTGGCCGCTTCACTTGACGAGCCAATCACTGCCGTGGCCAAGCTTCGGACGGATCCGGCAGAGTAGGCCTTGGCGCGTTACGGCGCCCCGGGAAGAAGCCGGCTCGCTTCATGCCGGCGGTAATCAGCCAAGAAGACCCTTCGCCTTCGCCCACATCGCAAGGTTTCGGGATTGCACCCCGCGGTTTGACCTTAAGTCTGAGAAGCCGTTCTGGTAGAGCAGTCGGCCCTGCGCCTGCTTGAACCTGATGCCCGTCCGGGGGTCTCGATGGATGCGGACAGTCGCGACCAGATTCTCGCCACGCAGACTGACGAATCCCCGACGTAACGTGCGCTCAGCGAAGGGCACTCGCACATGGCTCGGCGGTCGCAGGCCAGCGGGGTCGGCGAACCACTTCAGCTCGCGAAACCAGATGCCTCCACCCTGAGGACGTCCCTCATTGAGAAACGCCGTTGCGGCCGAGTTCCGTGAGAAGCGCTCCGCGATCATGCAGGCGAAGTAGGCGGACAGCTCCGGGGCGCCCCATGCGGCGATGCGCTCGAAGTGGAAGATGTCGCCCAAGACAGACACGTATCCATCGCCGACCTCCCCAGGGTCATCGAGGGGCAGTTGCGATGCATCATCTCGAAGGACGTGCAGCCGAGTTCGGCCACCGGGCGACTTCGTGCGAGCCAATAGCTTTTCGACCTCGAGTCGCTCGAGCTTCTCACCCAGCCAGTTGCGCTTGAGCTTCCGGTCGTCGCCGTAGTAGTCACGCGGGCGGATCAGATCATGGATCTCGCCCCACCCGATGTTCGGGTCGATTCGCCCTTCAGCTTCGACTGAGGCCAGGCCACGTAGTGCCAAGTCAACCTTGGCGATGCCGCTCGCGCGCGACGAGAGCCACGGCGCTAACGAGTCGCAGACATACGTCTCACGAACCCTTAAGCGCCCGTGTCCGCCGAGGGAGTAGTAGCTTCGCATCATTCTGTCCTGATCTTGGGCCGCTCCCTAGACGATAGTCTAGGGCTCGCCGTAGTTTCAACGGCATGATCAGTTCGGCATCCATCGAGCAGGCAGCGATGACGCTGGCTGTGTTCGGTGCGTGCCTCGCACTCATCGTCATCGGCGCGACAGTCGGGATCATTGCGATTGCACGACTCACTTCCTGCACCGCGGACGAGGCGTCACACGCTCTTGCCATAGTGATCGGCGCATTACGTCCCAGCGGCTGGGGGAACCGAGCACGCACATCCACCCCTGACCGTCATGCGCAGCTCCCTGCAGGAGGCAACTCGCCAAGCGAGGATCCTCAACCGCAAGTGCACGCCGCGCGCGGCCGAGGTGCGATCGAAGTATCTGAACCCTGAATTCGCGTCACCGGTCCCGCGTAGGAGGACGCGTGTCGCCGTAGTTCGGTGGCACAACGCACGCGCGATGACGCAGATTTGAGAGCGGTGTGCTCGACATCTTCGAATCCGCCCGGATCGTCGAACAACGCTAGTCGAGGAAACTGTCGACGTTGCCTTGTGTGCAGTCGGCGCGCAGAGCCTGCGACCGCACAGCGAGACGGCGCGGCCCTGATCGTCTTCGTCCCGGACTTAGGCCTCTGGTGCGCCGAGTCGAACGCGGTGATGCCGAGGAGATCCCTCACATGTGCGACACCACGAACGCCGCCGCGCCTACTTACTCATGCTTCCTCTACGTCTTCGCCTTCGGGCTCCCCAGCCTCAGCATCGTCGTCCCCCTCCGCGGCGACCCTTGCTTCGGCAGGTTCGCTCACATCCGAAGACGGGGATGAGTCCATTGCCGGCTCCGCCGGGTCCGGCACGGCATCGGGTTCCGTGTCCCCAACCGCCGCGTCATCCGACGCCCGCGCGACCTCGTCGATTACTTCGTTCGGCAGATACTCCGCGTACTTGTCGCGCATGTGCGCCAGCCCCAGGTCGCGGCCACTCTGATACTGGAGAGAGTCCTGGACGAACTTCAAACGGTGTTCGGCGTCGCCGATCACCTCTGCCCACTTCTTGACGATGACCTTGTACTTCTTGCCGTTGTACGCAACTCCGAAGGGCAGGTTTTCCTGGTCGCGCGCCTCGTCGATGTCCTCCCGGGTCGTGTTGCCGACGAGCCAGAACTCCCAGGATGAGTTCGGCTGGGAGAAGCGCTCGTCGTTTGTGATCGCGCTCGCGTAGCTGCGGATCTGGGTCAGATCCTCGTCGGTGAGACGATGATTCGGACGCTTAAGCTCGACGACGAGATGGGCAAAGTGGTTCTGGCGGGTTTCGAGCCGACGCCCCAGAACAAGGTCAGGGATCGCATCGGAACCGTCGCCGCGGAGGACCGGCTTGTCGCCCGCGAGTTCGACATCGACGCCGAGTTTCTCGAGATACTTAGCGAGGACGACCGTCAGGCGCTCGTCGTCGCCGGTGAGCGACCACTCTTCGCCGAAGATCCACGTCTGTTGCGCCAGGATCCGGTGAAGCTGTCGCCGCTCGAGCAACTTCTTCCGGCTGAGCCTGTCAAAGAGGAGTGCGTTGAGCCCGTGCAGGAAGTCAATGCGACTGCCAACCTCATGCCCAAGCGAGATCAGATGGGTCAAGGTCGTGCGCTCGAGAATCTCCGCCAATTCCTCGATACGAGCCGAGGGAAGCTTGGAGAACTTCCTAAGAATGGGGAGGAGGCGCTCCGGATCGTTCTCAAAGGTCTCCCGGAGGAGGCTAAGCGCCAAGGCCTTGGTGTTCGCGTCCTTCGCCTCGTCGACGGCTCTCGACGCCGCCATCGCCACGACGTTAAACGTGTCGCGCGTGGCCTTCTCGACCTGGGTCTTCGGCTCCCCGTGATACGGGTACACGCCTTCCTTCTTCCAGCGCGTCACCGTCTCGGCCTCTCGACGCCTCTGGGAAGCGGCGAGGTGAGAGCGGAGAGCGGCCTGAGCAGCCGTGACGACCTGACCCTGGGGCGTCGCATTGTCACCGTCGAGGATGAGGTCCTGGTCGCGGGTGAAGCCGTCCCACTGAAGGTAGGCGGTGAACTCGGCCCTCGGGGCCTGGATGCCGGGGGGCATTTCGGCAACGATCGACCCCGTCGAATCGCATAGGTAGAGACGTCGCTCGACGTTTGAGATGTCCCACTCGATGATCGTCAGCTTGGCTTTGCCCGGAACGCCTTCCGGCATGTCCAGGTCGATGGGCGTCTTGGCCGCGATAACCGCTTGCGGCTCGATCTCGGCACCGAGGAACTCGATCGAGAAGTCGCGATGTCTGTCGAGGTGCAGCGCGAACTCCGTCAGCAAACGCTGCCTAAGCCCGCTCGCCTCTTCGAATGCCGCCGCAGCATCGGGCGACACCATTCCTATTACGACCCGTGTCCCAGATTCTTCGCCCTCGAGCGGGGCGTCGACGACTCTGAAACGGTCGAGCGTCGCCTTGTTTCCTTGCACCTTGATGGTTCTGAGCTCGGCGCCCTCGACCGCCTCCGCAGTGGAGTACCAGCTCACCGCGTTGCCGATCGAGAACGCGGCGTACCGCCCGCGACCATAGCGCCCATGAACGGGGCGGCCAGCGGTGGTCATGGTCCCGGGCATAAGTTTCCAGCTGTCTCCAACGGTCGCGAAGGAAAGCTCGGCCCGCTCGCGGTTCATGCCGTCCCCGTCGTCAGTGACGATGACCTGCTCGACTCCGCCCAGGTCATTCCTCTCGACCTCGATGCTGACGCTCTTTGCGTCCGCATCGAAAGCGTTCCACACCAGTTCGCACAAGCCTGCGGGCGGCGTCTTAAGGTACGCCTGAAGGATCGTCTTCCCCGCAGTCACGTGGATCTCGGTCACACGTCCCATCCTCACATGCGCCTGGGACAGGCTCGCGCGTTTCGGTACCGCTCTCGCTCCAGGAGCGAAGATCGACTCTAGGCGTAGGCCAGCCGGCAACAAGCCACCACGAGCAAGAAGGACCGAACAGCCAACAGGCGCGCGGCGGGCCGTTCGGCGGTGGGCGCGTTCGGCACCTGCCTCTATCCGCCAAGGAGTCACGGGCGGGGTCAGCGGCGGGTGTCAGCGTCCAGCGATCGTGACTTCCGAACGACCAGATTCAGCCCATCCCGCCGCATTCCTGCGGACTCTGAGCGGACCGACAGGGATTATATGCCCTCTGACCTGCATAAACGCGTCAACTCACACGTTGAAGCGGAACTCCACCACGTCCCCGTCGGCCATGACGTAGTCCTTGCCCTCCATCCGGACCTTGCCCGCCTCCTTGGCCTTGGCCATGGATCCGGCGGCGTCGAGGTCGGAGAAGGTGACGATCTCGGCCTTGATGAAGCCCTTCTCGAAGTCGGTGTGGATCACGCCGGCGGCCTGCGGGGCGGTGTCGCCCTTGCGGATCGTCCAGGCGCGCGACTCCTTGGGGCCGGCGGTGAGGTAGGTCTGCAGGCCGAGGGTGTCGAAGCCGACCCGGGCCAGCACCTCGAGACCGGGCTCGGTAACGCCGGCCTCGGCGAGGAACTCGGCGGCCTCCTCGTCGTCGAGCTCGATCAGCTCGGACTCGAACTTCGCGTCGAGGAAGATCGCCTCGGCGGGCGCGACGATCTCGCGCATCTTCGCCTTGAGGTCCTCGTCCTGGAGCTCGTCGGCGTCGCAGTTGAAGACGTAGATGAACGGCTTCGCGGTGAGCAGGGAGAGCTCGCGCAGCAGGGCGCGGTCGATGGAGGTCGCGATGATCGGCGTACCGGCCTCGAGGGCGGCCTTGGCCTCCACCGCGGCGGCGAGGTTGGCGGCGAGGTCCTTCGACTTCCGCGCCTCCTTCTCCAGCCGTACGACGGACTTATCGACCGTCTCGAGGTCGGCGAGGATCAGCTCGGTCTGGATCGTGGAGATGTCGTTCGCGGGGTTGACCTCGCCGTCGACGTGGGTGACGTCCTCGTCGCGGAAGACCCGCGTGACCTGGCAGATCGCCGCCGACTCGCGGATGTGCGCGAGGAACTTGTTGCCCAGGCCCTCACCCTGCGACGCGCCGCGGACGATGCCCGCGATGTCGACGAACTCGACGGTGGCCGGCAGGATCCGCTCCGAGCCGAAGATCTCCGCGAGCCGGTCGAGGCGCGGGTCGGGCACGCCGACGACACCGACGTTCGGCTCGATCGTCGCGAACGGGTAGTTCGCCGCGAGCACGTTGTTCTTGGTCAGTGCGTTGAAGAGCGTCGACTTGCCCGCGTTCGGGAGACCGACGATGCCGATGGTGAGTGCCACGGGTGGCCATCCTAGGTGCGGGATCGGCCCCCGCACGATTCGCCTCAGTCGCGCCTCTCGATGACCACGCGGCGCTCGGTCACCTCCGGCCCGGCACCGCTGTCGGTCTGTTCCTCCTCGACGACGACCTCGCGCCTCCCCACCAGCGAGCGGGCGATGAAGGCGAGCCCGCCGAGCATCAGGATCGCGCCCAGCGCGCGGGTGTCGATCCAGGTGCCGTCGGAGCGGATCGCGAAGGCGAACACCGCACCGAGGATCAGCAGCACGATTCCGGGGACCATGCGGCCGAGGTACCCCAAGGCCCCGGCCGCATGCCCGGAACAGGCGTCCGGAGCCTCAGGCGCCGAGGACCTCGGGGTGCAGCACGTCCATCGAACCGATGTGCTGCTGCGACTCCTCGAGCCCCTCGTCGGACGGCTTGACGCCCTGGTTGAAGACCCGGTCCCGCTGCTTCGCGCGGAGGTCGTGGTGCGCCTCGGCCGGGTAGGCGAAGCCGAAGTGGTCCTGCGCCTCGCGCACGCCCCAGACCCGGTCGCTCAACGGCTCGATGCCCAGGATCGCCGGCGCGGCGATGTCGACGGCGGCGGGGGCGAGCACCTGGAACAGTGCGAGCCGGGCGTTCATCGACCGCGCGAGCGCCGTGTGCAGCAGCTTGTTGGCGACCCGCGCATAGAGATCGAGGAGGCGGCCCTGCGGCAGGTTCGCCATGTCCCGCATGTGCTTCGGGTACGTCGAGATGACGCCCTTGCTCATCGTCCAGACCGCCGGTCGCAGCAGCGTCTTCTGCCAGGTCGGCATCGTCGGCGGCAGCGCGACCATCAGCGGCATGATGAAGTGGATCATGTCTTGCGCGCCCTCGGACGCGGCCAGCCGCGGGCGCCACTCCTCGAAGTAGCGGTGCACCTCGGCGCGGTTCGTCGGCACGTCGTCCGGGTTGATCGTCTGCAGCTTCGCGATCTCGCCCATCTCGGCCCAGAACTGGTTCTCCTCGGCCTCGGTGAGCTTGCCGGGGCCGAACATCTCGTAGCACTTGAGGATCGAGTGCCACGCGGTCACGTGGATCCACAGCTGCGAGGACGGGTCGTTGGCGTCGTACGTGCCACCCGTGACGGGGTCGTTGCCGACCGCCTTGGAGTGGACCTTGACCAGCACGTCGGCGGCCTTCGCGGTCTGCTCGGCACCACCGAAGAGCTGCATCGCGAAGTAGCGCAGGGTGCGGCCGTAGCGCGTCGAGGGGCGGTACTTCACGCCACCGGACTGGATGACGGCCGCGGCCAGGTTGGGATCGAAGTGCTCGATGGTGACCGCACGCGCGAAGCCGAGCACGTACGACGTGGGGTGCGACCACACCTTCCACGAGACCGAGTCCGGGCCGAGGAAGCCGTAGTCGGCCATCGGCTCGTACTTCGCCAGCATCTGGTTGCGGGTCATGATCCCGAACATCGGGGCCTCCTCACTGCGACCGCGACACGGTGTCGCAATTGCTACAGATCCGTAGGTTCGCACAATTTTACGGCGCTGTATATTGTCGGTAACGTGACGGAGGCCACGCCCGGGAAGCGCCGCTACGCACCTCGCCAACCCGTCGAGGTACGCCGCGAGCACCTGCTCGACGCCGCGCTCCGCCTCCTCGCCCGCGACGGCTACGACAAGCTCACCGTCGAGGCCATCGCCCGCGAGGCCGAGGTGACCCGGCCGGTCGTCTACACGGCGTACGACGGCCTCGAACCGCTCCTCAACGCCCTGCTCGACCGCACCCAGCGTCGCGCCCTCGCCTCGGTCATCCACCTGCTCCCCCAGGGCACGCCCGACCACATCGACGTGTGGCTGGTGCAGATGCTGCGCGCCTTCCTCGACGTGGTGCAGAAGGAGCCGGAGGTGTGGCGACCGGTCCTCGGCCTGACCCGCAACGCCCCCGACGTGGTGCGCGAGCGGATCGAGAGCACCAAGGACCTGATCCGCGGCTACATCGCGGACGCGGTCGAGGTCGGCCTCGAGCGGCGGGGCGGGCCGTTCCTCGACGCCGAGGTCCTGGCCTTCATGGTGATGGCCGCGGCCGAGGAGTTCGCACGGCTCGTCCTCGCCGATCCCGAGGCGTTCCCGCCCGAGCGGCTGATCGGCACCTTCGAGGGCATGCTCGCCGCCCGATTCCTCGTCGACGGTGCTTCCCCCGAGGCCTGACCTGGCGTAACTTCGGCCGCACCAACCCCGGAACCCCCGGAACAGAGGGTGTCAATGACGACTCATTCGGTTCACTACTGGTTCAACCGCCGCAACCTGGGTCAGCTGCTCGTGCCGGTGACCTGGCAGGCGTTCGTCCTGATCGCGATCCAGGCGGTCATCGTGGTGACGGGTGGTCTCCTGGTCTTCGACGCCGGCTCGACGCTGGAGGCGTTGGGGTGGGTGGCGCTCTTCGGGTTCCTGCTGATGTGCACGTTCGCGGTCGCCATCGCGCGCAGTCCCATGCCGCACTGGCTGCGCAGCTTCGGTCACGACGACTGACCCTGTTGGCGAGTGAGGACATCGTTACCGACGGTGTCCTCGTCGGTGACCGGTGGCGGTCGCCCGCTTCCTAGGTTCGGCCGCATGAACAGGCGGCACTGGTTCGGACGCAGGCGGACGTCGTACGGCGGCGTGCCGATCACGTGGCAGGGGTGGGTGTCGGTCGCGGTCCTCGTCCTCCTGACCGTGCTGGCCGGCGTGCTGCTGCCCTGGCCCGCGTCGGTGCCGGTGGGGGCTGTGGCGCTGCTGGCGTTCCTCGTGCTGTCGGTGGCCAAGGGCCCCATCCACACCCGGTGGCACGGGTCGGGCCAGGACGACTGACCCGCTAGCCTCGCCGGGTGCGGATCGCCACCTGGAACGTCAACTCCCTCCGTTCGCGCATCGACCGGGTCGAGGCCTTCCTCGAGCGGCACGACATCGACGTGCTCGCCGTGCAGGAGACGAAGGCCCGCGAGGAGCAGCTGCCGCTGATGGGCCTGCAGGCGCGTGGGTACGACATCGCCGCGGTCGGCTACGACCAGTGGAACGGTGTCGCGCTGATCAGCCGCGTCGGCATCGAGGACGTGACGGCCGGGTTCCCGGGGATGCCCGCGTTCAACGAGAAGGCGGAAGCGCGGGCCCTCGGCGCGACCTGCGGCGGCGTACGCATCTGGAGCCTGTACGTCCCCAACGGCCGCAAGCCCGACGACCCGCACTACGTCTACAAGCTCGACTGGCTGCAGCGGCTCCGCGAGGCCGCCGCGGGCTGGCTCGACGCGCCCGCCGCCCTGGTGGGCGACTGGAACATCTGCCCCACCGACGACGACGTCTTCGACGTCGCCCAGTTCGCCAGTTCGACCCACGTGACCCCGGCCGAGCGCGCCTCGTTCCAGGCCTTCCTCGACGGCGGCTGGACCGAGGTCACCCGCTCCTACGCGCCCGGCTACACCTACTGGGACTACTACCGCCAGCGCTTCGAGCGCGACCGCGGCCTGAAGATCGACTTCGTCCTCGGCTCCCCCGCCCTCGCCACCCGCGTCACCGGCGCCTTCGTCGACCGCGACGAGCGCAACCCCGCGATCGGCACCGGCTCCCCCTCCGACCACGCCCCCGTCGTGGTCGACCTCGCCGACTGACCGTCCCAGGAGCGGACCAACCGGGACTGCTGAGGCAGCACGCGACCCCGCACCTGCCGCCGAGTCCCACCCGTCACGATTCGTCCGCGCCAGGGCCGCCCATCGGCGTGCCGACCCCGGACTCCGGCCGTCCGGGCCTACCGTGGAGAGCGTGAGCCAAGTGGCACAGCCACGGCCCCGCACGCTGTGGGAAGAAGGACGCGAACCTGGGCGGGAGGTCGCGGCGCTGACCGCTGCCCTGCTGCTGACGGTGACAGCGGTCGAGGTCGGCATGGCCGACCACCTGGGCGGCCTCTTCGACGTCGTCTTCGTCGCGCTCTGCCTGTACGCCGCCCTGTCGGTCCGCCCCACCGACTTCTTCACCGTCGGGGTGCTGCCGCCTCTCGCGATGGCCGGCGTCGTCGCCCTGCTGGGCTTCTGCCAGCCCGGATCCGTCGCCCAGGCATCCGACGGCACGGTCCAGGCCACGGTCACCGGCCTCTCCCACCACAGCCTGGCGCTCGTCGCGGGCTACCTGGCCTGCCTCGCCATCCTGGCGGTACGCCGGCGGGTGCTCACCCGCCTCGGCGCGATCTGAACGCACCTCGCGACCTGCCGTCAGCCGGCCGTCCGGGGCTGACCCCTTGACGCGCGTGCCCGTCGGTGCGATTTTAGTCGAGTGACTAAACCGGACGGCCCCGCACGGATCCAGCTGCTCGACGCGGCCGAGCGGATCCTGGTGCGCGAGGGGCATGCGGGCGTCACGACGCGGCGCGTGGGTGCCGAGGCGGGCCTGAACCACGGCCTGATCCACTACTACTTCGGCAGCCTCGACGAGCTGTTCGTGCAGGTCTTCGAGCGGTTCACCGCCAACCTGCTGGAGCGCCAACGCGACCTCTACTCCAGCGGCCGACCGTTCATCGAGGTGTGGCGCGACGCGATGTCCTACCTCGACAAGGACGTGGCCGACGGCTACCAGAAGGTCTGGGGCGAGCTCTCCTCGCGTTCGCTCAACTCCCCCTCGCTCGCCCCGCGCGTCGCGGCGGCGTACGAGGCATGGCGGCAGGTCCTGCGCGACGGCTTCAGGCAGCCGTACGACGACCTCGGGATGGCCGAGCTCGGCCTCAGCCTGGAGAGCGTGGTGACCCTGGTGATCACCTTCAACGCCGGGCTCGGGATGGAACAGCTGGCGGGAGTCCGGACCGGACATGCCGAGCTCCTCGCCGATCTCGATCGATGGATGGAAGGACGAGCACGATGAAGGTGGACCGCACCATCGAACCCACCCGATCAGGCCGCTGCGAGCGTGGCGGCGTGGAGCTGGCGTGGGAGGTCTTCGGCGACGGCGCACGCACCGTCGTCCTGCTGCCCCCGTGGAACCTGCAGGACTCCCGGGTGTGGCGCCTGGTGATCGGGTGCCTCTGGCCCGGCTTCACGGTCCTCACCTTCGACCCGCCGGGCAACGGCCGGTCGTCGCCGTCCCCCGACCCTGCACGCCACACCCCGGCAGCGCTGACCGCCGACACCCTGGCCGTGATGGACGCGGCGGGCATCGACCGAGCGGTCGCGGTCGCCCACTCCCGCTCCTGCCAGGCGCTGCTCCTGCTCGCCGCACACCATGCGGATCGGATCGCCGGTGCCGCGTTCCTCGGCCCCTTCATCCCCTACACGCGATCGGTCCTGCGGCTCCTCACCAGCCCGGCCCTGCGGCCGGCGTTCGAGCGGCCCTCGGTCGTCCACTCTGGCTGGGCGCGGTTGAATGCGCCGTACATCCGCAGCCACCCGCGGGCCTTCAGCCGGTGGTTCATGCGCAAGGCGCTGTCCGCCCCGCACAGCGAGTGGATCATCGACACCGCCTGCGAGCGAGCGGCCGACGCCGATCTCGAGTCGATGATCGCAGCACTCCGCGCTCCGGTCCTGCGCAGCCGGAAGGTCCTCGACGGGCTCGCCCGCCAGGTGTCGGTGCCCGTGGTGGTGGTGACCGGCACCGAGGACGAGGTGACGCCGCACGCCGACGCCGTCTGGCTCGCGGACGCCACGCGCGGCGAGCTGGTGACGCTGCCCGGCGCCGACCACTGCCCGCACGGACGCAAGGTGGCGACGACGGCAGCCGCCATCCAGGCCCTCGCCGACCGCGTGCTGGTCGGGGCCGCTCCCGACGCGCCCCCACGGCCGACCGGGTCCGGGCGCCCGAAGATCCTGGTCGTCTGCTCCCCCATCGGCCTCGGCCACGCCCGCCGCGACATCGCGATCGTCAAGGAGCTGCGCCGCCAGCGACCTGACGTCGAGATCACCTGGCTCGCCCAGCATCCCGTCACGACGGTGCTCGAGGCCAACGACGAGCCCGTGCACCCCCCGAGCCGGCACCTGCTCAGCGAGTGCCGCCACTTCGAGCTCGAGTCCGTGGGTCACGAGCTGGACGTCTTCGGTGCGTTCCGCCGGGCCGACGACCTGATGGCCCGCAACTTCGCCGTGTTCCGCGAGGTCATGCGCGAGGAGCGCTTCGACCTGGTGATCGGCGACGAGGCCTGGGAGGTCGACCTGTTCCTGCACGAGAACCCCGGCGAGAAGCGCGCGCCCTTCGTCTGGATGACCGACTACGTCGGCCTGCTTCCCGTCGACGACGCGAGCGACCGCGAGCGCGCGATCATCGCCGACACGAATGCGCTGATGGTCGAGCAGTGCACGACCAACCCCGTCCGCGACGCCTCCCTGTTCATCGGCAACCCGTCCGACGCCCTCGACGTGCCCCTCGGCCCCGGGCTGCCCACCGTGCGCGCATTCGCCGAGAAGAACTTCACCTTCACCGGGTACGTCGGCACCCGCGCCTCGACCGCCGTCGAGCGCGACGAGGCCCGCAGCCGGGTCGGCGCTCGCCCCGACCAACCGCTGTGCGTGGTCGCCGTCGGCGGATCCGGGATCGGGAGCGCGCTGCTGGACCGGGCGGTGGCCGCACATCAGCTGGCGCGACGCACCGAACCCGACCTCCGCACGATGGTCGTCACCGGGCCGCGGCTCACCCTCGCGGACCCGGGCGAGAGCGGGCTCACCGTCGCCGGCTACGTCCCCGACCTCGACCACCTCCTCGCCGCGGCCGACATGGCGGTCGTGCAGGGCGGGCTGGCCACCGCGATGGAGCTGACGTCGAGTCGCACCCCGTTCGCCTACGTCCCGCTGCAGCGACACTTCGAGCAGAACCTGCACGTCCCGCACCGGCTCGACAACTACCGCTCCGGCATCCGGGTCGACTATCCCGACGCCGATCCCGAGCACCTCGCCGACCTGATCACCACCCACCTCGGTGCACGCTCCGACGCCCTGCCGATCGAACCCGACGGTCACGAGCGGGCCGCACGCGAGATCCTCCGGGTGCTCGACGCCCACGCCTGAGCGGGAGCTCCTCAGGTGAGGTTGGCGCAGGGGTTCATGCTGGCGGTCCGGCCTCCCGCCAGCACCGCCTTCGGCACGCCCGCGGCCCGGCGGTGGTGGTGCGGCGCCGTCCCCGCCACCGGCTGGTCGTTGCGCAGGGCGGCCCACAACCGGCGGGCGGCCGGCTCGACGATGGCGACCCGGTAGCCGTCGTACCGCCAGGGCACGGTGACGAAGTCGATGTCGGAGGGCTGCAGGTGCCGCAGACCCATGGCGAAGGACAGCAGCTTGAGCGGCGACCCGAGGCCGGAGTCGAAGGTCAGGTTGGCCGTGGCCGCGTCGACCAGCGGGAGCAGGTGGCTCGACGACAGGCCCTGCTTGCGGATGGTGTCGATCATCGACGACAGGAAGGCCTGCTGCCGCTTGATCCGGCCGATGTCGGACCCGTCGCCGAGCCCGTGCCGGATCCGGACGTAGTCGAGTGCCTTCGTCCCCTCGACCAGCTGCCGGCCCGCGTGGAACAGCAGCCGTCCGCGGGTGGTCATCTGCGGGCGCAGGTCGTCCTGGTAGACCGCGTTGGGCACGCACACCGGGACGCCGCCGACCGCGTCGGAGAGGGCGGCGAAGCCCGCGAAGTTGGCCACCACGGTGTGGTCGATGCGCAGGCCGGTCAGCTTCTCGACGGTGTTCTGGGTGCAGGCCGGGTTGCCGGCGACGGTGTCGCCGACGCTGAACGCCGAGTTGAACATGACGTCGTGCTGCGGCTGGGTCCACGTGCCGTCGGGCAGCCGGCACGACGGGATCGTCACCAGCGAGTCGCGCGGGATCGACACCGCCACCGCACGGTGGCTCCCCGAGAAGACGTGCACGAGGATCGTGGTGTCGGAACGCCCGATCGCGTCACCGCGACCACCGAGCACCCCGCTCTCCCCGGCCCGGGAGTCGGTGCCGATGAGCAGCACGTTCTCGCCGCTGGTCGGGTTCGGCCGGTGCGCGGAGACGCCCGCGGCGTCGAAGGTGTGGATCTTGCCGGCCATCGTGCGGTAGCCCCAGAACGCCGCCCCGCCCAGCAGCACGAGCAGCACCGTCAGCCCGATCAGGGTTGGGCGGACCCAGCGTCGCTGGCGCCGACGACGACGGCGGCCCGGCTTCGCAGCCGGCACCGGTGTCGCAGGCGGCAGGTCACTCATGTCAAGCAGGCTAGGCACGCCCACCTTGAGAGAAGATGAAGGGCGCGGCAGCGCGGCGCCGCCGGCGCCGGTTGCCGAGCCTGCGCGACGAGGCGACGGAGGGAGCGAGGAACGAGCGACCGAAGGACCGAGGAGCGCAGGTGAGGCAAGGCGCCGATCAGCGGCGACGCGCTCGCGCCGATGATCAGAACCTGTCGGGGTCCCCCGCGCCGCGGCGCACGACCTCGGGGGCGCCCTCGGACCAGTCGACGACCGTGGTCGGCTCGGGCTTGACCTCACCGGCCTCGACGACGATGTCGACCTCGTGGTCGAGGTCCTCCTTGATCTCCCAACCCATGGTCCGCGGCTCGGTCTCGCCGGGCAGGATCAGCGTCGAGGACAGCAGCGGCTCGCCGAGCTCCTCGAGCAGCGCCTGCACGAAGACGTGGTCCGGGATGCGTACGCCGACGGTGCGCTTCTTCGGGTGCAGCAGCCGCTTCGGCACCTCCGGCATCGCCGGCAGGATGAAGGTGTACGGACCGGGCGTGGCCGACCGGATCGCCCGGAACGCCGAGTTGTCGACGTGGACGAGCTGGCCGAGCTGGGAGAAGTCCCGGCACACCAGGGTGAAGTGGTGCTTGTCGTCGAGGCCACGGATCTTGAGGATCCGGTCACGGCCCTCGCGGTTGCCGATCCGGCAGCCGAGCGCGTAGCCGGAGTCGGTCGGGTACGCGATGAGCGCGTCGTCCTGCAGCGCCGCCACGATCTGCTGGAGCGCACGCGGCTGCGGGTTGTCCGGGTGGACGTCGAGATACCGGGCCATCTCAGCGACCGGCTGCCTTCAGGTCCTTGTGCAGCTCCTTCGGCAGCGAGAACGCGAGCGTCTCCTCCGCGGTCTGCACCGGCCGCGCGTCCGGGAAGCCACGCTCCGCCAGATAGCCCAGGACCTCCTGCACCAGGTGGTCGGGCACGGACGCACCCGAGGTGACCGACACCGACGCGACGCCGTCGAGCCAGGTCTCGTCCAGCTCGGTCACGTCGTCGATGCGGTACGACGACTTCGCGCCGGCCTCCAGCGCGACCTCGACCAGCCGCACCGAGTTCGAGGAGTTCGCCGAGCCCACCACGATGACCAGGTCGGCGGCAGCGCCGATCTCCTTGACCGCGACCTGGCGGTTCTGGGTGGCGTAGCAGATGTCGTCGGACGGCGGGTCCTCGAGCTGCGGGAACTTGGCGCGGAGGCGGCGTACGGTCTCCATCGTCTCGTCGACCGACAGGGTGGTCTGGGAGAGCCAGGCGAGCTTGGCGTCGTCGGGGAACTCGAGCTTGTCGACGTCGTCGGGGTGCTCGACGAGCACGGTCTGGTCGGGCGCCTCACCGGCGGTGCCCTCGACCTCCTCGTGACCGGCGTGGCCGATCAGCAGGATGGTGTAGCCCTCGCGCGCGAAGCGGACCGCCTCGCGGTGCACCTTGGTGACCAGCGGGCAGGTCGCGTCGATGGTCTTGAGCGAGCGCTCCTCGGCCTGGCGGTGGACCGCCGGCGAGACGCCGTGGGCGGAGAAGACGACGGTCTCTCCCTCGGGCACCTCGTCGAGCTCCTCGACGAAGATCGCACCGCGCGACTCGAGGTTGGCCACGACGTGCTTGTTGTGCACGATCTGCTTGCGCACGTAGACGGGGGCGCCGTACAGGTCCAGGGCCTGCTCCACGGTCACCACGGCCCGGTCGACGCCGGCGCAGTAGCCCCGCGGGTCGGCGAGCAGCACCTGCCGCTCGGACTCGTCGATCAGGCGCGGGGTGCCGAGGTCGATGCTCATGGCTCCAGTCTAGGTGGGGCAGAGGCGGCCCCGAAAAAGCACGAAGGCCCGCCCCCGCATGAGCGGGAACGGGCCTTCGACGCTTGCGAGCGGAGCTCAGGCCTCCTCGGAGGTCTCCTCCGTGGCAGTCTCCTCGGCCTCGGCCACGGGGGCCTCGTCCGCGAGGACCTCCTCGGCCGGAGCCTCGGTGGTGACGTCGGCCTCGACCTCGGCGGTCTCCTCGACCGGAGCCTCCTCGACCGGAGCGGCGGCAGCCGGCTCGGCCTTCCTCTCGGTCTTGGCGGCCTTGGCCGGGGCCGGGGTGAAGGCCTCGGTCACGAGCTCGATGACGGCCATCGGGGCGTTGTCACCCTGACGGTTGCCGATCTTGGTGATCCGGGTGTAGCCGCCGGGACGCTCCGCGACGAGGGGCGCGATCTCGGTGAACAGGGTGTGCACGACACCCTTGTCCCGGATGTCCTTGAGGACCTCGCGGCGCTGGTGCAGCGGGTTCTCGCCGGCGTGGGCCTTCTTGGCCTTGGTCACCAGCTTCTCGGCGTACGGCCGCAGCATGCGGGCCTTGGCCTCGGTGGTGGTGATCCGGCCGTGCTCGAAGAGCGCGGTGGCCAGGTTCGACAGGATGAGCCGCTGGTGGGCGGCCGAGCCGCCGAGGCGGTAACCCTTCTTGGGCTTGGGCATTGTTCTCTCTCTATCTCCGAAGCCGTGTCAGGTACTTCGGTAGTGGTCCGGCCGTGTCAGGTACCGGAGGTTGGAACTGCGTGTGTCGTGCCGCCAAGCGATCTGGCCCCGAGACCAACTCGACCGCGAGGCCGGCAGCGTGGCGCCGCCGATGCCGAGGCCGGGTTCTTACTGGAGCGTCAGCGACGGGAAGAACCCGGCGAGCGCATCGATCAGCGGCGACACGCTCGGCCCATCAATCAGAAGGACTCGTCCTCGAGGGCCGACTCGTCGTCCTCGTCGTCGTAGTCGTCGCCGTACGCCGCGAGCGCAGCGGTCGGGTCGAAGCCGGGCGCGCTGTCCTTGAGGGACAGACCCATCTCGACCAGCTTGGCCTTGACCTCGTCGATCGACTTGGCACCGAAGTTGCGGATGTCCAGCAGGTCCTGCTCCGAGCGGCTGATGAGCTCACCCACGGTGTGGATGCCCTCGCGCTTGAGGCAGTTGTAGGACCGGACGGTCAGCTGCAGGTCCTCGACCGGGAGGGCGAGGTCGGCGGCGAGCTGCTCGTCGACGGGCGACGGGCCGATGTCGATGCCCTCGGCCTCGACGTTGAGCTCACGGGCCAGGCCGAAGAGCTCGACCAGGGTCTTTCCGGCCGACGCGATGGCGTCGCGGGGCAGGATCGACGGCTTGGTCTCGACGTCGATGACGAGCTTGTCGAAGTCGGTGCGCTGCTCGACACGGGTGGCCTCGACCTTGTAGCTGACCTTCAGCACGGGGCTGTAGATCGAGTCGACGGGCATCCGGCCGATCTCGTTGTCGGCACCCTTGTTCTGGACGGCGGAGACGTAGCCACGGCCACGCTCGACGACGAGCTCCATCTCGAGCTTGCCGTTGTCGCCCAGGGTGGCGATCTTCAGGTCGGGGTTGTGCACCTCGACGCCGGCCGGCGGCGCGATGTCCGCGGCGGTGACGTCACCGGCACCCGACTTGCGCAGGTACATCGTGACGGGCTCGTCGTGCTCGGAGGAGACGACCAGGCCCTTGAGGTTCAGGATGATCTCGGTGACGTCCTCCTTGACGCCCTCGATCGTCGAGAACTCGTGGAGGACGCTGTCGATCTTGATGCTCGTGACGGCAGCACCGGGGATCGAGGACAGCAGGGTGCGCCGGAGCGAGTTGCCCAGCGTGTAGCCGAAGCCCGGCTCCAGCGGCTCGATGACGAAGCGCGAGCGGAACTGGTCGACGGTCTCTTCCGACAGGGTGGGGCGCTGTGCGATGAGCACTGTTTCTTTTCCTTTCCGGGCCGACCGCTATATGAGGACCCAGACTGTTTTTCGAGGTTGGAGAAGAACGTGGGTGCCGCACTGGGGACTCAGCCACGGACCCGGGGGTCTGGGGGCGGAGCCCCCAGTGGGGGCACTCGGGGGCGGAGCCCCCGAGCGATTACTTCTTGGAGTAGTACTCCACGATGAACTGCTCCTGGATGGGCAGGTCGATCTGCTCACGCACGGGGCGCTGGTGCACCAGGATCCGCATGCGGTTGGGGTACACCTGCAGCCAGGCCGGCACGATCCGCTCGCCGTGGGTCTCGCGAGCCACGATGAACGGGGTCGTCTCGAGCGACTTCGGGCGGACATCGATGATGTCGTACTGGCTCACCTGGTACGACGGGATGTCGACCTTCTTGCCGTTGACCAGGAAGTGTCCGTGGGACACGAGCTGGCGGGCGTGGCGGCGGGTGCGCGCGAAGCCGGCACGGTAGACCACGTTGTCGAGACGGCACTCGAGCAGCTGGAGCAGGTTGTCGCCGGTCTTGCCCTGGCGACGAGCGGCCTCCACGTAGTACTTGTGGAACTGCTTCTCGAGGACGCCGTAGGTGTAGCGCGCCTTCTGCTTCTCCTGCAGCTGGTTGCGGAACTCGCTCTCCTTGATCCGCGCGCGGCCGTGCTGGCCGGGCGGGTAGGGGCGCTTCTCGAAGGCGGAGTCGCCTCCGATGAGGTCGACGCCGAGACGGCGCGACTTCTTGGTCAGGGGTCCGGTGTAACGGGCCATTGGTCAGTCTCCTTCGCGAGTCTCAGACGCGGCGACGCTTGGGCGGGCGGCAGCCGTTGTGCGGGGCGGGGGTCACGTCCTGGATGGTGCCGACCTCGAGGCCGATCGCACCCAGCGAGCGGATCGCCGTCTCGCGACCCGAACCCGGGCCCTTGACGAAGACGTCGATCTTCTTCATGCCGTGCTCCATCGCCCGACGACCGGCGGCCTCAGCGGCCATCTGCGCGGCGTACGGCGTGGACTTGCGGGAGCCCTTGAAGCCGACGGTGCCGGCGGAGGCCCACGAGATCACCGCACCGGTCGGGTCGGTGATCGTGACGATGGTGTTGTTGAACGTGCTCTTGATGTGGGCCTCGCCCTGAGCGACGTTCTTCTTCTCCTTGCGGCGGATCTTCTTAGCGGCCGCGCGAACCTTGGGAGGCACTCAGATCACTTCGCCTTCTTCTTGCCGGCAACGGTGCGCTTCGGACCCTTGCGGGTGCGAGCGTTGGTCTTGGTGCGCTGACCGCGGACCGGGAGGCCCATGCGGTGGCGACGACCCTGGTAGGAGCCGATCTCGATCTTGCGGCGGATGTCGGCCTGGACCTCGCGACGGAGGTCACCCTCGATCTTGAAGTTGGCTTCGATCTCGTCGCGGAGCTTGACCAGCTCCTCGTCGCCCAGCTCGTGGACGCGGAGATCCGGGTTGACCCCGGTGGCGGCCAGCAGCTGCTGGGCGCGGGTACGGCCGATGCCGTAGATGTAGGTGAGAGCGACCTCGATGCGCTTGTCGCGCGGGAGGTCAACACCAACGAGGCGTGCCATGAATGGCTGTCCCTTCGGTACACGGTGGTCTGGTCACGATGCGTTCCGGGACATCTGGTCCCAGCTCCGGCCATCCGTTCCGGAGGTGATCGGTGGGCTCGTGTGCCCACCTAGCGATCGCGTTGTCGTCGTATTCAGTTGTACGGCGCTGGGCTCAGCCCTGGCGCTGCTTGTGGCGCGGGTTCTCGCAGATCACCATGACGCGGCCGTGGCGACGGATCACCTTGCACTTGTCACAGATCGGCTTCACGCTCGGGTTGACCTTCATGAGTCAGCCCTTTCTCCTAGTGGCGTCAAGCGAGCCGGAGGGCTCACTTGTAGCGGTAGACGATCCGTCCGCGGGACAGGTCGTAGGGCGAGAGCTCCACCACCACGCGGTCCTCGGGGAGGATCCGGATGTAGTGCTGGCGCATCTTTCCGCTGATGTGAGCGAGGACCTTGTGGCCGTTGCTCAGCTCCACGCGGAACATGGCGTTCGGGAGGGCCTCCACGACGGAGCCCTCCATCTCGATGACGCCTTCTTTCTTCGCCATGCCGTCCTTCGGGTTGGGGTTGTCTACCGGTGGTCCGGGAACCTCTCCCCGCCGCAGCAGGGAGTGGACCTCGTCGGGTCCTTGCACCACCGCAAGAACCCACGTTGGACCGACACGCCAGTCTACGAGTGCTCTTGACAGAATGCCGAATCGGCGCTGCGGTTCAGTCCGCGAGGAGGCGCACGGTGGTCTCCCGGGCCTCCGCCCGGCGGGTGTCGGTGCCGGTCAGGGCACCCGAGACGGGGTTCACCATCACCTCGTCGACGCCGTACGTCGCCGCGAGCGACTCGATCTCCTGCCGAGCCGACTCGGGGTCGCCGATGACCCAGCGGCGGCTCATCGCGTCGACCAGTCCCTGGCGTGTGGCGTCCAGGCCCGCCTCGACCTGGTCCTCGGCGTCCTCGACCAAGAGCTGCGGCCCGAGCGGGCGACCGGTGCGCAGCGCCGCCATCTGGAGCAGCTGCGGCAGGGCGAGCCGGTGGGCCTGCTCGGCGGTGGTGGCGACCGAGGCGTTGACGGTGAGGAAGGTCCTCGGCTCGTGGAGCTCGGGCGACGGGCGGAACGTGGAGCGGTAGAGCTCGAGTGCCTCCGCCGTACCGCTGCCGGAGAAGTGGTGCGCGAAGACGTAGGGCATGCCCTTCTCCGCGGCCAGCCGCGCGGAGTAGTCCGAGGAGCCGAGCAACCAGATCTCGGGCACCGACGCCGCGGCGGGCGTGGCGCGCAGGGTGTGGGTGCGGTCGCGCAGGGACAGCCCGACGCCGGCCGGCTCCATCATGGCGAGCACGTTGTCGACGTACTCGGGGAAGCGGGTGACGGCCTCGTCGTCCACTCCCCCGGCACCGTGCCGCAGCGCCCAGCTGGTGACCGGGTCGGTGCCGGGCGCGCGGCCGATGCCGAGGTCGATGCGGCCGGGGAAGGCCGCCTCGAGGAGTGCGAACTGCTCGGCGACGACGAGCGGGGCGTGGTTGGGCAGCATCACGCCGCCGGATCCGACGCGGATCCGCTCGGTCCGGGCGGCGAGGAGCGAGATGAGGACCGGCGGGTTGGTCGCCGCGACCGCGGGCATGTTGTGGTGCTCGGCCACCCAGTAGCGCCGGTAGCCGAGCTCGTCCGCCGTCCGCGCCAGCCGGACCGAGGCGGCGACGGCGTCACCGGTGGTCTGGTCGGCGCGGACGGGGACGAGGTCGAGGACGGAGAGCGCAAGGGTCACCTCGACCCAAGTCCGGAGACCGGCTCCGCATTCCCGGCTCTCCGGGCCGCGAGGACCGCCGGGACGCACGTCCCCGCAGCCAGGCAGGTCAGGCTCCGGGCGAAGGCCACGTCGATGCCGTGCGCGGCGGCGCCGAAGAACACCAGCCCGATCAGGGCCACCCCGATGGAGTTGCCGAGCTGCTGGACCGTCGACAGGGTCCCGCTGACGGTGGCCGCGTGGACCGGCGGAACCGCGCCCATCACCGAGCCGACGAGCGAGCTGAGGCAGATCCCCATCCCGGCGCCCGCGACGACCAGACCCGGCACCAGGGCGAGGACGCTGCCGCCGTTGCCCTCCACCTCGACCGCCGCGAGGAGCAGCAGGTGGCCGAGGGTGAACAGCACGGCGCCGCCGGCGACCGTGCGAGTGCCGTGGCGGGCGACCAGGGCGTTCGCACGCCGGGTCCCGACCATGTAGGCCAGCGCCACCGGGGTGAAGACCACGCCGGAGGCCAGCGGGCTGAGACCGCGACCGACCTGGAGGTAGAGCGCGAGCACCAGGAAGTACGACGCCATCCCGCAGAACAGCAGGAGCTGACCGGCCAGTCCGCGGCGGACCGCCGGGGACGCGAAGGCGGCCGGGTCGAACAGCGGCGTACCGCCGCGCCGGACGACGCTCGCGGACCAGCGCGCGAAGGCCACCGCGATGACCGCGCCGGCCGCGAGGCTGGCCCAGGTCCACAGCGGCCACCCGAGCCGACGCCCCTCGAGCAGCGGCAGGATGACGGCCGTCGTGGCTGCGGTGACCATGAGCAGGCCCGGTACGTCGACGCGGGCGCTGCGGTCCGCGGGGATCCGCGGCAGCACGCGCGGGACGGCGACCAGCACGAGCAGCCCGAGCGGGACGTTGACGAGGAAGACCGAGCGCCAGGCGAGGCCCGCGGGGTCGGCCTGGATGAGCAGGCCGCCGACGAGCTGGCCGCCGGCCGCGGCGATGCCCATCACCGTCGAGTAGGTGCCGAGCGCCCGCAGCCGAGCCGGCCCCTGGTAGATGTCACCGATCAGCGCGAGCACCATCGGCGCCAGCATTGCGGCGCCGACGCCTTGCGCCACCCGCGCCGCCACGAGCACGCCGATGGTGGGGGCGGCGCCGCAGAGCGCGGAGGCGACGACGAAGACGAGCACGCCGGCGGCGTACGTACGACGGCGGCCCCAGCGCTCGCCGAGGCGGCTGGCCGCCATCAGCAGGGCGCCGAAGCTGAGCCCGTAGCCCGCGACCACCCACTCCAGGCCGCTCTCGCCGGCATGGAGGTCGGTCTGCAGCTGGGGCAGGGCGACGTTGACGATGAAGAAGTCGAGGACGACGAGGAAGGTGCCGCCGAGGAGGACGGCCAAGGGCAGAGGGCTGGGCCCGGCGGGCGCCACCGCGGGACGGTGGTCGAGGATGTCTGTCGTGGTCATGGCACTGTTCTCCGGCCTCCCGTAACGGGAGGGTCAAGCCCGTTGACCCTCCCCCTCCGGGAGGGTGTTGGCTGGAGCCATGACGGAGCTGCTCAGCATCGGGGACTTCTCGCGGATGACCTTCCTGTCGGTCAAGGCGCTGCGGCACTACCACGACGTGGGCCTGCTGGCGCCGGCCCGCGTCGACGACCACAGCGGCTACCGCTACTACGGCACCGACCAGGTCGCGCAGGCGCAGCTGATCCGGCGGCTGCGGTCCCTGGACATGCCGGTCGACGAGGTCCGGACGGTGCTCACCGCGCCCGACCAGAGCACCCTCAACGACACCGTTGCCGCGCACCTGGAGCGGATGAGCCGGCAGCTGCGCGAGACCCAGGAGACCGTCGACTCGCTGCGCCGGCTGCTCACCTCACCCTCACCCGCGCAGGTGGAGTACCGGGACGAGCCCGCCACGACCGTGCTCGCGATCCGGGAGACCGTGCGGGCCGCCGAGTGGGTCGCGTGGTGGATGGGCGCGTTCGCCGAGCTGCACGGCACCCTCATCTCCTCGGGCCTCACCCGCACCGGCCCCGACGGGGCGCTCTTCCCCACCGAGGCCTTCACCGACGAGGTCGGCGAGCTCGTCGCCTTCGTCCCGGTCGACGCCGGCGGCTTCCGGCCCACCGGCCGGATCGAGGTCACCGAGCTGCCCGCGGCGCGCCTCGCCGTGACCCGGTACGACGGCCCGATGGTCGACCTCGACCAGGCGTACAGCGCGGTCGGGCTGTGGGTGGCCGAGCAGGCCCGCACCGCGGGCGGCCCGGTCCGCGAGCGCTACCACCCCACCGGTGACCCGACCGACCTGCTCGCCCACGTCACCGACGTCTGCTGGCCCGTCCCCTGACGCCTCTGACTCCGCGAGTTCTGGATTCTGGTCGACCGAATCGAGGGTTTCGGTCGACCAGAGTCCTGAACTCGCGGGTCAGGTGTCGGCGGTGGCGCTGCGGCGGACCAGGATCAGGCCGGAGATGAAGGCGACGACGCAGAGCGCGCCGAGCATGGCGAGGTCGAAGGCGTAGTGGCTGCCGCCGGACAGGGCGATCCAGTCCTGGTGGCTCCGCTCGTCCTGGCCGCGGACGAGGTTGATGGCAGAGGCGGAGGCGGCGTACGCCCAGCGTGACGGGGACAGCCACGCGACCTGCTCGAGGACGGGGCGGCCGGCGATCTCGAACAGCGCGCCGGACAGCACCAGCTGCAGCATGATGATGCCGACCAGCGACGGCATCGTCTGCTCGTTGCTGGTGACCACCGCCGAGAGCGCGAGTCCCACGACCGACATCGTGAACGCGAGCGCGGCGATCGCCAGGGCCACCCGGACCGCTCCTGCCGCGCCGTCCGGGGGCGGCAGGCCGACGGTGGCGATGAACGTGACGACGAGGCCCTGCACGAAGGCGGCCGTGCCGAGGACGAGCACCTTGCTGGTGAAGTAGACGCCGGGCGAGAGGCCGACGGCGTACTCCCGCCGGAAGATCGGTCGCTCCCCCACCAGCTCCCGGATCGCGATCGCGGCGCCCATCAGGCAGGCCGCGACGATGAGCACGGTGAGGCGTTGGGTCGCCTCGGTGGCGACGTACAGCGCATGGACGGTGTGGCCGTCGGGACCGCGGCACTGGCCGTGCGCGATCCGCTTCAGGCCGTCGGCGCACCTCAGCGAGCGCCACAGCGACAGGCCGGCGTGCCCGGGGACGAGACGGCTCAGCCCGCCCAGGATCAGCGGCAGGAGCAGCAGCATCCCGAGCAGCAGCCGGTCGGCCATCACGACGGCGACGTTGCGCGAGACCAGGGTGGTGAGCTGGCGACCGACCGACTGCCGGTGCGGAGCCGGTACGCCGGATCCCTGCCGGGCCGTCACCGGAGCGGGAGCCTGCTGCGGCCGCTCGGGGATCCGGCTCCAGAGGTCGGGCGCGTCGAGGAGGTCGAAGACCTCGGGGTAGCTGGATCGCCCGAAGTGCGCCAGGACGCCGGACGGCGGTCCGAAGTAGGCGATCCTCCCGCCCGGGGCGAGCACCATGACGTTGTCGCACAGGTCGAGTGCCAGCACCGAGTGCGTGACGACCACGACCACGCGGCCGTCGTCGGCGAGGGTGCGCAGCTGGCGCATCACCTCGAGGTCGAGGCCGGGGTCCAGCCCCGAGGTCGGCTCGTCGAGGAACAGCAGCGGCGGCGCGGTGAGCAGCTCGGTCGCGATGGAGACCCGCTTGCGCTGTCCCCCGGAGAGCTGGGTGCCGATCCGGTTGTCGAGCCGCTCGGTCAGCTGCAGCTGGTGGGCGACCTGCTGCACCCGGTGCGCGCGCTCCTGCGCAGTGGTGTCAGGCGGCAGGCGGAGCTGGGCGGCGTACCCGAGGCCCTGCTTGACCTTCAGCTGGGGATGCAGGATGTCCTGCTGCGGCACCAGGCCGATCTGGAACCGGAGCTGGTCGTAGCTCGCGTAGAGGTCGTGGCCCTGCCACACGACGCGGCCGTGCGAGGCGGGTCGGAGGCCGGTGAGGGCGCCGAGCAAGGTCGACTTGCCCGCTCCGGACGGGCCGATCACGGCGGTCAGGGTCGACGGCGCGAGCTGGAAGCTGACGTTGTCGATGAGCTTCTTGCCGCCGGCCACCACCTGGGTGAGCGCGTCGGCGTACAGGGTGAACTCGTGGGTCGTCGCCGAGGCGACCAGCTCGCGCCCGTCCCAGTGGAAGCTCTGGTTGCCGAGCGTCACCTCGACGCCCGGCGGCAGGTGCGCAGCGCCATGGATCCGGCGGCCCGCGACGAAGACGCCGTTGAAGCTGCCGAGGTCGTGGATCACCGCGGGGCTGTTCGGCGAGCCGAGGTCGAGGCGGGCGTGCCGACGGCTGACCAGCGGGTCGTCGAGCACGATGTCGTTGCCCGCCTCGCGGCCGATGGTCAGGCTGCGGCCGGCCTGCTGGTGCTGCGGGCGCACGATCGAGTGGCCGTGCGGGACGTGGCCCGGCGGCAGGACCGCGACGGGTCGGGACACGTCCGGCGGGCCCGGCGCCGAAGCGGGGGGCGGAGCCGCGGGGGCCGCCACCGGGTTCGGTACGACGACCGCCACGACCACCGGCTCCCCCGCCGGGTCGCCGAGGTTCAGCGTGACCGGCTGCACGCCGATGTTGACCCGGGTGATCCGCTGTCCGGCGACGTACGTGCCGTTGCTGCTGGCATCGGTGAGCACCCACCCCGAGGGCTCGCGCTGCAGGTACACGTGGTGCCGTGACGCGCGGCCGTCGGAGACGAGGACGTCGCAGTCGGACTCCCGGCCGACGACGACGCGCGGTCCGTCGAAGGTGCGGGCGGAGCCTGCCCATCGCACCTGCAGTCGGTCCACGGATCCCCCTCGCCCGGCGTCGGTGGACAGCACCCTAGGGCACGCGATCAGACCGCGGAGGACTCCCGCTCGTCGCGCGCCGACCGGCGCAGGCTGGCCACGGCGGTGACCACCAGCGTCACCACGATGACCGCCAGGCTGGTCAGCGATCCGATGTCGGGGACGTGCACGCCGTGCCCACCGTTGATGAACGGCAGCTCGTTCTCGTGCAGGGCGTGCAGGACCAGCTTCACGCCGATGAAGGCCAGGATGAAGGCGAGGCCGAGCGAGAGGTACACCAGTCGTTGCAGCAGCCCCCCGAGCAGGAAGTAGAGCTGGCGCAGGCCCATCAGCGCGAACACGTTGGCGGTGAGCACCAGGTAGGGCTCCTGGGTGATGCCGAAGATCGCGGGGATCGAGTCGAGCGCGAACAGCAGGTCGGTCACGCCGAGCGCGACGATGACGACGACCATCGGCGAGAGGACCCGGCCGGCGGACGTGCGGTACCAGGGACGCAGGCCGTGGAACTCGTCACCGACGTTCAGGTGGGTCCGGGCGAAGCGGACCAGGGCGCCGTCCTCGGGGTGCTCGTCCTCGTCCTCGCCGTAGGAGCGCACCAGCTTGGCGGCCGTGTAGACGAGGAACGCACCGAAGACGTAGAACATCGCGGAGAAGTTCTGCACCAGCGTGTAGCCGAGCGCGATGAACACGCCACGGAAGAGCAGCGCCAGCACGATGCCCACCAGCAGCGCCTGCTGCTGGAAGTGGCGCGGCACCTTGAGCGCGGCCATCAGCAGCAGGAAGACGAAGAGGTTGTCGATCGACAGGCTGTACTCGGTCAGCCAGCCGGCGAAGAACTGCACCCCGTAGTCGTGGCCGTGGTCGAGGAAGACCCAGGTGCCGAAGGCGACGGCGCCGCCGACGTACGCCGCGAGCGCGAGGGCGCACTCCCGCATCGAGGGCTCACGCGGGTTGCGGGCGATGGCGACGAGGTCGAACAGCAGGACGCCGATGGTGACGGCGACGGTGATTCCCCATTCGAGGGCGGTGACATGCATGGGAGCTCCCTGAGCGGTCGGTGGATCGCTCGAGGTCTCTTCCGCCGTACCTCGCGGCACGACCCACGGGACCGGAACCTCATCGGAGGTCCGTGATGACGAGCCCGTGGCGAAGGAGTACTCCCCCCGTCAGGAGGAGTATCCCATGCGGGTGCTCACGCGCCGAACTCGGACAGCCCGGTCACGCGGCCCATGGTGGCCAGCTTGGCGCCGGTCTCGATGACCTCGAGCGCCGGGTCGGAGCCCGCGACGATGCCCGCGCCCGCGAACAGCCGCAGCCGGTCGCCGTCGATGACCGCGGAGCGGATGGTGACCGCGAATTCGCCGTCGCCGTTGCCGTCGACCCAGCCGACGCATCCGGCGAAGTAGTCGCGCAGGTCGCCCTCGAGGGCCGCGATGGTGGCGTTCGCAGCCTCGGTCGGTACGCCGCCGACGGCCGGTGTCGGGTGCAGCATCTGCGCCAGTCGCAGCGCGCTCGGCCCCTCCAGCCCGGCGGCCAGACGCGCCCGGATCGGCGAGGCCAGGTGCCATACGGTGTCGGTCGCCATCAGCTCGGGGCCTGCGGGCGAATCGATCTCGACGCAGACGTCCTTGAGGGCGCGCACGATCGCCTCGACCACGAAGGCGTGCTCGGCGAGGTCCTTGGCGGAGGCGAGCAGCCCGGCCGCACGGACCTGGTCCTCGTCGGGGTCCGCCGCGCGCGGGGCCGACCCGGCCAGCGGCGTGCAGGTGATCAGGTCGCCCTCGCGCCGGACCAGCAGTTCCGGGCTCGCGCCCAGCAGCAGCGGACCCGGGGCCTGGGGCTCCTGGAGCGGGACCGAGAAGACGTAGCGGCCGGGCCGGGTGGCGAGCAGCCGGTCGATGACCTCAGCAGCGACCAGGGGCGGGTCGCTCACGACGTCCAGGCAGCGGCCGAGGACGACCTTGTGCAGCGCCCCGGTGGCGATCTGCTCGAGCGCGGCGGCCACCATCTCGGCGTACCGCTCCGCCGTGGGGAACTCCGTGACTCGGTACGCCCGCTCAGGACGTACGCCGGTCGGGCCCACCAGGGCCCGCTCACCGCCGACGACCCGGTGGAAGATGCCCGGGGCACCCGCCGCGAAGGACAGCGCCCCGAGCGCGCGCTGGCCGGGCGCGATGGCCGCGACCACGTGGTCGGCCCACGCGGTGTCGGAGCCGTCCGGGGTCGTCAGCGTCTCGAGCACCTCGTCGGCGACGTACGCCTGGGCGCCGGAGGCGAACAGCAGCGGCCGGGTCGGCAGCGCCGCCGGGGTGATGACGGGGATGTCTCCCATGCAGTCAGTCTGCCTCGCCACCGAAGGCCACGCCGAGGGCGGTCAGCCGCTCCTCGCCGCCGTCGAGCGCGGTCAGCACCCAGACGCCGCGCTCGGTCAGGGCGAAGGTGTGCTCGAAGTGGGCGGCCCACGAGCCGTCGCTGGTGACGACGGTCCAGTCGTCCTCAGCCACGTCGGTGTGCTTGCCGCCGAGCGTGATCATGGGCTCGACGGCCAGTGCCACGCCCGGCTTGAGGCGCGGGCCTCGCCCCGCTCGGCCGTAGTTGGGCACGTCGGGCTCCATGTGCATCTGGGTGCCGATGCCGTGGCCGGTGTAGTCCTCGACGATCCCGTAGCCGCCGTGGCTGCGCACCGACTGCTCCACGGCTGCGGAGATGTCGGTGACCCGACCGCCGTCACGCGCGGCCGCGAGGCCGGCCCAGAGCGACTCCGCGGTGACGTGCAGCAGCTCGGCGACCTCCGGACGGACGGTCCCGACCGGGACCGTGATCGCGGCGTCACCGTGCCACCCGTCCACGATGGCACCGCAGTCGATCGAGACGACGTCACCATCGGCGAGCACCCGGGCGCCGGGGATGCCGTGCACGACCTCGTCGTTGACCGAGGTGCAGATCGTGGCGGGGAACGGCGGCTCGCCGTACCCCAGGAAGGAGGGTACGGCGCCGGCGCCGCGGATGGTGTCCTCCGCGAGCCGGTCGAGGTCGGCGGTGCTCACACCGGCGACCGCGGCCTCGCGGAGGACCTCCAGCGTCCGACCGACGACCAGGCCGGCGCGCCTCATGAGGCGCACCTGCTCCGGCGTCTTGACCTCGATCCGACGCGAGCCGAGCAGCGACAAAACGCTCAGCTCTGCGGGACGACGTCGAGCGCGTCGAAGATGCGCTTGGTGACGTCCTGGACCTCGCCCATGCCGTCGACCTCGTGCACCAGACCGCGCGCCTTGTAGACGGCGATCAGCGGCTCGGTCTCCTCGACGTACAGCTCCTGGCGACGCCGGATGACCTCTTCGGTGTCGTCGGCGCGACCCTCGATCTGCGCCCGCTGCAGCAGCCGCGCCACGAGCTCGTCCTGGTCGGCGGTGATGACCACGACCGCGTCGAGCTGGTGCCCGGTGTGCTTGATCATGCCGTCGAGCTCCTCGACCTGCGCGAGGGTGCGCGGGTAGCCGTCCAGCAGGAAGCCGGGCTCGGCGTCGGGCTCGTCGATGCGGTTGCGCACCATCAGGTTCGTGACCGAGTCCGGGACGTACTCACCCTTGTCCATGTAGGACTTGGCCTCGATGCCCAGCGGCGTCCCCTGCGAGACGTTGGCCCGGAAGATGTCGCCGGTGGAGATCGCCGGGATGCCGAAGTGCTCGGCAACGCCCTTGGCCTGCGTGCCCTTGCCGGCGCCCGGCGGGCCCATGAGCAGAAGTCTCATCGCGTGCTACCTCAAGAATCCTTCGTAGTTGCGCTGCTGGAGCTGGCTCTCGATCTGCTTCACCGTGTCCAGCGCGACACCCACCATGATCAGGATGGAGGTACCGCCGAAGGGGAAGTTCGAGTTCGCACCGATCAGGACGAACGCGATGATCGGGATGAGCGAGATCAACCCGAGGTAGAGAGCACCCGGCAGCGTGATGCGGGAAAGGACGTAGGACAGGTAGTCCTGAGTCGGCTTGCCCGCCCGGATCCCGGGGATGAAGCCGCCGTACTTCTTCATGTTGTCCGACACCTCTGCGGGGTCGAAGGTGATCGAGACGTAGAAGTAGGTGAAGAAGATGATCAGCAGGAAGTACGCCGCCATGTGCAGCGGGTGCGACTGGTTGACGAAGTACTTGTTGAGCCAGGTGACCCAGGCCGCGCTGCTGTTCTGGTTGAACTGGACGATCATCGCCGGCAGGTAGAGCAGCGACGACGCGAAGATGACCGGGATGACACCGGCCTGGTTGACCTTGAGCGGGATGTACGTCGAGGAGCCGCCGAACATCTTGCGCCCGACCATCCGACGCGCGTACTGCACGGGGATCCGGCGCTGGGCCTGCTCGATGAAGATGACCGCCGCGACGATCACCATGCCGATCAGGATGACGACGGCGAAGGTCCACCAGCCGTTCGTCTTCTGCACCTGCCAGATCGAGGCGGGGAAGGTCGCGACGACCTGGGTGAAGATGAGGATCGACATGCCGTTGCCGATGCCGCGCTCGGTGATGAGCTCACCGAGCCACATGATCACGGCCGTGCCGGCCGTCATCGTCACGACCAGCACGAGGAACGTCTTGGTCGAGTCGTTGTTGTGCAGCAGCGGCTGGCTGCAGCCCGCGAGCAGGTTGCCGGAGCGGGCGAGCGCGACGATGCCGGTCGCCTGCAGCACGGCGAGGCCGAGCGTGAGGTAGCGGGTGTACTGGGTGATCTTCGTCTGACCGGCCTGGCCCTCCTTCTTGAGGGCCTCCAGGCGCGGGATGACCACGACCAGCAGCTGCAGGATGATGCTCGCGGTGATGTACGGCATGATCCCGAGCGCGAAGATGGTGAGCTGCAGCAGCGCACCACCGGAGAAAAGGTTCACCAGGCTGTAGAGGCTGGCGTTGGCGCCATGCGTCGCCTGGTCCACGCAGGCGTGGACGTTGCCGACGTCGACCCCCGGTGCCGGGATCTGCGATCCGGCGCGGAAGACGACGATGATGCCGAGCACGAACAGCAGCTTGCGTCGCAGATCCGGGGTCCGGAATGCGTTCAGGAACGCGGTGAGCACTCGGGTCCTCTCATCGAAATAGCCAGTCGGGAGACTGGCCGCTGGGAAGCCTAACAGGGCACCTTGCGGTGGAGACGGGAAGAGCGCGGCCGCCTGCGAACAGGCCGCGCCGCGCTCTTCTCACAGACGTCTCACAGGACCGTGACGGTCCCGCCGGCGCCCTCGATCTTCTCCTTGGCCGCACCGGAGAACGCCTGAGCGCTCACCGCGACCTTGACGGTCAGGTCACCCTGGCCGAGGACCTTGACCGGCTCGCCCTTGCGGACGGCGCCGCGCGCCACCAGCGTCTCCGGGGTGACGTCGCCGCCCTCCGGGAAGAGCTTGCTGATCCGGTCGAGGTTGACGACCTGGTAGGTCACCTTGAAGGGGTTCTTGAAGCCCTTCAGCTTGGGAAGGCGCATGTGCAGCGGCATCTGGCCACCCTCGAACGCCACCGGAACCTGGTAGCGCGCCTTGGTGCCCTTGGTGCCTCGGCCCGCGGTCTTACCCTTCGAGCCCTCACCGCGACCCACACGGGTCTTGGCCTTCTTCGCACCCTCCGCCGGGCGGAGGTGGTGAAGCTTGAGAGTCATGGTCACTCGCCTCCGACAACCTCGAACGTCACCAGGTGACGAACGGTGTTCACCATGCCCCGGATCTCGGGACGGTCTTCCTTGATCACGACGTCGCCGATGCGCTTGAGGCCGAGCGTGCGCATGGTCTCGCGCTGGTTGGCCTTCGCGCCGATCGTCGACTTGGTCTGCTGGACCTTCAGCTGTGCCATCAGACCGACACCGCCTCGGTGGCCTCAGCGGCCTTGGTCTTCGCCTCTTCCTCGCCCAGGGCCTTGGCCTTGAGCAGAGCAGCGGGGGCGACGTCCTCGACCGGGAGGCCACGACGCGCGGCGACAGCCTCGGGCTGCTCCAGCATCTTCAGGGCCTCGACGGTGGCGTGGACGATGTTGATCTGGTTCGACGAGCCCAGCGACTTGCTGAGGACGTCGTGGATGCCGGCGCACTCGAGCACGGCGCGCACCGGACCACCGGCGATGACACCGGTACCGGGGGCGGCCGGGCGCAGGAAGACCACACCGGCGGCCTTCTCACCCTGGACCGGGTGCGGGATCGTGCCCTGGATGCGGGGGACGCGGAAGAAGTTCTTCTTCGCCTCCTCGACACCCTTGGCGATCGCGGCCGGCACCTCCTTGGCCTTGCCGTAGCCGACGCCGACCAGGCCGTCGCCATCGCCGACGATCACGAGGGCGGTGAAGCTGAAGCGACGACCACCCTTCACGACCTTGGCGACACGGTTGATCGCGACGACGCGCTCGACGTACTGGCTCTTCTCGGCGCCACCGCGACGGTCGTCACGACCGCCACGGCCACCGCGCTGGCCGCGCTCGCCGCCCGCGCGCTGTCCGCGCTGCTGGGTCTCACTCATGATGACTCCTTGGTCCTCTTCGCGATCAGAAGCTCAGGCCGCCCTCACGGGCGGCGTCAGCCAGGGCCGCGATGCGACCGTGGTACTTGTTTCCGGCACGGTCGAAGACCACGGACTCGACGCCCGCTGCCTTGGCCCGCTCGGCGACGAGCTCGCCGACCTTCTTGGCCTTGGCGGTCTTGTCGCCGCTGAAGGAGCGCAGCTCGCCCTCCATGGTCGACGCCGACGCGAGCGTCTTGCCGACCAGGTCGTCGACGACCTGGACGCTGATGTGCTTGGTCGAACGGGTGACGACCAGGCGCGGACGCTCGGCGGTGCCGTTGATCTTCTTGCGGCCCCGGATCTGGCGACGCAGCTTGGAGCTGGCGCGCTTGGACAGGTTCCGCTGGTGCTTGAGCGTGATGGCCATGATCACTTACCAGCCTTTCCGACCTTCTTGCGGACGTTCTCGCCGGCGTACCGGACACCCTTGCCCTTGTACGGCTCGGGCTTGCGCAGCTTGCGGATGTTCGCGGCGACCTCGCCGACCAGCTGCTTGTCGATACCCACGACGCCGAGCTTGGTCGGCCCGTCCGTGGTGAACGTGATGCCCTCGGGGGCATCGAAGATGATCGGGTGCGAGTAACCGAGCTGGAACTCCAGCTGGACCGGGCTCTTGGGGAGCACGCGGTAACCGACACCGACGATCTCGAGCTTCTTCTCGTAGCCCTCGGTGACGCCCACGACCATGTTATTGATCAGGGTGCGCGACAGACCGTGCAGCGACTTCGACACACGCTC
Organism: Nocardioides maradonensis; assembly: GCF_054777115.1. Taxonomy (NCBI): domain Bacteria; kingdom Bacillati; phylum Actinomycetota; class Actinomycetes; order Propionibacteriales; family Nocardioidaceae; genus Nocardioides; species Nocardioides maradonensis. The sequence goes on along the minus strand of NZ_BAAHAZ010000013.1, from coordinate 80,634 downwards.
GTCGTCGGGGCGGTTGACGTCCAGGACGCCCTCACCCTTCACGACGGTGATCGGAGCGGCGACGGTGTGCGTCAGCGAGCCCTTAGGGCCCTTGACGGTCACGACCGGACCCTCGATCTGGACATCCACGCCGGCCGGAACCGGGACGGGGAGCTTGCCAATGCGCGACATGTTCTCTCTCCTTCCTCAGTGGTTCCGGGTCACCAGACGTAGGCGAGGACTTCCCCACCCACGCCCTTCTGGTTCGCCTGGCGGTCGGTGAGCAGGCCCTGGCTGGTCGAGATGATCGCGACGCCGAGGCCGCCGAGCACCTTGGGCAGGCCGGTGTGCTTGGCGTACACGCGCAGACCGGGCTTGCTGATCCGGCGGACGCCGGCGATGGAGCGCTCACGGCTGCGGCCGTACTTGAGCGTGATGGTCAGCGTCTTGCCGACACCGTTCTCGTTGTCCGCGACCTCGAAGGAGGTGATGTAGCCCTCCTGCTTGAGGATCTCCGCAACACCCTGCTTGAGCTTGCTGTGCGGCATCGCGACCGTGTCGTGGTACGCCTGGTTGGCGTTGCGCAGACGCGTGAGCATGTCTGCGATCGGGTCAGTCATCGTCATGATGTGTGTTCCTTCTGCTGTGGTTTCCGACCGCTCGCGGCGGCGCGGACCTTCAGCTGTTGTGGTGGTAGATCCTGGTCACCAGGAGGACTTGGTGACGCCGGGCAGCTCGCCGCGGTGAGCCATCTCGCGCAGGCAGATGCGGCACAGGCCGAACTTCCTGTAGACGGCCTTCGGACGGCCACACCGCTGGCAGCGCGTGTAGCCACGCACCGCGAACTTCGGCTTGCGGGCTGCCTTGACCTTGAGCGCGGTCTTCGCCATGTCAGTTCCTCACTTCTCCGCGAACGGGAAGCCAAGCTGCTTGAGAAGCGCCCGTCCCTGCTCGTCGTTGGTGGCCGTGGTGACGATCGTGATGTCCATGCCCCGCTGACGGTCGACCTTGTCCTGGTCGATCTCGTGGAACATGACCTGCTCGGTCAGGCCGAAGGTGTAGTTGCCACGACCGTCGAACTGCTTGGGCGAGAGGCCCCGGAAGTCGCGGATGCGCGGCAGCGCCAGGGACAGCAGCCGGTCGAGGAACTCCCACATCCGGTCGCCACGCAGCGTGACGTGCGTGCCGATCGGCATGCCCTCACGCAGCTTGAACTGGGCGATCGACTTGCGGGCCTTGGTCACGGCCGGCTTCTGGCCGGTGATCGCGGTGAGGTCCTTGATGGCGCCCTCGATCAGCTTCGAGTCACGAGCCGCCTCGCCGACACCCATGTTGACCACGATCTTGGTCAGGCCGGGGACCTGCATGACGTTGGCGATCTCGAACTCGTCGCGCAGCGCCGGGAGGATCTCCTCGCGGTACTTCGTCTTGAGCCGCGGGGTCACCTTCTCGATGGTGGACTCGCTCATCAGATTTCCTTCCCGGTCTTGCGGGAGACACGCACGCTCCGGCTCGAGGAGTACTCGGAGCCGTCGGGGCGACGCTTGGTGACGTCCACGCGCTTGAAGCCGACGCGGACGGGCTTGCCGTCCTCGAGCAGCATCACGTTGGACACGTGGATCGGAGCCTCGGTGGTGATGATGCCGCCGGTGACACCGGCGCGGCCACCCTGGTCGAGGACCTTGGTGTGCTTCTTGATCCGGTTGACGCCCTCGACGATCACGCGCTCTTCCTCGCGGATGACCTTGATGACCTTGCCCTCGGCGCCCTTGTCCTTGCCCGCGATCACCTTGACGGTGTCGCCCTTCTTGATCTTCAGGTTGGGCTTGTTGCGGTCGGTCATCACAGCACCTCCGGCGCGAGCGAGATGATCTTCATGAACTTCTTGTCACGCAGCTCGCGACCCACCGGGCCGAAGATGCGGGTGCCGCGCGGCTCGCCGTCGTTCTTGAGGATCACCGCAGCGTTCTCGTCGAACTTGATGTAGGAACCGTCCGGACGACGGCGCTCCTTGACGGTGCGGACGACGACCGCCTTGACGACGTCACCCTTCTTGACGTTGCCGCCCGGGATCGCGTCCTTGACGGTGGCGACGATGATGTCACCGATACCGGCGTAGCGACGACCGGAGCCGCCGAGCACACGGATGCAGAGGATCTCCTTGGCACCCGTGTTGTCGGCGACCTTGAGTCGCGACTCCTGCTGAATCATTTCTTCTCCTGGTTGTCGTGCCGGTTCTCAACGCGTCGCTGCGCGGTGAGCCTGGCCGAACGGGAATTACTTGGCGCGCTCGAGGATCTCGACGACGCGCCAGCGCTTGGTGGCGGACAGCGGCCGGGTCTCCATGATCAGGACGCGGTCGCCGATGCCACACTCGTTCTGCTCGTCGTGGGCCTTGAGCCGCGTGTTGCGGCGCATGACCTTGCCGTAGAGCGCGTGCTTGACGCGGTCCTCGACGGACACGACCACGGTCTTGTCCATCTTGTCGCTCACGACCAGACCCTCGCGGGTCTTGCGGAAGTTGCGGTCGACGGTCTCGGTGGACTCAGTCATCAGTTCTCCTCCTCGGCACCCGGCGCGGTCCGGATCCCGAGCTCGCGCTCACGGACCACGGTGTAGATGCGGGCGATGTCCTTCTTGACCGTGCGGAGCCGGCCGTGGCTCTCCAGCTGACCGGTGGCGGCCTGGAAGCGCAGGTTGAACAGCTCCTCCTTGGCCTCGCGCAGCTTGGCCTCGAGGTCGACGTCGTTGAGCTCGTCGAGCTCGTGAGCGTGAACGGCGTTGCTCATCAGAACTCACCGGCCTCTCGGGTGATGAAGCGGCACTTCATGGGCAGCTTGTGGATGGCCCGACGCATCGCCTCGCGGGCGACGTCCTCCGGGACACCGGACAGCTCGAACATGACGCGGCCCGGCTTGACGTTGGCGACCCACCACTCCGGCGAACCCTTACCGGAACCCATGCGGGTCTCGGCGGGCTTCTTCGTGAGCGGGCGGTCCGGGTAGATGTTGATCCAGACCTTGCCGCCACGCTTGATGTGGCGGGTCATGGCGATACGAGCGGACTCGATCTGGCGGTTGGTGACGTAGTGGCCCTCGATGGCCTGGATCCCGAAGTCACCGAACGCGAGCGAGGTGCCACCCTTCGCAACACCCCGACGCTTGGGGTGGTGCTGCTTGCGGTGCTTGACGCGACGCGGCATCAACATGGGTCAGCTCTCCTGGTTCGGTGCTGCGGTCTCCGAGGCGACCGACTCGGTGAGCGGAGCCTCGGCGGCGGGAGCCTCGGTGCGACCACCGCGCGAGCCACGGCTCGGGCGGTCGCCCCCACGCTCGCCACCACGGGACGGACGGCCGCTGCGGCCGGGGACACCGGCGCGCGCAGCCTGCTGGGCCTGGCGCTCGGCACGCGAGCCGGCGACCTCACCCTTGTAGATCCACACCTTCACGCCGATGCGGCCGAAGGTGGTGCGGGCCTCGTAGAAGCCGTAGTCGATGTCGGCACGCAGCGTGTGCAGCGGGACGCGGCCCTCGCGGTAGAACTCGGTGCGCGACATCTCGGCGCCGTTGAGGCGACCCGAGCACTGGATCCGGATGCCCTTGGCACCCGAACGCATCGAGGTCTGCATGGCCTTGCGCATCGCGCGGCGGAACTGGACGCGGCCGGACAGCTGCTCGGCGACACCCTGGGCGACGAGCTGAGCGTCGATCTCGGGGTTCTTGACCTCGAGGATGTTCAGCTGGACCTGCTTGCCGGTGAGCTTCTCGAGCTCGCCACGGATGCGGTCGGCCTCGGCGCCACGGCGACCGATGACGATGCCCGGACGCGCCGTGTGGATGTCGACCCGCACGCGGTCACGGGTGCGCTCGATCTCGACCTTGGCGATGCCGGCCCGCTCCATGCCCTTGGAGAGCAGCTTGCGGATGGCGACGTCCTCGCCGACGTACGACTTGTAGAGCTTGTCGGCGTACCAACGCGACTTGTGGTCGGTCGAGATGCCGAGGCGGAAGCCGTTCGGGTTGATCTTCTGACCCATTACTTCACCTTCTTAGCGGCCGGCGCGACGACCAGCGTGATGTGGCTGGTGCGCTTGTTGATCCGGGTGGCCCGGCCCTGCGCACGCGGACGCCACCGCTTCATGGTCGGACCCTCGTCGACGAGAGCGGCGGAGACGATCAGGTCGGCAGCGTTGAGACCCTCGGTGGTCTCCGCGTTGGCGACGGCGCTCTCCAGGACCTTGTAGACGGTGTCCGAAGCAGCCTGCGGCGCGAACTGCAGGAGCGTCAGGGCCTCGTCCACGGGCAGGCCGCGGACCATGTCCACGACCCGGCGGGCCTTCATCGGGGTGATGCGCTGGTAGCGGGCGACCGCGAAGGCACCCGGCTGGTCACCCAGCAGGCGCTCCCGGCGGTGGCTGATGTTGCTGCGCTCGGAGGTGGTCATCGACGACGTCCCTTCCGGTCTTCCTTGACGTGACCCTTGTAGGTGCGGGTCGGCGCGAACTCGCCGAGCTTGTGGCCGACCATCGAGTCGGACACGAAGACCGGGACGTGCTTGCGGCCGTCGTGGACGGCGATGGTGTGACCGATCATCGAGGGGATGATCATCGACCGACGCGACCAGGTCTTGATGACGTTGTGGGTGCCCTTCTCGTTCTCGGCGTCCACCTTCTTGAGGAGGTGGCCGTCGATGAAGGGGCCCTTCTTCAGGCTGCGAGGCATGTCAGTTACTTCCTACCCTTGCCGGACTTGCGACGACGGATGATCTGGGAGTCCGAGGCCTTGCGCTTGCGCGTGCGACCCTCGGGCTTGCCCCACGGGCTGACCGGGTGGCGACCACCAGAGGTCTTGCCCTCACCACCACCGTGCGGGTGGTCGACCGGGTTCATGACGACACCGCGGACGGTCGGGCGGACGCCCTTCCACCGCATGCGGCCGGCCTTGCCCCAGTTGATGTTCGACTGCTCGGCGTTGCCGACCTCGCCGATCGTGGCGCGGCAGCGGACGTCGACGTACCGCATCTCGCCGGACGGCAGACGCAGCGTGGCGCGGCTGCCCTCACGGGCGACCAGCTGGGCGCTGTTGCCGGCCGAGCGGGCCAGCTTGGCGCCGCCACCCGGACGCAGCTCGACGCAGTGGATGGTCGAACCGACAGGGATGTTGCGCAGCGGCAGGTTGTTGCCCGGCTTGATGTCGGCGGTGACACCCGACTCCACGACCGTGCCCTGCTCGATGCCCTTCGGCGCGATGATGTAGCGCTTCTCGCCGTCGGCGTAGTGCAGCAGCGCGATGCGCGCGGTGCGGTTGGGGTCGTACTCGATGTGAGCGACCTTGGCCGGCACGCCGTCCTTGTCGTAGCGACGGAAGTCGATGACGCGGTAGGCACGCTTGTGGCCGCCACCGATGTGCCGGGTGGTGATCCGGCCCTGGTTGTTGCGACCGCCGGTCTTCGGCAGCGGGCGGGTCAGCGACTTCTCCGGCGTGGTCCGGGTGATCTCGACGAAGTCGGCCACCGAGGAGCCGCGACGGCCCGGGGTGGTCGGCTTGTACTTGCGAATAGCCATTGTTCGATCAGTCCTTACTCAAGACCCGGTCAGGCGACCGGACCTCCGAAGATGTCGATGCGGTGACCCTCGGCCAGGCTGACGATGGCGCGCTTGGTGTCCTTGCGCTTGCCCTCGCCGGTGCGGGTCCGGCGGGTCTTGCCCGGGCGGTTGAGGGTGTTCACCGAGGTGACCTTGACGTTGAAGACCTTCTCGACCGCGATCTTGATCTCGGTCTTGTTCGCGTCCGGGTGCACCAGGAAGGTGTACTTGTTCGCGTCGAGGAGGCTGTAGCTCTTCTCGGACACGACCGGCGCGAGCAGGATGTCGCGGTGGTCCTTGTGCAGGGTGCTCACTTGTCGCCCTCCTTGGTGGACTCGGTGCCGGCGACGAAGGCGTCGTAGGCGGCCTTGGAGAAGACCACGTCGTCGCTGGCGAGCACGTCGTAGGTGTTCAGCTGGTCGACGGCCACCAGGTGGACCTCGGGCGCATTGCGCAGCGAGAGCCAGGTGACGACGTCGTTGCGCTCGAGCACGACGAGGAACTTGCGGCGGGTGGTCAGCTCGAGCAGAGCGGCCAGCGCGGCCTTGGTCGACGGCTTGTCGCCGGCGACGAGGGACTCGACGACGTGGATGCGCTCGTTGCGGGCCCGGTCGGACAGCGCGCCCTTGAGGGCGGCGGCCTTCATCTTCTTGGGCGTGCGCTGGCTGTAGTCACGCGGCTGCGGGCCGTGGACCGTGCCACCGCCGGCGAACTGCGGGGCGCGGGTCGAGCCCTGGCGGGCGCGACCGGTGCCCTTCTGCTTGTAGGGCTTCTTGCCACCACCGCGGACCTCGCCGCGGGTCTTGGTGGCGTGCGTGCCCTGGCGCGCAGCGGCCTGCTGGGCCACGACGACCTGGTGGATCAGGGGGACGTTGAGCTCGACGTCGAAGATCTCGGCGGGGAACTCGACAGCGACAGTCTTGGCAGCCATGGTGATCAGCCCTTCTTCGCAGCCGTGCGGAGGACGATCACGCCACCCTTGGGGCCGGGGACGGCGCCCTTGAGCAGGATGAGGCCCTTCTCCACGTCGACCGCGTGCACGGTGACGTTCTGGGTGGTGACGGTGTCCGTACCCATCCGACCGGCCATGCGGAGGCCCTTGAAGACGCGACCGGGGGTCGCGCAGGCGCCGATGGAACCCGGCTTGCGGTGGTTGCGGTGGGCACCGTGGGAGGCGCTGACGCCGGCGAAGCCGTGACGCTTCATCGTGCCGGCGAAGCCCTTGCCCTTGCTGGTGCCGGTGACGTCGATGGCCTCGCCCACCTCGAAGGTGTCGACGGGCAGCTCCTGGCCGATCTCGTACGTCGACGCGTCGGCGGTACGGATCTCGACCAGGTGACGGCGCGGCGTGGTGCCGGCCTTGGCGAAGTGGCCGGCCTGCGGCTTGTTGACCTTGCGGCCCTCGATCTCGCCGTAGCCGATCTGGATGGCGTTGTAGCCGTCCGGCTCGGGCTGGCGGACCTGCGTGACGACGTTGGTCGGCGCGGCGACGACGGTCACCGGGACGACGCGGTTGTTCTCGTCCCAGACCTGGGTCATGCCGAGCTTGGTGCCGACCAGGCCCTTGACGTTGCGTTCGAAAGTCATGTCCATCTACCTCAGGCTCAGAGCTTGATCTCGATGTCGACACCAGCCGGCAGGTCGAGCCGCATGAGGCTGTCGACGGTCTTCGGCGTGGGGTCGATGATGTCGATGAGGCGCTTGTGCGTACGCATCTCGAAGTGCTCGCGCGAGTCCTTGTACTTGTGCGGCGAGCGGATGACGCAGAAGACGTTCTTCTCCGTGGGCAGCGGCACCGGACCGGCGACCTTCGCGCCCGTACGGGTGACCGTGTCAACGATCTTGCGCGCCGAGGTGTCGATCACCTCGTGGTCATAGGCCTTGAGCCTGATGCGGATCTTCTGTCCCGCCATAGGTCTCTCTCGTCCTTACTCGTCGTACCAACCGGAATCTGTGGGCTTCCCTCCGACCCCCGAGGTCGGGCGTGTCGCACTGGGCGAGGCACGCGACGATCCGAGGATCGCCGGGAACTGCTGTTGCGGGCCGTCCCGCACCCGTAGGGTTCGGGAACTGATCGGGTCACCCGGAGCGCCGCGCAGAGACACTGAGCACGCTCGTCGCAGCGAAAGCTCGCCGCGAGCGGAGACACGATTCAGTAGTCAAGGTTGACGCACCCCAGCGACCCACGCCGGAGCAACCTGGATATCTTGGCAGAACGCCGAGGGGTGCGCCAAATCGCGGGAGGGTTCGGATGACGGAGGGTCGGGACTTCCCGCCACCGGGAGGTTTTCCCCCTCCCACGAGCCAACCGCTGGCCCCACCAGCCCCGTACGCCCCGTCCGCCCCAGCGGGTCCGGCCACGTCCTGGGCCCCGCTGCCGCCCGGTGTCCCGAGGCCTGGGTTCGCCGGCGCCGTGCACCGGCCGGGCGCCGTACCTCTGCGGCCGTTGAACCTGGGGGCGATGTACGACGGGGCGTTCCGGATCATCCGCTACAACCCGAAGGCGACGATCGGCGCCACCGTCCTGGTGTGCGCCTTCTTCATGCTCATCCCGGTCCTCGTCAGCAGCGCCGTGGCCCTGTCCCTCGGCACGACCTTCGACCCGGGAGCCGCCCATCCGTCGGTCACCGCAGGTGACGTCGTGAGCATCGTGTCGCTGGTCGTCGGGCTCTACGGCAGCCAGATCGGTCTGATCTTCGTGACGGGCATGGTCGCCCACGTCACGCACGCGGCCGCCGTCGGCCGCCGCCTCACCCTGGGCGAGGCCTGGACCGCGACGCACGGCAAGCGCTGGCGGCTGGTCGGGCTCGCGCTGCTGCTCGGCCTCGGCACGGTCGCCGTGGCAGCCCTCGCCGTCGGCGCCGTCGCGGTGGTCGGGGTGACCACCCACGACGCCCTCGTCACCGTCCTGGTGGGCATCGTGGTCGGGATCAGCCTCCTCGTCGGGATGGTCGTGCTCTGGACGCGCGTAATCTGCCTGGCCAGCACGGCCCTCGTGCTCGAGCCGGTCGGCGTCTTCGGCGCGATGGGTCGCGCGGCGGCCCTGACCCGGTCCCAGTTCTGGCGGGTGTTCGGCATCGCCCTGCTCACGGCGGTCGTGGCCGGGTTCGCCGGCGGGATGATCGCCACCCCGATCAACATCGTGGGCGAGGTGATGATGGCCGTCTCCCCCACCCATGCCCTGCTGATCCTCTCGATCATGTACGCGCTCGCCACGGTGACCTCGAACGCGTTCACGGCTCCGTTCAAGGGAGCGGTCGCCGCTCTGCAGTACCTCGACCAGCGCATCCGCAAGGAGGGGTACGACGTGGAGCTGATGCGCGAGGCAGGGCTGCTCGACCGATGAGCGGTCCGCCGCTCGACCCGACCGGGGACCAGGCACGCTCGCTGCTGCGTGAGGAGCTCGCGAAGCCCGAGTACCTGCGCTCGGACCTGCCCGACCGGATCCTGCGCTGGTTGGAGCGGCTGATCCGGCACACGACGGGCGCGGTCAGCCACGTGCCGCTGCTCACCACCCTCGCTGCCGTCGTGGTGGTCGTGGCGCTGCTGGTCGCGGTGCTGCTCGTGGCGTCGCGGGCGCGCCGCAGCGCCCGCTCGTCCGCGGCCGACCGGGCCGTGCTGACCGATCGCACCACCACTGCCGCCGAGCTCCGGGACCGCGCCGAGGCGCACCTCGCCGCCGGGCGGTACGACGACGCGCTCGTCGACGCCTACCGGGCGCTCGCCCGGCGACAGGTCGAGCGGGGGACGATCGAGGACGTCCCGCAGGCCACGGCCCACGAGATCGCGCGCGCCATCGCCGCTGCGGGACGGGGTGACGACGCGGTCGACGCCGCGGCCGACCTCTTCGACGCGGTCCTCTACGGCGACCACCCGGCCACCCGCAACCAGGCCGCCGGGGTGCTCCTCCTCGACCAGCGTCTCGCCGGCCGGGCGGTGGCGCGATGACGACCAGCGCGATGGCGACCGGCGCGATGGCCACCACCGTGGCGACGCCGGCGGCCGGTCGGCGTGGGTGGCGGCCGAACCGGTGGACGTTCCTCGTCGCGGCCGCCGTGCTGGTGTCGGTCGGCCTCACCCTCTGGCTGCAGCGCGGCCACGTCGCCCACCCGGGCGACCTGGACCCGGAGAACCCGGCGAGCAACGGCGCCCGGGCCGTCGCGCGGGTGCTGAGCGGTCAGGGCGTCGACGTGCGGATCGCCCGCTCGGCGGCCGACCTCGAGCACCTCCGGCCCGGCCCGGACGCGACCGTGGTCGTGACCAGCACCGACGAGCTGGTGCCCAGCACCGTCCAGCGGCTGCTGCACGCGGCGGCCGGCGCGGACGTGGTCGTGGTCGACCCGGACCAGCGCACCGTGCGGTGGTTCGACCCGCGGCAGCAGGCCGTCCCGGTCGGCGGCGCGGGGATCCCCGCGACGTGCGCGGCCGGCGTCGGCGTACCTCTCGAGGGGTTGCGGCTGACCGTCGACGGGGCCGTCACCTACCGCGGGGCGGGGTGCTTCGGCGGTCCGCACCGCTCGGTACTCGTGCGCGACCGGGGCGTCCTGCTGTTCGGGGCGGGTGAGGCGCTGACGAACGACCAGGTGCTGCGGTCCGACGACGCCGCCATCGCCCTGCGGCTGCTCGGGCAGCGGTCGCGGCTGATCTGGTACGTCCCCACCGCGGCGGACGCCGCGCCGCACGAGCTGGCGAGCGCGTCGCTGCTGCCACGGTGGCTCGGGCCGTCGCTGGCCCTCGTCGCGATCGCGGTGATCGGGCTGCTGCTGTGGCGCGGCCGGCGGCTCGGCCCGCTGAGCGTCGAGCCGCTGCCGGCGGTGGTCCGGGCCGCGGAGACGGCGTACAGCCGGGGCCGGCTGTACCGACGTACCGGCGACCGGGCGCATGCCGCCCGCATCCTGCGCCGGGCTACGCAGCGGGCGGTCGTGCGCTCGCTGCGCCTCGACCCGTCTCTGGGCGAGGACGAGGTCGCCGCCGAGGTCGCGACCCGGCTGGACCTCCCCACGGCGTACGTCGCCGGGATCCTGACCACCCGCGGGCGAGTGCCCACCACCGACAAGGAGCTCATCGGCCTGGCCGAGGAGCTCGAGCGCATCGAACGAGAGGTACGCCGATGACCGACCCCCGTGAGCGACTGCTGGCCGTCCGGGCGGAGGTGGCCAAGGCCGTCGTCGGGCAGGACGCGGCCGTGTCCGGGCTGCTGGTCGCGCTGCTGTGCGGCGGGCACGTGCTGCTCGAGGGCGTGCCCGGCACCGCCAAGACGCTGCTGGTGCGCAGCCTCGCGGCGAGCCTGCAGGTCCAGACCCGGCGCGTGCAGTTCACGCCCGACCTGATGCCCGGCGACATCACCGGCTCGCTCGTCATCGACGGCACAACCCGCGAGCTGTCCTTCCGCGAGGGGCCGGTGTTCACGAACCTGCTGCTCGCCGACGAGATCAACCGGACCCCGCCGAAGACGCAGTCGGCGCTGCTCGAGGCCATGGAGGAGGGGCAGGTGTCGGCCGACGGGGTGACCCGCCCGCTGCCGCGGCCGTTCCTCGTCGCCGCCACCCAGAACCCGGTCGAGCAGGAGGGCACCTACCCGCTGCCCGAGGCCCAGCTCGACCGCTTCCTGCTCAAGGTGGTGCTGCCGATCCCGCCCCGCGAGGACGAGGTCGCGATCCTCGAGCGGCACGCCGCCGGGTTCGACCCGCGCGACGTCGCGGCGGCCGGGGTCACGGCGGTCGCGTCCGCCGACGACCTCGCCGCCGCCCGGGCCGCGGTCGGGGAGGTGCAGGTGGCGGCCGACGTGGCGGCGTACATCGTCGACATCGCGCGGGCGACGCGGGCGCTGCCCTCGGTGCTCTTCGGGGTGAGCCCGCGCGGCGCCACCGCGCTGCTGCACGCGGCGCGGGCGTGGGCGTGGCTGTCCGGCCGCGACTTCGTCACCCCGGACGACGTGAAGGCGCTGGCCAACGCCACGCTCGCGCACCGGATCGGGCTGCGGCCCGAGGCCGAGCTCGAGGGGGTCGGCGTCGCGCAGGTGCTCGCGTCGGCGCTCGGATCCGTCCCGGTCCCCCGCTGATCCCGGCTGGTCCCGATGGCCATCTCCGGTCGCGTTCCGCTGCTGCTCCTGCTGGGGGTGGTGGCGGTCGTCCTCCGCCCGACCGCCGGGACGGTGACGCTCTGGACGCTCGTCGTCGTGGCGTTCACGCTGGTGGACCTGTGGCTGGCGCGGAGCCCACGGACGGTCACGCTGCGTCGCGGCGAGGTGGGGTCGGTGCGGCTCGGCGACCCGGCCTCCTCGCGGCTGGTGGTCGGCAACGGATCGCGCCGGCGGGTGCGCCTGCAGGTGCGGGACGCCTGGCAGCCGACCGCGGGACCTCGCGACAACCGGCACCGCGTCTCGCTCGCGGCGGGTGAGGAGCGCGCGCTCGTCACGCCCCTGCTCCCCCGCCGTCGCGGCGACCTGCGCGCCGCCGGCGTCACCGTGAGGTCGTGGGGTCCGTTGGGTCTCGCCGCCCGGCAGCGGACGTACGACGTGCCCGGGTCGGTCCGTGCCCTGCCGCCGTTCGGCGCGCGCAAGCACCTGCCGTCCCGGCTGGCCCGGCTCCGCGAGCTGGACGGTCGGGCGGCGGTCCGGGTGCGGGGCGCCGGGACCGAGTTCGACTCGCTGCGCGAGTACGTCCGCGGAGACGACGTACGCTCGATCGACTGGCGTGCGTCGGCGCGGAGCACCCACGTCGTCGTACGCACCTGGCAGCCGGAGCGCGACCGCCGGGTCGTGCTGGTCCTCGACACCGGACGTACGTCGGCCGGGCGGGTCGGCAGCGGCGTCGACGCCGACACGGCCACGGCCGCGGTCCCGCGGCTGGATGCCGCGATGGACGCCGCCCTGCTCCTGGCCGCCCTCGCGTCACGAGCCGGGGACCGCGTCGACTTCGTGGCCGGTGACCGCCAGGTGCGATCGCGCGAGCGACTGGCGGGCGCGCGCGACATCGTGGCCCGGCTGCAGGACGCCATGGCCACCCTCGACCCGACGCTCGTCGAGGCGGACTGGGACGCGCTGGCCGGCGCCGTCCAGGGCCTCGGCCGGCACCGGGCCCTGCTCTGCCTGCTCACGCCCCTGGAACCGTCCGCCATCGCCGAGGGGCTACTGCCGGTCCTGCCGGCCCTGCTGCGCCACCACCACGTGGTGATCGCGTCCGTGCGCGACCCCGAGCTCACCCGGCTCACCGACCTGTCGTCGCCCTCCGTCACCGCCGAGCAGGTGTACGACGCCGCGGCCGCGTCCCGAGAGCTCGAGGCCCGCGAGCGGATCGCCGCCGCGCTGCGCGGGCTCGGGGTGGACATCGTCGAGGCGGACGCCGAGCACCTCCCACCCGTGCTCGCCGACCACTACCTGGCGCTCAAGGCCGCGGGCCGCCTCTGACCCGATCCGCGAGTTCAGGCTTGTGGTCGACCGAAACCACCGATTCGGTCGACCACAAGCCTGAACTCGCGGTGGGGGTCAGCCTTGGGTGGCGACCCGGTCCTCGAGCTGGTCGGCGGAGAGGTCGCCCGTGACACCTCGCCGCGCCGCGGCCCGGCCGACCATGAAGACGTAGAGGAAGAAGACGGTCTCGGCGAGCAGGCCGATGGCGATGCGGGCCCAGGTGGGCAGGCCGGAGGGGGTCACGAAGGCCTCGATGGCGCCGCTCACGGCGAGGACGGCAACCAGCCCCATCGACACGGTGATCGCGGAGCGGCCGGCGCGGGCGATCGCGGTGCTGCGCGCGACGTCGCCCGGCGCGATCCACGACCAGAACAGCTGGAGGCCGGTGCCGGCGGCGACGAAGACGGCGGTCAGCTCGAGCATCCCGTGCGGCAGGATCATCCCCCAGAACAGACCGGCCCGGTCGTGCCGCGTCATGATCGATCCGATCACCGCGAGGTTCGCGATGTTGTTGAACAGCAGCAGCACGATGGGGAACCCGAGGATCCCGAATGCGATGCAGAGCGCGGCGACCCAGGAGTTGTTGAGCCAGACGTGGGTCGCGAAGGAGCTCGCGGCGTCGGCGCTGTAGTAGCCGGTGAACTCGTGGTTGACGAGCTGGTCCACCTGCTCCTTCGACAGCAGGCTCTGCTCGACGCGCGGGTGGTCGAGGAGCCACAGCATCATCACGGCGGTGACGACGACGTTGGCGACGAGGGTGCCGAGCCACCACCAGCGCAGCCGGTAGAGGGCCGCCGGGAAGCGCTCGGTGAAGAAGCGCCCCACCTCGCGCCAGCGCGGCACCCGCGAGGCGAGCATCGCGATCCGCGCCCGGCCGAGCAGGGAGGAGAGGTAGGCGATGACGGTGGCGTCCGGCGCCGAGGTGCGTACGACGGACAGGTCGGTCGCGACCTCCTGGTACAGGTCGACCAGCCGGTCGGCGTCCGGCCCGGTCCGCGGGCGCTGCTTGACGAGCTGCTCGAGCTGGAGCCAGGCAGGACGGTGCGCGATGACGTAGGCGTCCAGGTCGATCCGCGGCACGGGCTCAGCGTATTCGGGATAGGTTCGCCCCGATGGCACTGTCGGACTTCGCCTCCGTGACCGCCGATGACCTCGTCACCGGCGAGGGGGTCGCGCTCGACCTGCCCCCGGCCTCGGTCGGCCTGCGGATGGCGTCGGGCCTGATCGACGTGGTGCTCACCTTCGCGGTCCTGGTCGCCCTGGTGCTGCTGCTGTTCGCCGCGACGGTCTCCACCGACGACGCCCTGATGCAGGCGGCACTCGTCGTCGGCACCGTCGGCGCGTTCGTCGCGCTGCCGACCACGATCGAGACGCTGACCCGGGGTCGCTCGGTGGGCCACCTCGCGCTGGGCCTGCGCACCGTGCGCGACGACGGGGGCGCGATCAGCTTCCAGCACGCCCTGGTGCGCGCGCTCATCGGCTTCGTGGAGATCTACTCCTTCTACGGTGTGCCGGCGTTCTTCAGCGTGCTCGTCAGCTCCCGCGGCAAGCGGCTCGGCGACTTCGCGGCCGGCACCGTCGTCGTACGGGAACGCCAGCCACTGGTCCTGCCGCCGCCGGTGCAGGCCCACCCCCAGCTGCTCGCGTGGGCGCGCGGGGCCGACATCAGGCCGCTGCCCGTCGGCGTCGCCCTCGCGGCGCGCCAGCTCCTCACCCGGAGCGAGACGATCGATCCCGCCGCGCGACAGCGGGTGGCCGCCGAGCTGCTCGCCCGGGTCGCGCCGTACGTCGCTCCCCCGCCGCCCGCCGACGCGCCACCGGACCTGGTGCTGGCGGCCGTGATCGCCGAGCGCCGCGAGCGCGACCTGCGCCGGCTGTCCCGCGACCGCGCGCATCGCGCGCGCCTCCTGGGCCCCCGTCAGTAGGTTTGGTGGCACTCGCGCACGGCGACCATCACCGCGTCGCCGACCAGACCGCGACCGAGACGCGAAGAGGAGACCGGCCGAGATGACGCAGCTGCGCCCCGATCCCACGAACCCGGGCGGTGCGCGCCCGGCGGACGGTCCACTCACGCCCGACGACGTCGCCCGCGCGACCGAGATGATCGGCCGGGTCTCCTCCACCTTCGGCAGCCGCGTCGTCGGCCAGGAGCGGGTGCGCACGGCCCTGCTGGTCACCCTGCTGGCCGAGGGCCACATCCTGCTGGAGAGCGTGCCGGGCCTGGCGAAGACGCTCGCCGCCTCGACGCTGGCGCGGTCGGTGAGCGCCCACTTCTCGCGGATCCAGTGCACGCCCGACCTGCTGCCCAGCGACATCATCGGGACCCAGGTCTACGACCCGCGCCGGCACGAGTTCGAGACGCAGCTCGGCCCGGTGCACGCCAACTTCGTGCTCCTCGACGAGATCAACCGGGCCAGCGCGAAGACCCAGTCGGCGCTGCTCGAGGCGATGCAGGAGCGGCAGACCTCGATCGCGGGCACGATCCACCCGCTGCCCCAGCCGTTCATGGTCCTGGCGACGCAGAACCCGATCGAGGAGGAGGGCACCTACGTCCTCCCACACGCGCAGATGGACCGCTTCCTGGTCAAGGAGGTCGTCGACTACCCGTCGGAGGCCGAGGAGCTGCGGGTCCTGGACCGCTTCGACGACGGCACGCTGGGCCAGCACATGGCGCAGGTCGCCCCCGCGATCAGCACCGCGGACGTCGCGGACCTGCAGGACCTCGTCCGTCGGGTGTACGTCGACCCCGCCATCAAGCGCTACGTCATCACCGTCATCCGCGCGACGCGCGACCTCAGCCGGACCGTCGGGCCCGAGCTCGGCAACTACGTGGAGATCGGCGCGAGCCCGCGCGGGTCGATCGCGTTCTTCCAGGCGGCGCGCGCGATGGCGCTGGTCCAGGGCCGGCACTACGTGATCCCCGAGGACATCCGCGAGCTGCGGCACGGCGTGCTGCGCCACCGGCTGCACCTGTCCTTCGAGGCGCTCGCCGACCGGGTCGCGCCCGAGACCATCATCGACGCGCTCTTCCGCACGGTCCCGACGCCCTGACCGCGCCATGACGTACCTGCAGAAGGTCAAGGCCCCGCTGTCGATCCACGCCCACCGCAAGACGCTGGGACTGCTCGAGGGCGAGTACGCCGCCGCACAGGTCGGCCGGGGCATGGACTTCAACGACCTGCGCGAGTACGTCCGGGGCGACGACGTGAAGGACATCGACTGGAAGGCGTCGGCCCGCGGCCGGCAGCTCCTGGTGAAGAGGTACGTCGCCGAGCGCAAGCACACCGTGCTCCTCTGCGTCTCGACCGGGCGGTCGATGGCGGCGCTCAACGAGGTCGAGGGCGGCCGGTCCGTGCCGAAGCGTGACCTCGCGATCTTCGTGGCCGGCCTGCTGGGCTACCTGGCGGTCCGGCACGGCGACCTGGTCTCGCTCGTCCACGGCGACACGACCGCGCAGCACATCCGGCCGCGCGGCTCGACCGAGGTGCACCTGGAGCGGCTGCTCACCACGATCCACGACAGCACCACCCTGCGGTCCGGGGCGAGCGACCTCGGCGCGGTGCTGCACTACGCCGCGCGCGTCGTACGCCGCCGGACGATCCTGCTCGTCGTCAGCGACGAGGTCGCGATCTCCGACCCGCTCGCCGACGTCCTGCGCCGGCTGGCCGTGCAGCACGAGATCCTCTTCGTCACCATCGGCGACCTCGACCCGACGCTGGCCCGCGCCGGCGGCCCGCTCTACGACGTCGACGCCGGCGCCGAGGTCCCCGACTGGGTGCAGGGCGACCGCCGGCTGCACGCCGAGTACGCCGCCCTGGTCGGCGCCGAGGAGGACGGGCTGCGTCGCCGGCTGGACCAGCTCGGCATCGTCCACGAGCGCGTCCGCGACACCGACTCGGCGATCACCGCCGTGTTCCGGCTGCTGGAGAGGCACCGCCATGCGCGCCGTCGGTGACCTGGTGCTGGTGGGGGTCCCGAAGGAGTTCCACGGCCCGATCGACTACCAGGACCGCTGGATCTGGCTGGCCCTGCTCGGCCTGCTGCTGGTCGGCGCCTACTACCTCGGCGTCGTCTGGTTCACCCGCACCCCGCCGCCTCCTCCTCCGGAGCCGGTGGCCCTGCCCGACGTCCGCACCCAGCACCTCGGCCGGCTCGACGCGATCGAGGCCGCCGTCCGCAGCGGCGAGGCGACGCCGCGCGACGGCCACCAGCAGCTCAGCGAGGTGGTGCGCTCCTACGTCGAGGCGATCACCCCGCTGCCGGCGCGCACGATGACCCTGGCCGACCTGCGGCTGCGCGCGCCCCGCCCGCTCGCGGACATCATCGAGGAGGTCTACCCGCCGGAGTTCTCCCCCGACCCGGGCGAGGCGGAGGCCCGGTTCGAGCACGCGCTGGGTCAGGCGCGAGGGCTGGTGTCCACGTGGCGCCGCTGACCATCGCGACCGCGTCGGATCGCCACCTGCACTGGCCGTGGGCGGTGGTGGGTCTCACGGTCCTCGTCTGCGCGCTGCTGGTCTGGTGGGCCCTGGACCGGCGCCGACGCGCACCCCGGACGGCGGCGTACGTCGCCCACGCCACCCGGCTCGCCGCCCTCCCCCGCTTCCGCGCGCTGGTACGCCGCCGGATGGTGCTCGGTGCCGCCCTGAGCCTGACCGCGCTCGTCGCGTGCAGCGGAGCCGTCATCCTGGCCGGCCGGATGCAAGAGACCCGCACGACGAACCAGGACGAGAGCTCGCGCGACATCATGCTCTGCCTGGACTCGTCCGGCTCGATGATCAACATCGACCACCAGGTGCTGGAGCAGTTCCAGGAGATCGTCGACGGGCTGCACGGTGACCGGGTCGGGCTCACGATCTGGAGTGGCGCGGCCGTCACGGTCTTCCCGCTGACCGACGACTACTCCTTCATCTCCGACCAGCTCACCCAGGCCGAGGCGGCCTTCGCGTCGGCTGACGTCTTCGCCGACGCCTACCAGAAGTTCACCGAGGGGACGCTGGTCAACGACAAGGCGGCCTCCCAGGCCGGCGACGGCCTGGCATCCTGCGTCCAGCGCTTCGACCGCTCCGACGAGAACCGCTCCCGCGCGATCGTGCTGGCCACCGACAACGAGCCGTACGGCAAGGGCGTGTTCACGCTGGCCCAGGCGGCGGCGTACGCCAAGGAGCACCACGTGGTGGTGCACGGCATCTGCGCCCCGACGACCGCGGCACGACCCGTGGCGCTCGCGGAGTACAAGGACGCCGTGCTGTCGACCGGCGGCACGTTCTCGCTGCTCGGACAGGACGGCAGCGTCCCCGCGGTCGTCGACTCCATCGAGGCGCTCGCGGCCAAGCGGATCGCGAAGCCGCCGCTGGTCCAGACCGTCGACGACCCGCACCTCGGCACCGTGCTGGCCGGCGTCGGCGTCGGGCTGCTCGTGGTCGTGTGGCTGGTGCAGGGCCTGTTCTTCCTCCTCGACCGGGACCCGGCATGAGCGCCACGACGAGGCTCGGCCTCCTGATCGCCCGCCGGATCGGCATCGTGGTCGCGCTGGTCCTGGTGCTCATCCACCCCGGCGTCGGTCACGCCAAGGTGCCGACGCAGGTCGCCGACCTGCAGGTGCTCGTGGTGGTCGACCGCACGCGGTCGATGGCCGCCGAGGACTACGACGGCCGCCAGCACCGCATCGACGGCGTCCGGCGCGACCTGAAGGAGCTCGCCTACGACCTCCCCGGCGCCCGCTTCGCCCTGCTCACCTTCGGGTTCGACGCGCGACTCGAGCTGCCGTTCACCGACGACGCCAACGCCTTCGACGCCGGCGTCGACACGCTCACCCTCGAGCAGCCGACCGCCGGCATCGGGTCGAGCATGGACCGGCCCAAGGAGGAGATGGTCCAGGTCCTGGAGGCCGCGCAGGAGCAGTACCCGGACCGACGCCAGGTGGTCGTCTTCGTGAGCGACGGGGAGAACACCAGCCCGACGCCGATGACGTCGATGGCCGATGTCGGGACGTACGTCGAGGGCGGCGTGGTCCTCGGCTACGGCACCCCGGCCGGCGGCCCGATGCCCAATGCCGACGACCTCAGGAACGACCAGGGCCTGATCACCGACCCGAAGACCGGGCAGACCGCGATCTCGCACGAGGACCCGGCGACGCTGCGGACGCTCGCGCAGCAGCTCGGCGTGCCCTTCGTGCAGCGTGACCGGCCCGGTGGGATGGCGGACATCGCGGACTCGTTCAAGGCCAGCTACGTCTCCAGCGACGAGGGCAGCACCGCGGCCCACGACCTGACCTGGGTGTTCGGCCTGGTGCTGCTGGGTCTGGTGCTGCTGGAGCTGCGCGACGGCTGGCGGGCGTTGTGGGGAACCAGGAGGGCACTGCGATGACGCGCGACCGGCTCAAGACGGTCCTGCTGCTCGCGGGCATCCTGCCCGCGCTCGCCGCGCTGCTGTTCGCGGCGATGGTGCTGCGGTTCCTCGCGGTCCAGCACTCCGGCAACAACGCCTACGACGACGGCCACTACCTCGACGCGGCCGGGCACTACCGGTCCGCCGGTCACCTCAACCCGTTCCAGGACTGGCTGGCCGCGTTCGACGCCGGCGCCGCCCGGCACGTGGATGGCGAGTACGACGCCGCGATCCGCGCGTACCGCGAGGCGCTGGGTCTCGGCGTACCGCACCAGGACGAGTGCACCGTCCGGATCAACCTGGCGCTGGCCGAGGAGGCGATCGGGGACGCCGCGACCCGGGCGAAGCGGCTCGACGCCGCCAACGACGCCTACCGGGCGGGCATCTCCGCGCTCGAGGACGGCCACTGCCCGATCGACTCCGGGCGCGGCGCCCAGCAGACCAAGGACGCCAAGGCCGTCGACGACCGGCTGCACAAGAAGACCCAGCAGAACCAGCAGGAGAAGAAGAAGCAGGAACAGCAGAGGAAGCGCCAGCAGCAGCAGGAGAAGAACAAGACCCCCCGGCAGAAGAAGCAGGAGCAGCGGCAGCGGGAGAAGCAACAGCGCGAGCAGCGGCAGCGCGAGCGGAGGCTCAACCAGCTCAACCAGCAGGGCCTGCGGGACCGCAAGGACCAGCAGAACCGCGACGGCGGGGCGGGCTACCAGCCCAGCTGGTGAGTCAGCGGCGCCGGCGGCGCAGCAGGAGCACCAGCCCGAGGACGACCACCAGGCCGGCGGCGACCTGCTTGCCATAGCTCTTCAGCAGGATCGGCAGCACGGCGGCCCCGAGGTCCAGCGCCTCGTCGTCACCCGCGGCAGGTGCGGGCGACGACGAGGCGGGAGAAGACGGAGCCGAGGGTGTGACCGAGTCAGCCGCGGGAGCTGACTCCCCATCTGCCGGCTGTACCCCCGACTCCGCCGCCAGCTTCTGCTCCAGGCATGCGACGAACTGCCCGAGCAGCTTGTCCGACACGTCCTGCATCACTCCGCGCCCGAATTGGGCGGGCTTGCCGGTGATCGCCAGGTCGGTCCGGACGTCGACCTGGGTGCCCTGCTCCGCGGACGCCATGGTCACGGTGACCGTGGCGCCCGCGGTGCCGTTGCCGCGCTTGTCCCGGCCCTTGGCCTCGACCACGAACCGGTGGCCGGGCTCGTCGCGCTCGACGAACGAGCCGGCGCCGGCGTACACCAGGGCGATCGGGCCGAGCTTGACCTTGCAGGTGCCCTCGAAGGTCGGCGACCCGTCCTCGGTCTCGCCCACGGCGGTGACCTGGGCGCCGGGGAAGCACTCCGCGAGCGCGGCGATGTCCTGGAACGACGCCCAGGTGGCGTCGACCGACGACGGGACGGCGAAGGAGTGGGTCAGCTCCACGTCAGCTCCTGCCGGCGGCCGCCAGGACCGCGCGCCGGGTGAGGACCGTGGCGAGGTGCCGGCGGTAGTCGGCGTCGCCGTTGAGGTCGCTGGGCGGCTCGGTGCCGTCCGCCGCGTGGGCCGCGGCGGCCGCCACCGCCTCCTCCGTCGCCGGCTGACCGGCCAGCGCCTCCTCGACCGCGCGCGCCCGCAGCGGCGTGGATCCCATGTTGGTCAGCCCGACCCGGGCCTCCGCGATGGTGTCCCCGTCGAGCCGGACCGTCGCCGCGACCGCGACGATCGGCCACTGGTGCGCCACCCGCACGAACTTCTGGTACGCCGCCCCCCAGCCGGTGTGCTTGGGCAGGTGGACCTCGGTGAGGAGCTCGTCGTCGTCGATCGCGGTCTCGAAGAGGTCGACGAAGAAGTCGTCGGCAGCCACCTCGCGGGTTCCGCCGGGGCCTTGGATCACGAAGGTCGCGTCCAGGGCCCGGGCGGGAGCCCCGAGATCTCCCGCCGGGTCTGCGTGGGCGAGCGCCCCGCCGAACGTCCCGCGGTGCCGGACCTGCGCGTCGGCGAGCTCGGCCATCGCCTTCGTGACGAGCAGTGCGTGCTCGCGGACCCCCGGGTCGTTCGCGACGTCGTGGTGCGTGGTCATCGCGCCGACGACGAGGTGGTCGCCGGCGTCGCGGACGCCGCGCAGCGCGTCGATCCGGCCGAGGTCGATCACCCACTCCGGGGCGTTGAGCCGCATGCGCAGCACCGGCAGCAGGCTCTGCCCGCCGGCGATGATCTTGGCCTCGTCGCCGTGCTCGGCGAGGGCGGCCAGCGCCTCCTCTACCGATGTCGGGGCGACGTACTCGAAGGCTGCGGGGATCATTCGGCACCTCCCGTGCTGCGGTCGACCGTCCCGCTCATACCGGTCGATGGGTCGAAGTGGGGCGCGGCGGCGCCCGTGGTGGCACCTCCGGCCGAGCCCTCCCAGATCGCGCGCCAGACGCGTTCGGGCGTGCAGGGCATGCGGACGTCGTTGACGCCGAGGTGCCGGATCGCGTCGACGACCGCGTTGACCACGGCCGGGGTCGAGGCGATGGTGCCCGCCTCGCCGACGCCCTTGGTGCCGAGCGAGTTCGTGGTCGCCGGCGAGGTGGTGTGGTCGAGGTCGAAGCTGATCGTGTCGGCCGACGTCGGCAGCAGGTAGTCGACGAACGAGCCGGTCACGAGGGTGCCGTTCTCGTCGTACACCGCCTCCTCCCAGAGCGCCTGGGCGATGCCCTGGACCAGGCCGCCGTGCACCTGACCGGCCACGATCAGCGGGTTGATGATGTGCCCGATGTCGTCGCAGGCGGCGTACTTGCGCATCGTGACCTGGCCGGTCTCGGTGTCGACCTCGACCGCGCACAGGTGGGTGCCGTGCGGGTAGTTGAAGTTCACCGGGTCGTAGGTGGCCTCCGCGTCGATCGACGCCTCCATCCCGTCCGGGAGGTTGTGCGCGGCGAAGACCGCCGTCGCGATCTCGGTGATCGCCATCCCCTGGTCGGTGCCGCGGACGGTGAACCGTCCGCCGCCGAACTCCAGGTCGTCGATCGACGCCTCGAGCAGGTGCGCGGCGACCGGCTTGGCCTTCTCGATCACCTTGTCGACGGCCCGCACGAGCGCCTCGCCGCCGACGACGAGGCTGCGGGAGCCGTAGGTGTCGAGGCCCTTGTGCGCGATGGCGGTGTCGCCGTGCAGGATCTCGACGTCCTCGAACGGTACGCCGAGCCGGTCGGCCACGATCTGGCTGAACGCCGTCTCGTGGCCCTGCCCGTGGGCGCTGGCACCGGTGACGACCTCGACCTTGCCTGTCGGCAGCATCCGCACCTCGGCGTGCTCCCACCCGCCCGCGCCGTAGTTGAGGCTGCCGAGCACCCGGGACGGCGCCAGCCCGCACATCTCGGTGAAGGTCGAGACGCCGATGCCGAGCTGCACCCGGTCACCGCTCTCGCGGCGCTGCTTCTGCTCGGCGCGGAGGGCGTCGTACCCGAAGAGCTCCTTGGCCCGGGCCGTGGCCGCCTCGTAGTTGCCCGAGTCGTACTCCAGCCCCGCCACCGTGGTGAACGGGAACTCCTCGTGCTTGATCCAGTTCCGCTCGCGGATCTCCAGCGGGTCCACGCCCACCTCGGCGGCGAGCTCGTCCATCAACCGCTCGATGGCGTACGTCGCCTCCGGCCGCCCCGCGCCGCGGTAGGCATCGGTCCACGCCTTGTTGGTGAGGATGTTGGTGGTCTGGAAGCGGTACGCCGGGAACTTGTAGATCGCGTTGAACATGAACGCTCCGAGCACGGGCACACCGCCGCCGACGATGGCGACGTACGCACCGAGGTCGGCGAGCAGGTCGACCTTCAGCCCGGTGACGTGGCCGTCCTTGTCGGCCGCGAGCGTCAGCCGCTGCCACTGGTCGCGGCCGTGGTGGGCCGAGACGAGGGACTCGCTGCGAGTCTCGGTGTACTTGACCGGCTTGCCGAGCCGGCGGGCGACCGCGAACGCGATCATCTCCTCGGGGGTCTGCTGCAGCTTGCCGCCGAAGCCGCCGCCGACGTCGGGGGCGATGACCCGGATCTTGGACTCGGGCACCCCGGTGGTGGCCGCCAGCGCGAACCGCATGATGTGCGGGACCTGGGTCGCGGACCACATGGTGATCTGCTCGCCGGTGGGATCGACCACGACGCTGCGGGGCTCCATGAACGCGGGGATCAGCCGCTGCTGGCGGTACTCCCGCTCGATCACGATGCCGCTCTCGCGGGCTGTTGCGATGGCTTCCTCGACGTCGCCGCCGGTGCCGGCCTCGGCCGAGTCGAACGCCCACACCGCCGACACGTTCGTGCCGAGGTCGGGGTGGGCCAGCACCCCGCCGTTCTCATGGGCGGCCGCGGCTTCTTTCAGGTCGAGGGCGGCCGGCAGGTCGTCGTACTCCACCTCGACGAGCTCGACCGCGTCGCGGGCCGCGGCCGCGCTGCGGGCGACGACGACCGCCACGATCTCGCCGGCGAAGGCGACCCGGTCGCTCGGCATCGGCAGGTGCGGCGGCGTGACCTGGTCGGGGACGATGGGCCAGGCGTTGATGCAGGCACCCTGCGCCTCGCCGAGGTCGGCGCCGGTCAGGACCGCGACCACGTTGGGGCTGGCCTTGGCGTTGGCGGTGTCGATGCTGGTGATCGTGGCGTGCGGCAGCGGGCTGCGGACCATCGCGAGGTGCAGCATCCCGGGCAGCGTCAGGTTGTCGGTCCAGCGGGTGCGACCCGTGATCAGCCGCTGGTCCTCCTTGCGGCGGCGGTCGCGGCCGATCTCGGCCTGCTCCTGCGCCGGCTCCTGCAGGGCGGTCATGCCGTCGCCCCCGCCCCGGCCGCCGTCTGCACCGCGCGCACGATGTTGTGGTAGCCGGTGCACCGGCACAGGTTGCCCTCGAGGCCGAGCCGGATCTCCTCCTCGGAGGGGTTCGGGTTCTCGTTGAGCAGGTCGATGCTCTGCATGATCATGCCGGGCGTGCAGTAGCCGCACTGCAGGCCGTGGCACTCGTGGAAGGCGGCCTGCACGGGGTGCAGCGTGCCGTCCTCGCCCGCGAGCCCCTCGATCGTGGTGACCTCGGCGCCGTCGGCCTGCACGGCAAGGACGTTGCACGACTTCACGCTGAGGCCGTTGAGGTGGACCGTGCAGGCGCCGCAATTGCTGGTGTCGCAGCCGACGACGGTGCCGGTCTTGCCGAGCGTCTCGCGGAGGTACTGCACCAGCAGCATCCGCGGCTCGACGTCGTCGACCACCCGCTGTCCGTCGACGGTGAGGTTGATCCGGGTCATGACACTCCCCTCGCGAGATCGGTGATGCCGATCACGCTAGGGAGGGTGGGTTGGTCGAAGGTTGCTCTGCCTAGTCCAGCTGCTGGGAGGCCACCACGAGCCGGGCCCGCAGCAGCGGGATCGCCGGGTGGTGGGCGTCGCCGTCGCGCAGCAGGGCGGCGAGCGCCACCTCGAGCACCTCGGTGTCGTCGGGGGCGAGCTCGCTGTAGCGGACGACCGCGTCGGGTTCCGGGTCGCGCAGGAGCGCCTCGCGCACGGCGACCGCGACGTACTCGCCGAACTGGATGAGGGCCGGGGAGTCGGTGCCCGGGAGCAGGTCACCGCCGTACGCCTCCACGGCCGCGCGGACCCGGCCACGGCGCAGCAGGGACAGCACCAGGTCGACGTCGGTCGAGACCGGGAGCAGGAGCCGGTAGGGGCGGGAGGAGAGCTGGCCGCCCAGGGCGTGCCGCAGGTGCGAGACCTCGGCCTTCAGCGTGGAGAAGGTGACGGCGTGGTCGCCGTACAGGGCGGCGTGGAGCTGCTCGAGGGAGAGGCCGTCGGGGTGCAGCGCGAGGAGCGCGAGGACCTCGGTCTGCCGGCGGGTCAGGAGCAGCCGCTGGCCGTCGAGGCGGACCTCCGCGTTGCCGAGCAGCGTCATCACGATGCCGGGGTCGGCGGTCTCCTCGTCGCCCACGTAGTGGCGCGAGCGGGGCATGGCCTGCTCGATCAACGTGGCCAGGACGCGGGCGGTGGCCAGCCCGATCGGGTGGGTGCGGTCCCAGGTCGTGGAGAGGTCGATGACGCCGAGCCGGGCGCCGGTCACCGGGTCGTGCAGAGGCGCGGCCCAGCACACCCACTGGTGCACGAACGGCGCGAAGTGCTCGGCGCTGAAGACCATGGCGGGGGCAGCGGTGCGGTTGGCGAGGTCGAGCGCGTTGGTGCCGACCGAGCGGTCGTCCCAGCGGCCGCCCGGCACGAAGTTGACGCTCTCGGCGCGGCGGCGCATGACGCGGCCGCCGTACGTCCACAGCACCCGGGTCTCCTGGTCGGTCACGCCGATGACGAGGTCGCCGTCCTCCGCCGTACGACGCAGCTCGGACTCGATCCGCTCCACGGCCGCCTGGAGCGGCGAGTCCAGCCAGGACGCGCGGGTCTCGGACTCGTCGTCGAGCGGGGCCGCGGCGACGTGGTCGGCGTCCACCGCCACCCGCGACCGCTGCCAGCTGGTGAGGATCTCCGGGCGCACGAGCCGGTCGTAGTCGTCCGACTCGTCCATGAACGCGGTCCAGGCGCGCACCGTGGCGAGCCGCCTGTCCTGCAGCTCCTGCTGCGTCATGCCGTCACGCTACACCGCGCGTGATCGGCGTCACACGGGGTCGTCGGGACCGCCGTGGATGCGCCCCTCGGCCTCCGCGAGCGGCCGGCCGGTCCCACCCCAGCGACCGGCCACCATCTCCGCGGCGATGCTGATCGCGGTCTCCTCGGGTGTCCGCGCACCGATGTCCAGGCCGATCGGGCTGTGCAGCCGGCCGATCTCCTCGTCGGTGACGCCGGCCTCCTTCAGCCGGACCAGCCGGTCGTCGTGGGTACGCCGGGAGCCCATCGCCCCCACGTAGGCCAGCTCGGGCATCCGCAGCGCCCTCTCCAGCACCGGTACGTCGAACTTCGGGTCATGCGTCAGCACGGCGACCACCGTGCGGGCGTCCAGCCGCCCGGCCTCGTGCTCGGCGGCCAGGTAGCGGTGCGGCCACTCCACGACGACCTCGTCGGCGTCCGGGAAGCGGGTGTTGGTGGCGAACACCGGGCGGGCGTCGCAGACCGTCACCCGGTAGCCGAGGAAGGTGCCGACCCGCGCGACGGCGGCCGCGAAGTCGATCGCGCCGAACACGAGCATGCGGGGGGCGGGCGCGAACGCCCACACGAACACCCGCATGCCCTCACCGCGTCGCTCCCCGTCCGGGCCGTAGGTGAGCAGCGCGTCGTGACCGGTGGCGAGGATGCCGAGCGCGTCGTCGCGGACGGCGTCGTCGGCGCGGGGCGAGCCGAGGGACCCGGACACCTCGCCACCCGGCCGGATGATCGCCCGCAGCCCGACCCGGCTCGGGTCCGGGTGGTCGACGACCGTGGCGACCGCGACGGGCCGGCCGGCCTCCACGTCGGCCGCGATCTCGGCCAGCTCGGGGAAGGTGGTGCGGTCGACCTTCTCGACGTACACGTCGAGGATGCCGCCGCAGGCGAGCCCGACCGCGAAGGCGTCGTCGTCGGAGACGCCGTACCGCTGCAGCTGCGGGGTGCCCGACCCGACGACCTCCTGGGCGAGGTCGTAGACGGCGCCCTCGACGCAGCCGCCCGACACCGATCCGACCGCCGAGTCGTCGGGGCCGACGAGCATCGAGGCCCCCGGCGGGCGCGGGGCGGAGCGGAAGGTCGCGACGACGGTCCCCATGCCGACCGTCTCGCCGGCCTCCCACCACTCCATCAGTGCGGGCAGCACCTCACGCACGCCGCACCACCTCCATCAGCTCGTCGTAGGTCGCGAGCGAGTGGCCCGCGAGGAAGTCGTCGACGTGCGGCAGCACCGCCGCGATCCCGCCCTGCACCGGCGCGTAGCCCGGCTTGCCGCGGTGCGGGTTGACCCAGACCACCCGGTGCGCGAGCAGGTGGAGGTCGGCGACGGCGGCGCGCAGGGCGGTCGGGTCGCCACGCTCCCAGCCGTCGCTGATGACCACGACCACCGCCCCGCGGGCCAGGCCGCGCCGGCCCCAGCGGCGGTTGAAGGCGACCAGCGTCTCGCCGAGGCGGGTCCCGCCGGACCAGTCGGGCACCAGGTCGCCGGCCTGGGCGATGGCACGGTCCGGGTCGCGCAGCCGCAGCGCGCGGGTGAGCCGGGTGAGCCGGGTGCCGAGGCTGAACACCTCGACCGCGCCCGGCGTCGCTCCGCTGGTGATCCGGTGCGCGAGGCGGAGCAGCGGATCGGCGTACGCCTGCATGGAGCCGGACACGTCGATCAGGAGCACTACCCGGCGGACGCGGGTGCCGCGGCGTCGGTGCTGGATGGGTGCCGGTTCGCCCAGCCGTCGCAGGCTGGCGCGGAGGGTGCGGGAGACGTCGACGTCGCCCCGCCGGTGAGGGGTACGCCGAGCGGCCGGCCGCCGGGGCAGCACGACCGGGAGCGTGGCGAATAGGGCGGCGAGCTCGCGTCGCTCCGCCGCGCTCAGCGAGGCCACGTCGCGGTGGCGGAGGGCCTCGCGGGCGCTGGCAGCCGCGCGCACCACGTCCTCGTCGGTGCCCTCCTGCTCGACGCCGAAGCCGTCGTCCGCGGGGACCATCCTCAGCCGCGTCGTCGCCTTCCGGCCCAGCGGCCGGGAGCGCAGGGCGCCGAGATCAGGGGAGAACCACTCGTCGAAGACCCGGTCGTGGCGCGCCAGGTCATCGGGGTGGCCGCAGAGCGTGGCATGCCCGGCCACCCGGGTGGCGGCGCGGTCCGCGATGCCGAGGGCGGCCACCGCGTCGACGTACGCCTGGGTGCGGTCGGGCGTGACCGCCACCCCGGCCGCCCGCAACGCCGCGGCGAAGCCGACCAGGATCTCGTCGCCGCCGCGGACCCGCGAGGCGGTCATGGGGTCAGCATCCGGTCGAGCGCCGACCGCACGCGCTCGGCGTCGTCGCGGTGCTTGACCAGCGCACCCAGGGTGCGGGCCGCGGTCGCGACGTCGAGCTCGGCGGTGCCCAGGTGGTGCAGCGCCCGCGCCCAGTCGAGGGTCTCGGCGACCCCGGGCGGCTTGAGCAGGTCGGCACCGGCCCGCAGCTGCTGCACGACGCCCACCACCTGGCGCGCGAGCTCCTCGCTGACCTCGGGCGCGCGGGAGCGGAGGATCGCGACCTCGCGCTCCAACCCCGGGTGGTCGATCCAGTGGTAGAGGCACCGGCGCTTGAGCGCGTCGTGCAGCTCGCGGGTCCGGTTGGAGGTGAGCACCACGATCGGCGGCGTCGCGGCGGCGACCGTGCCCAGCTCCGGGATCGTCACCTGGTACGTCGACAGCACCTCGAGCAGGAACGCCTCGAACTCGTCGTCGGCGCGGTCGACCTCGTCGACCAGGAGCACGCTCGGGCCGTGCTGCAGGGCGGTCAGCACCGGACGGGCGAGCAGGAAGCGCTCGTCGTACAGGCTCTTCTCGGCCTCGGCGACGTCCGCTCCGCCGGCACCGAGCGCCTCGAGCGCGCGCAGGTGCAGGATCTGGCGCGGGAAGTCCCAGTCGTAGAGGGCCTGCGTGGCGTCGATGCCCTCGTAGCACTGCATCCGCACCAGCGGCCGGTCCAGCGCGGCGGCGACCGCCTCGGCCAGCGCGGTCTTGCCGGTGCCGGGCTCGCCCTCGAGCAGCAGTGGCCGCCGCATCTCCAGGGCGAGGAACAGGACGGTGGCGAGGTCGTCGTCGGCCAGGTAGCCCGTCTCCTCGAGACGGCGCGCCAGGTCCGCGACACGGGTGTCCATGGGCCCAGGTTAGGGGCGCCGCGTTGGTGCGGGGTTGGTGCTGGGCTCCAAGGATCCGGGGGTGACGCTCCGCGGGCCAGCACGCAGGAACGCCACAGGGCCCCCGCCGGAGCGAGGGCCCTGTGGATGGAGCAGTCGAGCGCTGGACTCAGAAGTCCATGCCGCCCATGCCGCCGGTGGGGTCGCCACCCAT
This sequence comes from Nocardioides maradonensis, assembly GCF_054777115.1. NCBI lineage: Bacteria > Bacillati > Actinomycetota > Actinomycetes > Propionibacteriales > Nocardioidaceae > Nocardioides > Nocardioides maradonensis. Next base: position 51,378 of record NZ_BAAHAZ010000013.1, on the reverse strand, counting down.
GGGGGCGGCCTTCTCCGGCTTGTCCGCCACGACGGCCTCGGTGGTGAGGAACAGCGCGGCGATCGACGCGGCGTTCTGCAGCGCCGAGCGGGTCACCTTGGCCGGGTCGATGATGCCGTTGGCCAGCAGGTCGACGTACTCACCGGTGGCCGCGTTGAGGCCCTGGCCGGCGGGGAGGTTCGCGACCTTCTCCGCCACGACGCCGCCCTCGAGGCCGGCGTTGATCGCGATCTGCTTGAGCGGAGCGGACAGGGCGACACGAACGATGTTCGCACCGGTGGCCTCGTCACCCTCGAGCTCGAGCTTGTCGAAGGCCGACGCGCCGGCCTGGACCGGCGCGACGCCACCACCGGGGAGGATGCCCTCCTCGACGGCCGCCTTCGCGTTCCGGACGGCGTCCTCGATGCGGTGCTTGCGCTCCTTGAGCTCGACCTCGGTGGCCGCGCCGACCTTGATGACGGCCACGCCGCCGGCCAGCTTGGCGAGGCGCTCCTGGAGCTTCTCGCGGTCGTAGTCGGAGTCCGACTTCTCGATCTCGGCGCGGATCTGGTTGACCCGGCCCTCGATCTGGGCGGTGTCGCCGGCACCCTCGACGATGGTGGTCTCGTCCTTGGTGATGACGACCTTGCGGGCCTGGCCGAGCAGCTCGAGACCGGCGGTCTCCAGCTTGAGGCCGACCTCCTCGGAGATGACCTGGCCACCGGTCAGGATCGCGATGTCCTGCAGCATGGCCTTGCGGCGGTCACCGAAGCCCGGGGCCTTGACGGCGACGGACTTGAAGGTGCCACGGATCTTGTTGACGACCAGGGTCGACAGCGCCTCGCCGTCGACGTCCTCGGCGATGATGACCAGCGGCTTGCCCGACTGCATGACCTTCTCGAGCAGCGGCAGCAGGTCCTTGACGTTGCTGATCTTGGAGTTGGCGATGAGGACGTAGGGGTCCTCGAGCACGGTCTCCATGCGCTCCGGGTCGGTGACGAAGTACGCCGAGATGTAGCCCTTGTCGAACCGCATGCCCTCGGTGAGCTCCAGGTCGATGCCGAACGTGTTCGACTCCTCGACCGTGATGACGCCCTCCTTGCCGACCTTGTCCATCGCCTCGGCGATGGCGTCTCCGACGGTGGTGTCGCCACCGGCGGAGATGGTCGCGGTGGCCGCGATCTGCTCGCGGGTCTCGACGTCCTTGGCCTGGGCGAGCAGCTGCTCGGTCACGGCGGCCACGGCGGCCTCGATGCCGCGCTTGAGGCCCATCGGGTTCGCACCCGCGGCCACGTTGCGCAGACCCTCGCGGACGAGCGCCTGAGCGAGGACGGTCGCCGTCGTCGTGCCGTCACCGGCGACGTCGTCGGTCTTCTTCGCGACCTCCTTGACCAGCTCGGCGCCGATCTTCTCGTAGGGGTCCTCGAGCTCGATCTCCTTGGCGATGGACACACCATCGTTGGTGATCGTGGGGGCGCCCCACTTCTTCTCGAGGACGACGTTGCGGCCCTTCGGGCCGAGGGTGACCTTGACGGCGTCGGCGAGGGTGTTCATACCCCGCTCGAGACCGCGACGGGCCTCCTCGTTGAAAGCAATCAGCTTCGGCATTGCCTGGCGATCCTTCACTGGGAAGTTCGGTGGTCCGGAGCGGCGGGTTGCCCGCGACGGCCAGGTGCGTGCGCCCGACGAACCCTTTCTCGCCGGCCCCACGAACCTCAATCCCGACGGTCCGGTGGTGGCACTCTCATGCTGAGAGTGCCAGCGTCATGTTTAGCACTCGACCCACGAGAGTGCAAGGCCGGGGCCGAGTGGCGGCAGGGCCTCAGAGGACCTTCTCGAGGCGGGCGAAGCGGAGGTCGTCGCGCAGCGGGCGGCCGAACCGCTCGTCGCCGTACGGGAACGGCTCGAACTCCCCCGTACGCCCGTAGCCGCGGCGCTCGTAGAACGCGATGAGGTCCTCGCGCTGCTCGATCACGGTCATCTCCATCCGGACCGCACCCCACTCCTCGCGCGCGACGCGCTCGGCCTCGGCCAGGACGACCTTGCCCAGTCCGCCGCCCTGGCTGTCGGGCCGCACCGCGAACATGCCGAAGTACGCCGCGTCGCCGCGGGGCTCGAGCTGGCAGCAGGCCACGAGCGCTCCGTCGCGCTCGGCGAGGAGGAGGCGGCCGGCGGACGACCCGACGATCTCGCGCACGGCGTCCGCGTCGGTGCGCTGCCCCTCGAGCAGCGCCGCCTCGGTCGTCCACCCCACCCGGCTGGCGTCACCTCGGTAGGCCGACTCGACGAGCGGCACGACCGCGTGCACGTCCTCGATCCGGGCGGTCCGGAAGGTCAGCGCGGGCGCGGCGTCCGTGGTCACGCCGCCATCGTACGGAGGCTGCCGCACCGCTCAGCGCTGCTCGATCTCCTCGGGGAGCGGCCCGACAGGGGTCGGGACGTCCTCGACCGGGTCGGGGGCGAGGTGCCCGAACGGAGCCTCCTCCTGCATCCCGAGCGCGGTCAGGATCGAGGGCAGCAGGGCCTTCGCCGTACGTCGGTAGCCCAGAGCGCTGGGGTGGAACCGGTCGACGCTGAACATCTCCTCGGGGTCCTTGACGAACATCGGGCCCACGACGTGGGCCAGCGAGACCGCGTGGGCACCTCCCTCGACCGCGGCGACGGCCTGCGCCGCGGCCAGCTGGCGCGAGAGCCGCGACCCGATCGAGCGGAGCGGCTGCGGGACCGGGCGGACCGCCCGCAGGTCGGGGCAGGTGCCGACGACGACCTCGGCTCCCCGCGCCCGCATCCGGCGGATCGCCTCCTCCAGGTAGGCGACCGACTTCGCGACCGGGACCCGGTGCGTCACGTCGTTGCCACCGATGACGATGACCACCACGTCCGGCGCGTAGTCGTGGGGCAGGCTGTCGATCTGCTCTCCGAGCGCCGACGACTCCGAGCCGACGATCGCCGCGGTCCGCAGCCGGACCGAGCGGTGTGTGTGCTTCGCCAGGCCCTTGGCCAGGCGGGCACCCAGCGTGTCCTTGCGCCGCTCCGCCCCCAACCCGGCGGCGATCGAGTCGCCGAGCATCAGCAGGTCGAGGCGATCGCCGTACGCCGGCTTCCAGGTCTTGTCCGCGTCGATGGCGTCCTCGCCGAGCGGCTTGCCGATGGCACGACGGGCGACGGCGGCCTGGCGGCGCAACAGCTCGCGCGCCCCGCCGACGGTGAGGACGGCGCCGGCGGTGAGGACGCCGGCGGAGACCAGTCCGGAACGAACACGCGACATGGTCCCCTTGATCGCACACCAGCCTGAACGGATGCCGACATCGAGGTGGCCCGCGGTCGTCCGGATGCACCCCTACGGACCCGCGACCACCACCGTCGGCTCGTGGGTGACCGGGAACGCGACCGACGCTGCGATGAAGCAGTTCTCGCTCGCCTCGTGGTGGATGGCCTGGGCGACCTCGACCATCGACGCGTCGGCGACGGTGACCCGCGGCCTCAGCACGACCGAGGTGAACCGGCCACCCTGGCCGACCTGCTCCATGGTGCCGACGGGCTCGTCGTCGTACGCCGTCACCACGATGCCGTGGTTGACCGCGGAGTGCAGGTAGGACAGCAGGTGGCACTGGCTCAGCGCGGCGACCAGGAGCTCCTCGGGGTTCCAGCGGTCGGCGTCGCCGCGGAAGGTCGGATCGGCGGATCCGAGCAGGTCGGCCTTGCCCTCGGCGCGGAGCAGCACGTTGCGGCCGTAGTCGCGGTAGCCGGTGGTGCCGGTGCCCCGGTTGCCCTGCCACTGGACGATGAGGGTGTAGCGGTGGTCGGTCACGCGCCCATTGTCCGCCACGGCCCGAACAGGAACACGTTCTACTACAGTCGGGCCATGGTGACCGAGCGGCCCCTGAACCTCGCGGACGTCTTCGAGGCGATCGCCGACGCCGTGCCCGACCGCCGCTGCGTGGTGACGACCGACCGGACCTCCACCTACGCCGAGGTCGACGAGCGCGCGACGCGGCTGGCGAACGCGCTGATCGACCTCGGCGTCCAGCCCGGCGAGCACGTCGCGGTCCACTCGGCGAACCGGATCGAGTGGGTGGACGCCTTCTACGGCTGCCTCAAGGCGCGGGCCGTCCCGATCAACATCAACTTCAAGTACCTCCACGACGAGCTGGCCTACCTCTACGACAACGCCGACTGCGTGCTCGCCGTGATCGCGCCCGAGTACGTCGACGCGGTGCGGGCCGTCGGTCCGGAGACGCTGCGGTCGATGCTCGTCCTCGGCGAGGAGTACGACGCCGCACTGGACGCCGCCTCGACCGACCGGACCCTCGGCGGCCGCGCGGCCTCGCGCAGCGCGGCGGACACCTACGTCCTCTACACCGGCGGCACCACGGGCAACCCGAAGGGCGTCGTCTGGCGCCACGACGACCTGATCCGCGCCGCGCTCAATTCCGCCCGCTTCGGCGCCCCGATCACCTCGGTCGAGGCCCTCGGCGCCGAGGCCGCCGCCAACGAGAACCCGATGACGCTGCTCGCCTGCGGCCCGATGATGCACGGCGGCAGCCAGTGGATCCTGGGCAACGGCCACGTCGCGGGCTATACCATCGCGCTCTACACCGAGCCGAGCTTCTCGGCGAGCGGCGTGCTCGACCTGGTCCAGCACGCCGGGGTGAACTCGCTGACCTTCCTGGGCGACGCGATGGGCCGGCCGGTGGCCGAGGCGATCCTCGCCGAGCCCGCGCGGTGGGACCTCTCCTCGCTGGCCGCTGTCTCCAACGGCGCCGCTCCCCTGTCCGACGGCGTGCGCGCCGAGATCCGCCGCGCCCTGCCGGGCCGCTTCATCCTCGACACCTACGGCGCATCCGAGTCGGGCGCGACCGCCTCCCGCGTCGACGACGGCAGCGAGGGGGCGGCGGGCGCCCCGCGCTTCGACGCCGGCGACGACGTGCGGGTCTTCACCGCGACCTTCGAACCGGCCGCCGTCGGCGAGGAGGGCCTGCTCGGGCGCTCCGGCCCGATCCCGCTCGGCTACTACAAGGACCCGGTGAAGACGGCCGCCACTTTCAGGGAGATCGACGGTCGTCGCTGGTCCGTCCCCGGCGACGCGGCCCGCCTCGAGGCCGACGGCTCGATCACCGTGCTCGGTCGCGGCTCGGTCTGCATCAACACCGGCGGCGAGAAGGTGCACCCGGAGGAGGTCGAGGCCGTGCTGCTGCGGCACGAGGACGTCTTCGACGCGGTCGTGGTCGGCGTACCCCATGAGCGGTGGGGGCAGCAGGTCACCGCGCTCGTGCAGGTGCGACCGGGCGCGACGGTCTCCGCCGACGACCTCCGCGACCACTGCCGCGCTCTGATCTCCAACTACAAGGTGCCCAAGGTCGTGCTCTTCGTCGACGCGGTGCCGCGCACCCCGGTCAGCAAGGTCGACTACCCCGCCAGCTCGGAGCTGGCCCGCACGCTGCTCGCCTGAAATGCGTCGTACCTGACCAACGCGTTGGTTTTTCGCCCCGGAGGCAACGCGTTGGTCAGGTACGACGGAAGAGGTCAGACGATCCCGGCGGCCGTGAAGGCGTCGTACGTCGGGGCGATGGTGGCCGCCGCGCCGACCTGGCCGGAGATCGCGTCGAGCGTCTTGAGTCCGTGACCGGTGTTGATCACGACGGTCTCGAGCGTGGGGTCGAGCGCGCCGGTCTCGACGAGCTTCTTGGTGACGGCGACGGTGGTGCCGCCGGCGGTCTCGGTGAAGATGCCCTCGGTCCGGGCGAGCAGGACGATGCCGGCGCGGATCTCGTCGTCGGTGACCTCCTCGACGGCACCGCCGGAACGACGGGTGATGTCGAGGACGTAGATGCCGTCGGCCGGGTTGCCGATCGCGAGCGACTTGGCGATGGTGTCCGGCTTGACCGGGCGGATCGCGTCCACGCCGGCCTTGTACGCCGTCGAGACCGGGTTGCAGCCCGTCGCCTGCGCACCGAAGATCTTGTAGGGCTTGTCCTCGACGAGCCCGAGCTTGATCAGCTCCTGGAAGGCCTTGTCGACCTTGGTCAGCTGCGATCCGGACGCGACCGGGATGACGACCTGGTCGGGCAGCCGCCAGCCGAGCTGCTCGGCGATCTCGTAGCCCAGCGTCTTGGAGCCCTCGGCGTAGTAGGGGCGAACGTTGACGTTGACGAACGCCCAGCCCTCCTCCTCGGCCGCGATCTCCTGGGCGAGCTTGTTGACGTCGTCGTAGTTGCCGTCGACCGCGACCAGCTTCTCGGTGAAGATCGCGGAGTTGACCTGCTTGGGCTGCTCGAGGTTGCTCGGGATGAACACCACGGTCGGGATGCCGGCGCGGGCGCCGGCGGCGGCCACGGCGTTGGCCAGGTTGCCGGTCGAGGGGCAGGCGAAGACCTTCGCGTCGAGCTCACGGGCGGCCGAGAGGGCGCAGGCGACGACGCGGTCCTTGAAGGAGTTGGTCGGGTTGGTGGAGTCGTCCTTGACCCAGAGCTTCTCGATGCCGAGCGCCTTGCCGAGGTTGTGCGCCTCGAGCAGCCGGGTGAAGCCGGGCTCCATGTTGGGCGACTCGGCGATGTCGGCGGGTACCGGCAGCAGGGCCTGGTAGCGCCAGATGTTGCGCGGGCCGGCCTCGATCTCCTCGCGGGTGATGGCCGGGAAGTCGTAGGCGATCTCCAGCGGACCGAAGCACTCCGGACACGCGTAGAAGGGCCCGAGGTCGATCCGGTGGCCACACTCACGACACGACAGCGCGGTCGCGTTGCCGAACGCGCCGGCGCGGGGGCCGTCGGTCGTGCCGGTCGTCGTGGCGGTCTCGGTCACAGCGGCGCTCATGGGGGTCCTCTCTCTCATCTGCCCGGGCGGACCCCTCTGGTCCGCCTGGTCGGAATTGGCACCGAATGTCCGCGACCGAACCGTGTGGTTCGGGAGGTTCGCGGCGGTTGCCGGGACGTCGTCGGGCCGTTCCCTCAGTCCCTCTGGATGAGCACGCTCAGCCTACGGGCTGGTTGCCATGGCACCGAATCCGAATCTCGCATGTCAGGACGCGAGTCCGGATGTTGAGATCAGGCGTTGGCGAGCCGCTCAGCGCGCGCGTCGTGGGCGAACTGACGCAGCAGGTCGAGCACGCCGTCGGGTCCGGCGACCACGACGTCGGACAGCGGCAGCAGCGCGCTCTGCTCGTTCGACGCCGAGCAGACGCGCAGCGGCGTGATGTCGCGCTCGGGCAGCCGACCGAGCGCCTCGAAGGCCTCGAGGTCGCCGAGGTCGTCGCCCGCGAACAGGAAGCCCGCGGGGTCCAGCCGGTCGACGAGCGCCTCGACGACCTGGCCCTTGTGGATCCCCGGCGAGCGGATCTCGACCACGTTGCGTCCGGGCTCGACCTGCAGCCCGTTGCGCCCGGCGAGCTCGACGAGGCCCGGCAGGACCCGTTCGTACGCCGCCTCCGGGTCGGGCATCCGGCGCGTGTGCACCGCGACGCCCAGCCCCTTGTCCTCGACGTAGGCGTCCGCAGCCGCCGCCTCGCGGAGGACGCGCGGGAGGTCGCGCTCGAAGGTCGCCAGACCGCGGGCGGGCCGCGGCGCCACGATCCGCCGCTCGTGGGTGCTCCACCGCTCGTTGCCGTACTGGCCGAAGAGGTAGAGCTCCTTGCCGAGCTCGGACAGCGCGTCACCGACCTCCTCGAGGCCGCCGAGGTCGAGGGCCTGCCGTGCGGGGCGCCCGGTGATCACCGCGATCGCGGAGACCTCGCGCGCCACCTCGACGAGCACCTGCCCGGCATCGGGGTGGATGTGCGCGGCCGCCGGGTCGTCCACGATCGGGGACAGCGTGCCGTCGAAGTCGAGGCCGACCAGGGTGCGCGACGCACACCGCACGAGTGCGGCGTACCGGTGTTCACCCTCGATCGACGAGAAGTCCACTCCCCCATCCCACCATGGCCGAGGTCATGGGCGGCAACCGGCGGCTCCGACGGCGCCAGCGCCAGAGGCTTGCCGCCACGACAACGCCACCACCTACGCAACTCGACCGCGAGGCCGGCAGCGTGGCGCCGCAGCGACCGAGGCCGGGTCCAGGCCGGAGCGCCAGCGACGGACTGGACCCGGCGAGGGAGCGATCAGCGGCGACACGCTCGGCCCAACAAGGAGTCGTGTCAGGAGATCAGGACAAGGGACCCGTCAGGATCAAGGTGAGGTTGGTCGTGCTCATGTTGCTGCTGATGTCCGCCGGCATGACGCGCTGGACGCCCAGGTCCAGGGCCAGCTGCTTGGCGGCCGGCTTCATCCCGTGCGGGTAGTAGACGGTGGTCGAGACGACCGTGCCGTACCAGTTGTCGGCGGCGACGAAGTGCCAGCCGGCCTGGGCGACCTTGGCGCCGACCGAGGCGGCCAGGCCCTTGATCGAGGTGTCGTTGAAGACGACGACGCCGATCTTCGCGCGGTGGATGACCTTGGGCTTGGGCGGCGCGGTGGTCGCGGTGGTGGTCGGCGAGGCGGGCTCGGTCGTGGTCGTCGCCCCCGAGGACGGGGCGCCGGTCGCCACGTCGGTCGACTGCGGGGCCGCGACCGGGGTGATGTCCTTCTCCTTCGGGCCGTCGCCGCGCGTGACCACGAAGGTCAGCGCCGCGAGGGCCACAGCCACGATGCTGAGGATGACCACCGGGGAGGGCAGCACCGCTCCCCGGTGGGAGCCGGACCGTGCGGGGGCACCCATGATCAGACCTCGAAGCCCAGTCGGCGGGCGGAGCGCTGCCGCTGCCGCTGGGCGCGCAGACGGCGCAGGCGGCGGACCAGCAGCGGGTCGGCCTCGAGCGCCTCGGGGCGGTCGATCAGCGCGTTGAGGACCTGGTAGTAGCGCGTCGAGCTCATGTCGAACTGCTCGCGGACCGCGGTCTCCTTGGCGCCGGCGTACTTCCACCACTGGCGCTCGAACTCGAGGATGCCCCGATCGCGCTCGCTGAGGACGCCGTCGACGGCGCCGTCGGCGAGGTCGGGCTGGGTGCTCCGCTCCGCATTCATCGCGTGCTGTCCCCCAAGGATCGGTGTACGCGTGGTCTGGCTTCCCACTGTAGCGACCGAATCACACCGATGTCATTCCCACGCCGGGCCGACTAGGGTCGTCGAGGTGAGCGTCTCGAGAGCCACCCGTCCGATCGGCTGGGGGATCCTCGCGCCCGGCCGGATCGCTGCCAAGCTCGCCCACGACCTGGCGCTGGTGCCCGACGCCCGCCTGGTGGCCGTCGCGTCCCGCGACCTGTCCCGGGCGGAGGCGTTCGTGGCCGAGCACGGCCCCGGCGCGACGGCGTACGCCGACTACAGCGCCCTCGTCGCGGATCCCGCCGTCGACGTGGTCTACGTCGCCTCGCCGCACTCGCTCCACGTCGAGCACGCCGGCCTGGCGCTGGCCGCCGGCAAGGCGGTCCTGTGCGAGAAGCCGCTGGGCCTCGACCGCGCGAGTGCCGCAGCGCTGGTCGCGAGCGCGGGTGACCGCTTCCTGATGGAGGCGATGTGGAGCGCCTGCAACCCGGTGTGGCGGGACCTGGCCGCGCGGCTCCGCGCCGGTGACTTCGGTACGCCGCGCCACCTGTCCGCCGACCTGTCCTTCGCCGCCGGCGTGGGGCCGGAGCACCGGCTGCTCAACCCCGCGCTCGGCGGCGGGGCGCTGCTCGACATCGGCATCTACCCGCTGACCTTCGCGCACGTGATGCTCGGCGAGGCGCTCGAGCTGCGGGCCACCGGCGCGCTCGACGCCGCCGGACTGGTCGACGTGGACGTGGCGGTCGCGGGGCGCTACCCGGGCGAGGTGCTCGCGGAGCTGAAGTGCAGCCTGACGTCGTACTCCCCCAACGCGGCGGTGATCGGCACCGACCAGGGCTGGATCGAGGTGCCCGGCGACTTCCACTCGCCGACCTTCTTCACCTTCCACCGGATCGCCGCCCGCCACCAACCGGTGGAGGTGACCCGGTTCGACCCGCCGGAGCCGGTCGTCGGGCTGGGCTACGGCAACGAGATCGCGCACGTCGGCGACTGCCTGCGGCAGGGGCTCACCGCCTCGCCGTGGGTGCCGCACGCGCAGACCCTCGCCGTGCTCGGCCAGATCGACGACCTGCGCGCCCAGGTAGGGTGACGACGTGGCCCATGATCTGGTCATCGTCGCCAACCGACTCCCCGTCGACAGGGTCGCCGGCCCGGACGGGAAGATGACCTGGCGCGCCTCGCCGGGCGGCCTCGTCTCTGCGATCGAGCCCGTGATGCGCGCCGGCGACGGCGTGTGGATCGGCTGGCCCGGCGGCACCGAGCAGCACCTGAAGCCCTTCGAGATCGACGGACTCAACCTGGTGCCGATGACGATGACGGCCGAGGAGATCGAGCGCCACTACGAGGGCATGTCGAACGGCACCCTGTGGCCGCTCTACCACGACGTCGTGGCCAAGCCGGAGTTCCACCGCGAGTGGTGGCACGAGTACGTCGAGGTCAACCGCCGCTTCGCCGAGAGGGCCGCCGAGCTCGCGAACCCGCACGCCACCGTATGGGTGCACGACTACCAGATGCAGCTGGTGCCGCAGATGCTGCGCGACCTGCGCCCCGACCTGCGGATCGGCTTCTACCTGCACATCCCCTTCCCGCCGGCCGAGCTGTTCCAGCAGCTCCCGTGGCGCCGGCAGATCCTCGAGGGCCTGCTCGGCGCAGACCTGGTCGGCTTCCAGCTCCCCGGTGCGGCGCAGAACTTCGTCCGGCTGGTGCGCCAGCGCGTCGGCCACAAGACGCACCGCGACCTGGTCTACCTGCCCGACGGCCGCACCGTCCGGGCGGCCGCCTTCCCGATCTCGATCGACGCGGCCGGCTTCGAGGAGCTGGCCGCCTCCCCCATCGTCGAGCAGCGCGCCAAGACCATCCGCGAGCTCCTCGGCAACCCGCGCAAGGTCTTCCTCGGCATCGACCGGCTCGACTACACCAAGGGCATCTACGCCCGGCTGCGCGCGTTCGGCGAGCTCATCCGAGACGGCGCGATCGACGTCGAGGACGCCGTCTTCGTGCAGGTCGCCGTGCCGAGCCGCGAGCAGGTCGAGCAGTACCGCCTCCTGCGTGACGAGATCGACCGCCTGGTCGGCCGGCTCAACGGCGACCTGGGCCGCATCGGCAAGCCGGTGATCAGCTACCTGCACTCCTCCTACCCGCGCGAGGAGATGGCCGCCTTCTACCGCGCCGCCGACATCATGGTCGTCACGCCCTACCGCGACGGCATGAACCTGGTCGCCAAGGAGTACGTCGCCTGCCGGGTCGAGGAGGACGGCGCACTGGTCCTCTCCGAGTTCGCGGGCGCCGCCGACGAGCTGCGGCAGGCGTGGCTGGTCAACCCCTACGACATCGACGGGATGAAGTCGGCGCTGCTGGCGGCGTACACCGCGGACGAGGCGGAGCTGACCAAGCGGATGAAGGCGATGCGCAAGCAGATCCGGCAGCACGACGTACAGGCCTGGGCGCAGAGCTTCATGACCGAGCTGGACGACGGACACTTCCTGCACAGCAAGGACGTCCGGGGGTAGTTTTCGCCCCATGGACCTCGTGCCCGTGCGCTCCCTCACCTCGGCCCCCGCGTCCCTGGTGAGCCGGGTGACGCCCGGGCCCGACCAGGTCGTCGCGGCCGCCAGCAACGTCGCCCACAAGCTGCTGTACGGCGGCCTCGCCGACCTGCGCCCGATGCCGCGGACGCTCATCGACGAGGGCCGGCTGCGCGAGGTCTACCACTACCGCCCGGTCGGCACCGTCAAGGAGCAGGGCGACCCGGTGCTGCTGGTGACGCCACTCGCCGCGCCCGCGATCTGCTACGACCTGCGCCGCGGCTGCTCCCTGGTCGAGCACTTCGTGAACGAGGGGCGGCCGACGTACCTGCTGGAGTACGGCGAGGTCTCCTTCAAGGACCGCAACCTCGGCATGGAGCACTGGGTCGACGAGGTCGTCCCCACGGCCATCCGCGAGGTGTCCGCGCACGCCGGCGGCCGGCCGGTGCACGTGATGGGCTGGAGCCTGGGCGGCATCTTCTCGATGCTGACGCTGGCCGACAAGCGCTCCGGCGACCTGCCGGTCGCGTCGCTGACGGTCGTCGGCTCCCCCGTCGACATCACCCAGGTGCCGCTGATCGCACCGCTGCGGCCGCTGCTCAACTGGTTCAACGGGCGCGGCCCGATCACCAAGGGCTACCAGTGGATGGGCGGCGCGCCGAAGCCGCTGGTGAAGTGGGCGTTCCAGCTCTCGGCCGCGCAGAAGCTGATCACCAAGCCGATCGCGCTCGCGACCCACATCGACGACCGGGAGTTCCTCGCGCAGATCGAGGCGGTCGACCGGTTCACCGACAACATGATCGCCTACCCGGGACGCACGTTCGGGCAGCTCTACCACCGCTTCGCGAAGGGCAACCAGCTCGCCTCCGGCGAGTTCGAGCTCGACGACCGGACCATCTCGCTCGGCGACATCTCGGTGCCGACGCTGGTGTTCGCGGGCTCCACGGACGGCATCGCGCCGGTCGGGTCGGTCCGCGCCGTCGTACCCCTGCTGACGGGGGTGCCGGAGGTGCGCTTCGAGATCGTGCCCGGCGGGCACCTCGGGATGCTGACCGGCCGGGCCGCCCGGCGGACGACCTGGCTGGTCATGGACGAGTGGGTGGCCCGCTGGTCCACCGACGCACAGCAGCCGGAGCCCGAGCCGGAGAAGCCGGCCGCCATCGGCACCAACCGCAAGCGCCGGCACTCCTCCTCGGCGTCGCGGTCCCTCGCGAAGTAGGGACCCCTCGCCCGGCCCTTCTAGTCACAAAGGACTAGAAGGTAAAGGTCGGTAGCCCGATTCCCCGGCGTCGCCGGATCCGTAGATTTCTCACTACCGACGCGGATCTCGATACACCGCCGGAGGGAGCCCCTCCGGAAGGCCCCGTCATGGAGAGCCACCGGAGGACCGGCAGGCCTCGAGATCCGCGTCGGAGCTATGCCTGGCAGCCCCCAGCTGCCGAGTGGCGCCCCTGGGAGGGAGAGGGGCGCCGCAGGCATTTTTCACGCCGCCGCGGCTGAGCTCGCGAAGCCGCGGATCACGGTGGGAGGTCGAGTAGGCGCGCGGGCGTGAGCCTGCGAGCGCCCGCGACCGCCGTATCGAGACTGCGGTCTATCTTGTGGGCCATGGGTGCGCTGGGCGGACTGGTCGACAAGGGACTCATGGCACCGGACTGGGCCCAGGCGCTCGCGCCGGTGGAGTCGCACGTGACCGCCCTCGGTGAGTTCCTGCGCGCCGAGCTCGCCGCGGGCCGGCCGTACCTCCCCGCAGGTGACGCGATCTTCCGCGCGTTCCGGCAGCCGCTCGCGTCGGTCCGTGTACTCATCGTCGGCCAGGACCCCTACCCGACGCCGGGCCACCCGATCGGGCTGTGCTTCGCGGTGGAGCGCTCGGTCCGCCCGATCCCGCGCTCGCTCGCGAACATCTACCGCGAGCTCGCCAACGACGCCGGCGTCGCCACCCCGGCGCACGGCGACCTGACCGCCTGGACCGAGCGGGGCGTGATGCTCCTCAACCGCGTCCTCACCGTGGCGCCGGGCGCACCCGCGTCGCACCGCGGCCAGGGCTGGGAGCACGTCACCGCCTGCGCGATCAGCGCGTTGGTACGCCGCGCGGAGGCCGGCTCGCCGATGGCCGCCGTGCTGTGGGGACGCGATGCGCAGGAGCTGAAGCCGCACCTCGGCCCGATCCCGTACGTCGAGTCGGCGCATCCCTCGCCGCTGTCGGCCTCGCGTGGGTTCTTCGGGTCGCGGCCCTTCACCCGGGTCAACGAGCTGCTCGTCGAGCAGGGAGCACAGCCGGTGGACTGGACCCTCCCCGCGTAGACACCCAGCGGAATAAAGTGCAATCTTCAATCATTGGAGTGGACATGAACGACCTGATGCCGGCCCTGTACATCGGCCACGGTGCCCCGCCGCTGCTCGACGACCCGATCTGGTCCGGCCAGCTGGCCGCCTGGGCGAGCGACCTGCCGCGCCCGAAGGCGATCCTCATCGTCAGCGCGCACTGGGAGTCGGCCCCGGTCTCCCTGTCAGCGAACGGCGCTCCCCTGGTCTACGACTTCGGCGGCTTCGCCGAGAAGTACTACCGGATGACCTACCAGACGCCCGACTCCACCGCGCTCGCCGCGCGGATCGCGGCGATGATGCCGGACACCGAGCCGGTCCACCAGCACACCTCCCGCGGCCTCGACCACGGCGCCTGGGTCCCGCTGAGGATCATGTACCCCGACGCCGACATCCCGGTGCTGCAGATGTCGCTGCCCACGCACGACCCGGAGAAGCTGCTGGCCCTCGGCGAGCGCCTGCGGCCGCTGCGCGAGGAGGGCGTCCTGATCGTCGGCTCCGGCTTCCTCACCCACGGCCTGCCCTTCCTCAAGGACTGGCGGATCGAGGCCGACGCCCCCGGCTGGTCGGTCGAGTTCGACGCCTGGGCAGGCGACGCGATGGCCCGCGGCGACGTCGACACCCTGGCGGCGTACCGATCGAAGGCGCCGGGGATGCCCTACGCGCACCCCACCGTCGAGCACTACAGCCCGCTCTTCGTCACCCTCGGCGCGGCGAGCGACCCCTCCGCGCCCGGCATCCAGGTGATCGACGGGTTCTGGATGGGCCTGTCGAAGCGCTCCCTCCAGGTGGCCTGAGACGCCGAGACCCGGGTTTGTCACGTCCGAGACCCGGCAATGTCGCTGCGACATTGCCGGGTCTCGGACGTGACAAACCCGGGTCTCGGCTCAACGGGAGGCTTCTTTCGCGGGCGTGGGCCGCATCACGCGTGATCGGTTTGACCGATGTACCCCTTCGTCCTGATGGAGTGCCGCGGCACGGCCGCGACCGTCTCCCCGGAGACCTGCTGGACCCAGACGTCCAGCGAGCGCACCCAGCTCGACGGCAGTGTGGCCGCCCGGCCCGTCTGGCGCGCGGACGGCTACGAGACCCCGGCCGACCGCGGGACCTCGGTGGGCGCCCCGCCGGCCTCCGAGCGCCCGTCGTCGTGCCCCGTGCGCCGCTTCGAGCGCTGGGTCCCGATGCGGTCGGCCAGCGGTGCGACGTACGACGGCGGCCCGGTGGGCTGCCTGACGCGCGCGCCCGAGGCGTCGGAAGAGGACCCCGGCGGCGTACCGAACAACACGACGTACGGCATCACCGGCACCGACGGCAGCGGCTCGGCCCAGTTCGCGGTCTGGACCGCGGAGGACAACGCCACGCTCGGCTGCTCGCGCAAGGTCGCGTGCTCGCTGGTCGCGGTGCCGATCATCGGGATCAGCTGCGACGGCTTCTGGAGCCGCGACGCGGGTGACGCCACGAAGCCGAGCGCCTTCCAGCAGGCGCAGTACCAGAGCGGCTTCACCGCCGACGACGTCTACGCGCCCGGCCAGACCTCCAACGGCGCGACCTTCAACGAGGCCACCTCGGGCCAGCTGTGGTGGTCGGCGTCGAACTGGCGCAACCGCATCGTCGTACCGCTGCACTTCGCGGTCGCCGCCAACGCCTGCTCGGTCGTCAGCAACACCGCTCCCCTGCTCGGCTACGGCTCGATCCTGATGGACGAGGTCAGCGCGCAGTGGCAGCCGGAGTTCTGCACGGGCGCGGGCCTGAAGCCCTTCCTGCACGTGGACGCGACCGACGCCGAGGCGCGCACGCTGGTGGAGGCCGGCTCCATCAAGCTCGGCTTCACCTCGCGCCCCCCGGACACCGGGTTCACCTCGCCGGTGGCGCAGGCGCCGATCGCGATGACCGGATTCGCGATCGCCTACAACGTCGACGGAGCCGACGGACAGCCCTACGACCACCTGCGGCTCGACGCCCGGCTGCTGGCCAAGCTGCTGACCCAGTCCTACCAGGGCGAGTCGGAGACGCTCACGCCGAACCCGGACCTCGCGGGCAACCCGGCGACGATCTTCGCCGACCCCGAGTTCCAGGCCCTCAACCCCGGCATCGCGCACAGCATCAACGGGGTCGGCAACGCCGCGTCGGCGCTGATCGCGCTGTCCAGCGACTCCGACATGACCCACGCGCTCAGCGAGTACGTCGCCGCGGACCCCGAGGCCTCCCGCTGGCTGCAGGGCTCCCCCGACCCGTGGGGCATGCGCGTCAACCCGCACTACGAGATCGACCTGCCGGCCAGCGACACCTCGGTCGGTCAGCGCTTCGCCCTGCCGGTCGACTCCTGGCCGCTGCTCGACACCTTCGAGCTCGGCTCGGCCGCGCTGGTGAACCTGCCCTGCCTCAAGGGCATGCCGTACTTCGCGCAGATCGCCCACCCGGTGTCCCTCATCTCCACCATCGAGCAGGACATCGAGTTCGCCCTGTCGAACTCGCAGACCTCCTGCCCGGTGAGCGACCCCAACGACCCGGCGTACCACGTGCCGAAGACGGCCGGCCGCCAGCCGATCGGCAAGCGCTTCGTCATCGGCATCGTGCCGCTGACCTCGGTCGACCGCTACGGCCTGCACGCCGCGGCGCTGCAGACCACGTCGTCGGTGGGGACCCGCACCCGGTTCACCACCAGCGCCGGACGGCAGTTCGTCGCCCCGACCACGGCCGGGCTCGAGTCCGCGGCCGCGCTGCTGACGCCCGACACCACCACCGGCGCCTGGACCTTCCCCTACGACGAGCTGTCGACGCCGACCGGCCAGGCGGCGTACCCCGGGTTCATGCCGGTGTACGCCGACGTGCCCACCTCCGGCCTGAGCGCCTCGGACGCGACACGCGCCGCCGCCCTGCTGCGGTACGCCGCAGGGCGCGGTCAGGTGCCCGGCGGTGACGTCGGGCAGCTGCCCGGTGGCGCCCTGCCGATGACCTCGGCGCACGGCCTGGCCAAGCAGGTCGCGTACACCCTGTGCGCTGCGGACCAGGTCGAGGCGCAGACCGGCAAGCTGCCGACGCTGGACGGCACCTGCCCGAAGATCGCCAAGCCCACCCACTCCGGCGGCGGCCACACCGGTGGCGGAGGCGGCACCACCACCGGTGGCGGTGGCGTCCCGAGCAGCGTGCCGGCCGCGCCCGGCGGCAGCAGCCCGTCGTCCGCCGCGCCGGGCACCGGCAACGCGCCGGTCGTCACGGTGAGCGACCTGAAGACCGTCGGCGCGTACTCGGCCCTGGGCCACTTCGGGCTCCCGGTCGCGCTGATCTTCATGCTGTGGCTCGCCCTCGCGGGCTTCACGCTGCGCTGGGGCGACCAGGTGCTGCGCGTGGCCCGGCTGGCCGGACCCGCCGGCGCCCGGCTGTGGGCGCGCCGCTCGCGCCGCTCGGTCGGCAAGCGACGCCGTGAAGGAGACGAGCTGTGAGCACGCTGACCGACGGACCCAGGACGCAGGTCCGCACCGACCGGATCGACGGCACCCCGCTCGGCGCGGGCAGCACCGCGCGCTACCGCCAGCTCGCCTCGACGCTGTGCCTGGTCCTGGCGGGCGCCCTGGTGTGGGTGTTCGCGTTCCTCTTCCTGCTCAGCGGTTTCTCGGAGCGGCACGCGCAGGGAGAGCTCTACGGCCAGATCCGTGAGCAGCTCGCCGCCGGCACGGCCCCGACCGGCGCACCGATCGCGAACGGCGCGCCGATCGGCGTGATCGACGCACCCGCTCTCGGGCTGCACCGCACGGTGGTCCTCGAGGGCACCACGCCGTACGACCTCCAGCGGGCACCCGGCCACCTGACGGGCAGCGTGCTGCCCGGCCAGCAGGGCGTCTCGGTGCTGCTCGGGCGCTCCCGCTCCTTCGGCGCACCGTTCGGGAAGCTCGTGCACCTGGCGGCCGGCACGGGCATCGACGTGACCATGGGCGAGGGCACCTTCCACTACGTCGTGACCGGCCTGCGCACGGCGGGCGACCCGGTCCCGCCGGCACCGGTCTCCGGGGGCGCGCGGCTGACCCTGGTGACGTCGTACGGCGGGACGCTGACCCCCTCGCACACCGTGTACGCCGACGCGACCCTGCAGGGGAAGGCGCAGCCGGCCGGCGCGGTCGGCGCCCAGAACACGGCCGGCGCCCCGATGGCCCGCGACCGGTCCACGCTGACCCTCGCCCTGCTCGCGCTCAGCCTGCAGCTGCTGGTCCTCGCCCTGGTGGCGACGGTGTGGGCGCAGCACCGCTGGACCCGCGTGGCGGCCTGGGTGACCGGCGCACCGGTCGTGCTGGCGAGCCTGTGGATCGTCTCCACGGTCGCCTCGCGACTGCTGCCCAACCTGGTCTGACCTGGTCTGGCCCCGCACCCCGGTGACGCAGCCGTTCGAAACTTTACCTTCCACGTCTTCAAAGTCGAGTAATCCACTAAATTTAACCGGTAGAGTCGCCCGCGCGAGCAGGTGCTCGCCCCACGAAGAAAGAGGCACCACCATGTCGAAGACCCGGATCGCAGCAGCGGTCACCCTCACGGGGATCGTCGCCGGCGCGGCCCTGTCGGCCACGACCATCGCGGCCCACGCCGATGCTGCCCCGCAGGCCAAGGACGTCGTCGGCGTCGGTTCCGACATCGTCCAGAACTCCCTGGACTTCCTCGCCGACGGCACCACCCAGGGCGACCCGGGCTACAACAGCGCCGGCAACAAGTACCGCCTCTTCAGCTTCGACGCCTCAGCGGACGCCAACGGCCGCGGCGCATTCACCGACCCGGCCCTCGGCTCGTCGGTCACTCTCAACCCGACGGCCGTCCTGCGCGCCGGCACCTCGCCCGTGCAGCGCCCCAACGGTGGCGGCGCCGGCATCAGCGCGATCCTCGCCGACGGCAGCGCCGGCACCTCGGCGAACCTGATCCAGTTCGTCCGCAGCCCCAACCTGCCGACCGCGAACAACCAGACCACCGCGCAGGCGAACCTCGGCACGCAGCTGCACTCCGTGCGCATCGCCACCGACGCGCAGTACATCGCCACCGCGGCGACGACCAACGCGCCCGCCGCCGGTCTCACCAACGTCCAGCTCGCCGAGATCTACTGCTCCAACGCGAGCACCCACATCACCAAGTGGAGCGACATCGACCCGAGCTTCTCGACCGACAACATCATCCCGGAGGCACCGCAGGACGGCGCCGGCGTGCTGAAGATCTTCCAGGCCGGCCTCAGCGCGGGCCTGAGCGGCGCGACCTGCACGTTCAACGCCAACGTCCTGCGCGTGCAGCAGAACGACCCGACCACGATCACCAGCGCGACCTCGCCGGCCGACGCGATCGTGCCCTTCCCGAAGGGTCGCTACGACCTCTACAACGCGGGCTACTTCCACAACCCGAACCAGGCCTACAACTCGACCACGTCGTTCGGCAACGGCACCGCGCTGAGCGCCGCGGGCATCAAGCTCCAGGTGCCGGGCGCGGGCAGCGTGTCCGCGAACGCCTTCTCGGCGACGATCCCCTACTACATCGTCTTCCGTGACGCCGACTCCTCCTCGAGCACCGCGTGGCAGCCGGGCAGCACCCTGAACTGGGTCCAG
The DNA here is from genome assembly GCF_054777115.1 of Nocardioides maradonensis. NCBI lineage: Bacteria > Bacillati > Actinomycetota > Actinomycetes > Propionibacteriales > Nocardioidaceae > Nocardioides > Nocardioides maradonensis. The sequence continues at coordinate 31,965 of NZ_BAAHAZ010000013.1, read as the reverse complement.
ACGCTGTTCTTCAACGCCAACTACGACTTCACCAACCCGACGGACCCGACCAACCCGCCGGCGCCGTTCGTCGCCAGCCAGCAGGGACAGCAGCTGCTGACCAACATCGGCCTCACGCCGGCGTACAAGGACTGCGGCACCGCGTCCACCTGCTGACGAACCCCGGCGGCCGGGAGATCGCACCCCTCCCGGCCGCCGGTCAGCCCCACCCGATCACCCCGACCCGAAGGACCACGATGAGCACGCTGACCCAGGACCGCACCGCACCCGTGGCGCGCACCCGCATCGTCCTGCTGCTCACCCTCCTGGTCGCGGTGGTGCTCGGCGGCACGATCTGGCACTTCGTCAGCGCGCCCGCGAAGCCGCCGTACACGGACCCGTCCGCGGTCGGGCACCTCACCATCTGCACCACCGACGGCAAGGCCGTGACGTCCGGCTCGACCACCCAGCCCCTGGGCGCGGTCGTGGTCAGCGACGCGGCCGCCCCGGCGGCGTACGCCGGCAACGGCCACACCGCCGCGCTGATGGTGTACCAACCCCGCGAGGGCGTCGAACCGGACGAGTGGACCGGGCTGCAGCTCAACGCCGCCGCGGGCTACGGCTCCACCGACCACCCCGCGACCACGATCGACGCCGCGAGCACGACGATCGGCCAGTTCGTGCGCGGCTACCCCGCCGTCGACGACGGCTGGCTGCAGCTGCGACTGGTCCTCGGCGCCGCCGGCGCCGCCCAGGGCCGGGCCGGCTACGCCGCCGGCGACCTGCACGTCGACGGCACCACCTGGACCCTGTCCGACCCCGGCGCCGCGCCGTGCCCGTGACATCCCTTCCCGAGAGGAACACCATGAAGACCCTCCCCCTCCGCCTCGCCGCCGTGACCGGCACCGTCGCGGTCGCGTCGATCGCGCTCGGCGGCTCGCTGGCGGGCGCCGCGGACACGTCCCACGTCGACGCCGACAGCGTCGGCACGATCGCGCTGTACGACGCCACCGGCAACCCGGTCACGACCGGCAACCTGGGCGACCCGATCGCGGCGTACGCCGTGGGTTCGGGGGGCCTCGCCCCCGGCACCAAGGCCGCGCTGTTCGCGTACGTCGCCGATCCGTCGACCAACCCGGGCGACTGGACGGGCGGTCAGCTCAGCGCCGCGACCACCACCCCGGCCGCGGGCGCGCCGGCCGCCCTTCCGTCGGGCCCGACCGCCACGATCACGCCGACCTCGACCTCGCTCGCTCAGTTCCTCGCGGGCTACCCGACGGTGTCCAACGGTGAGGTCGAGCTGCGGCTGCGGACCACGACGCCCGGCGCGCCGGCCGCGACGACGTACGACACGCTCGACGTCTTCGTCAGCGGCAGCACCTGGAGCACCGCGCAGACCGCCGCGTCCACCACGACGACGCTGGCCGTCACGCCGAGCGGCGCCAAGGCGGGCACCAAGCTCACCCTGACCGCCCACACGACCACGGGCGTCGCCGGCAGCGTGCAGTTCTACGACGGCACGACCGCGCTCGGCGCCGCCAAGGCCGTCGCGGCCGACACCGCGACCACCACGTACGTCGTGAAGACGGCAGGCTCGCACACGTTCAAGGCGACCTTCACGCCCACCGACACCACGAGCTTCCTACCGTCGACCGGCACCAAGACGGTCAGCATCGCGAAGGCCACGCCGAGCGTCGTCCTCACCGTGCCGACCACCGCGGTCAGCCACACCAAGCAGGCCAAGGTGACCGTCAGGGTCACGGCTCCCAACCTGGTCGTGGGCGGCAGCGTGAAGGTCTTCGAGGGCACCAAGCTGCTGGGCAAGGGGACCCTCGTCGGCGGCAAGGTCGTGATCACCCTTCCCAAGCTGGCGAAGGGGACCCACTCGCTCAAGGCGACCTACGCCGCCACGGCCAACGTCGCTGCCGGCCAGAGCGCGATCGTCAAGCTCAAGATCAGCTGAAACCGGTCGGTCCGCCGGTCGCGGCCGGCGGACCGACCACACAGAAGGGTGCAGAAGAAGATGACCATGTTGCTCGAGCACACGCAGGAGATCCCTGCGGCTCCCGCCGTCGTACCCCACGCGCTGGAGGCCGACTCGATCTCGGCCTGGTTCGGGCGCCGCAAGGTGCTGGACCGCGTCTCCCTGGAGATGCCCGCCGGCCAGGTGACCGCCCTGATCGGGCCGTCCGGCTGCGGCAAGTCGACGTTCCTGCGCATCCTCAACCGGATGCACGAGCTCGTGCCGGGCGCTGCCTTGGCGGGCCGGGTGCTGCTCGACGGCGAGGACATCTACGACGCCGACCGTCGGCTGACCGATGCGCGCAAGTCGATCGGCATGGTCTTCCAGAAGCCCAACCCGTTCCCGGCGATGTCGATCGAGCAGAACGTGCTCGCCGGGCTGCACCTGACGGGCACCAAGGTGGCCAAGGGGGACCGCGAGCAGCTGGTGGAGACGTCGCTGCGTCGCGCCGGCCTCTGGAACGAGGTGAAGGACCGACTCACGCAGCCCGGTTCGGCCCTCTCCGGTGGCCAGCAGCAGCGGCTGTGCATCGCCCGCTCGCTCGCGGTCGCTCCGCGGGTCCTGCTGATGGACGAGCCCTGCTCGGCCCTGGACCCGACCTCGACCCGCGTCGTCGAGGAGACGATCAAGGAGATCGGCCACGAGGTGACGATCGTGATCGTCACGCACAACATGCAGCAGGCCCGCCGCGTGTCCGACCAGTGCGCCTTCTTCCTCGCCGAGATGGGGACGCCGGGCGCGATCGTGGAGCACGGCGAGACCGAGGCGATGTTCACCGACCCGATCGACCCGCGCACGGCCGACTACGTCAACGGCCGCTTCGGCTGAGCCGCGAGCCTCCTGCGCAACGAGGCCACCTCGGCCTCGAGGGCCAGCACCCTCCGGATGCCCTCGAGGTTGAGGCCTTCGGCGAGCAGGTCGCGGATGCGGTGCAGGGTGTCGATGTCAGCGCGGCTGTAGAGCCGGGTGCCGCCGGCGGAGCGGTCGGGGGCGAGCAGCCCGCGACGCTCGTACACGCGCAGGTTCTGGATCTCCATCTGGACCAGCTCGGCCGCGACCGAGATGGCGAAGACGCCACGGGTGTGCTCCGACACCGACCTCACCTCCTTGGGGAACCGATCGTACCTTGAACGTCCGAATCAGATGATCTATAACAACTAGTACAGATCGTTCCCGCATCGATCTCCCCATCCAGAGACTGAAGGAGGAAGCACCATGTTGCTGCGCACCACCGACCCGTTCCGTGACTTCGACCGGCTGACGAGCCAGCTGCTCGGCAACGGGACCACCAACCGCCCGGCAGTGATGCCGATGGACGCCTGGCGCCAGGGCGACAAGTTCCTCATCGAGTTCGACCTGCCCGGCGTGGCGCCGGAGAGCATCGACATCGACGTCGAGCGCAACGTCCTCACCGTGCGGGCCGAGCGCGTCGCCGGCAACGGCGACTGGCAGCGCCTCGCCTCCGAGCGCGTCCACGGCCAGTTCAGCCGCCAGCTCGTGCTAGGCGACAACCTGGACCTGGAGCACATCGAGGCGGCGTACGACGCCGGCGTGCTGCGCCTGGCCGTCCCCGTCGCGGAGAAGGCGAAGCCCCGCAAGATCCAGATCGCCGGCGTCGCTCCCTCGGAGAAGCCCGAGGCGATCGAGGCCTGACCCGGCTGCCGAGACCCGGGTTTGTCACCCTCGAGACCCGACGATGTCGCGGGTTCCAGGGCGACAAACCCGGGTCTCGGGGTGACAAACCCGGGTCTCGGCGTCAGCGGATCCGGAGCCGCTTCATCATCTTCAGGCCGGACAGCATCTGCTTGACGTAGGCGTCGTAGTCCTGGCCCGGGCGGGCGCCGAGGACCTGCTTCTTGAGGACCGCGACGTTCTTGGCGTCGGTGTACTTGAGCAGGCCCTGGTCGCCGTGGCGGGCGCCGACGCCCGACTTCTTGACGCCGCCGGACGGCGAGGCCTTGGAGGCGTACGCCGTGGCGAGCGCGTCGTTGATGTTCACGTTGCCCGACTCGATCCGCGCGGCGACCGCCTCGGCCCGCTCGATCGAGCCGCTCCACACCGAGGCGTTGAGCCCGTAGTCGGTGTCGTTGGCGAGCTTCACGGCCTCGTCGACCGTGCGGTAGGGGTAGAGGCCCACCACCGGGCCGAAGGTCTCCGTGGACCCGGCGAGCATGTCCGGGGTGACGCCCTCGAGCACGGTCGGCTCGAAGAACGCGGGACCGATGTCGGGCCGCGACCTGCCGCCGGTGAGCACGGTCGCGCCCTTGGCCACCGCGTCGGCGACGTGCGAGGCCACGCGCTCCATGTGGTCGGGCGAGACCAGCGAGCCGATCTCCGGCCCGAAGTCGTACGCCGCCCCGATCCGCAGGGTGCTCGCCCGCTCGACGAGGGCGTCGCGGAGCTCGTCGTACCGGCTCTCGGGGAGGTAGATCCGCTCGATGTGCATGCAGATCTGGCCGGTGTTGCCGAACACGCCGAAGGTCGCGGACTCCACCCACTCGTCGCGATCGACGTCGTCGAGCACGATCATCGGGTTCTTGCCGCCGAGCTCCAGGCAGCACCCGATCAGGTTCCTCCCGGCCCGCTCGCCGATGACGCGACCGGTCGCGGTCGAGCCGGTGAACATGACGTAGTCGGCGTTGTCGATGAGGGTCGGGCCGACATCGGGGCCCTCACCGCACACGACCTGGAAGAGGTCCTTCGGCAGGCCGGCCTCCTCCAGCAGGGAGATGCCGTAGAGCGGGGAGAGCGCGGTCTTGTTGTCCGGCTTCACCACGACCGCGTTGCCGGCCATGAGCGCGGGGATGGCGTCGGAGAGGCCCGTGGCGAACGGGAAGTTCCACGGCGCGATGATGCCGACGACGCCCTTGGGGACCCGCACCTCGGTCGAGGAGGACACGAGCGGGACCGGGCCGCCGTGCTTCCTCGGGGCGAGCAGCTTCGGGGCCCGCTTGAGGTAGTGGCTGATGATCATCGGCGGGTCGCAGGTCTCCTCGATCGCCATCCGCCGGTTCTTGCCGCTCTCGGCCTGGATCAGGTCCGCGGTCGTGTGCGCGTTGTCGACGAGCAGCGCGTGGGCGCGGTCGAAGACCTCGAGCCGCCTCTTGACCGGCCACTGCGCCCACAGCTCCTGCGCCTTGCGGGCCTTCGCGAAGGCCTCCTCGATGTCCTCGGGCGTGGACTGCGGCAGCTCGACGAGCACCTCGCCGGTGTAGACCTCGGTCAGCTTCCAGGTCGCGCCGGTCCGGCCGGGGACGCGGGCGACGAGGGCCTCGAGCAGCTCGTCGGTGATCGATGCGGGGCGCGTCGTACCCATGCTCAGACCCGACCCAGGATGAAGTCGACGGCCCGCTCGCCGATCATGTAGCAGGGCGCGTTCGTGTTGCCGCCGGTGATCGACGGCATGATCGAGGCGTCCGCGACGCGCAGGCCCTCGATGCCACGGACCTTGAGGTCCGGACCGACGACCGCACGCTCGTCCACGCCCATCCGGCAGGTGCCGACACCGTGGTAAACCGAGGTGGAGCGGTTCTTCAGCGCCGTGCGGAGCGCGGCGCCGTTGGGGATCGACGGGCCCGGGTGGATCTCCTCCTTCACTCCCCCGCCGAACGCGGCGCCGGCCATGATCTCCCGGATCATCTCGGTGCCCTGGGCGAGGACCTCGACGTCGTCGGGGTGGGTGAAGTAGCCGTAGTCGATGAGCGGCGCGGCGGTCGGGTCCGCCGATGCGAGGCGCAGCGTGCCGCGGCTCTTGGGATAGATCAGCGTCGAGAAGACCGTGAGCGCCGGGCGCGAGTCCGGGATGTGCCGGATCGGCTCGTCCTGGTTGGGGCTCGGGTAGGCCCACGGCAGCATGTGCAGCTGGATGTCGGGGATGTTGGTGGCCAGCGAGCTGCGCACGAAGCCGACCGACTCGAAGACCGAGTTGTCGAGGAACGAGCCGCCCACCGTCAGGTCGCGCGCCATGCCCTTGAAGAAGGTCCACGGGTTGCCGCGGTACTGCACCGACGGCACGTGGAAGCTCAGCGGGTGGAACAGGTGGTCGTGCAGGTTGTCGCCGACCGGGAGGTCCGCGACCACGTCGATGCCGAGGCTGGCGAGGTGATCGGCGTGACCGATGCCGGAGAGCATGAGCAGCTGCGGGCTGTTGACGAAGCCACCGGAGAGGATGACCTCCGTGCCGGCACGTACGACGCGACGCGTGCCGGCCGTCTTCTTGCCCTGGTCGAGCACCTCGACGCCCGTGGCCCGGCCGTTCTCGATGACGACCTTCGTCGCGAGGACCTCGGTCTGGACCTCGAGCCCGCGGGGGTTGTTCTGGTGGATGTGGCCGCGGGTCGAGGAGTAGCGCAGGCCGTCCTTGACGTTCTGCTGCATGCGGGCGATGCCCTCCTGCTCTGCAGCGTTGTAGTCGTCCAGGACCTTCACGCCGAGGGTGTCGGCGGTGGCCTGGATGAACTGGAGGGTGGCGTCCTGCGGCGTCTTGTTGCGGGTGATCTTGATCGGCCCGCCCGCGCCGCGGTACTCGTTCTCGCCGTCCTCGAAGTCCTCGTACCGCTTGAAGGCGCCGTTGACCTCGTCGGCGGACCAGCCGGTGTTGCCCTCGGCGGCCCACGAGTCGTAGTTGGCGCGGTTGCCGCGCACGTAGACCATGCCGTTGACCGAGCTGGAGCCGCCCATCACCTTGCCGCGCGGCGCGGGCATGCGGCGCCCGTCCAGGCCGGGCTGCGGCACCGAGCGGTAGCCCCAGTCGAAGAGGCGCTCGAGCTTCGGCTCGGAGTGCATCGGGCCGATCATGCCCGGCTTCTTGGTGAAGTAGCCGTGCATGCCCTTGTCGTCGGACTTCCCGGCCTCGAGCAGGATCACGCTCGCCCCGGACTCCGCCAGCCGGGCGGCGATGATGCCTCCGGAGCTGCCGGAACCGACCACCACGTAGTCGGCTTCGTTGCTGTACGACGGGCGCTTGGCCATGTCTCGATTCCCTCTCGCTGCCGGAACTGCCCGCTAACTGTAACGCGTTCTAGTTTCGTTACGAAAGGGTTTCGTGTCCGGGACGCGCCTCGTCGATGATCTGGCGCACCCGGGCGAGGTCCGCCTCGGACGGCGGACGCGGTCCCGTCGTCTCCCAGGCGGCGACCCGCTCGGCCGTCTCGTCCGCCCAACGGCCGAGCAGGCGGAAGAGATCTCGGTAGAGATCGGCGAGCGGCACGAGGAGGTGCAGCCGCTCGGGGAAGGGCCCCTCCCCCTCGGCGTACGGGCGCATGAGGGCCGGGCCGACCACCTCCCACGCCCCGGCCTGCGCACTCAACGTCGCCAACGACGCAGTCAGCTGCTCGGTCGTCCCCTGGTCGGCGAAGAACAGCCGCAGCACGGCCTCCATCTCCAGCAGCGGCACCGCCGGCGGGGTGCCGAGCCACTCCTCGAGCGCCTCCCGCCCGGCCGACGTGATCGAGTAGCGGGTGCGGCTGCGCTTCCCTGCAGGCTCCTCGGCAGCAGCCGCCCAACCCGCAGCCACGAGCCGCTTCACCTCGGCATAGACGTGCGCCTCCGAGCGGGGCCAGAAGAGCCGCATGCTCCGTTGCGACTGCTGCACCAGCTCGTAGGCGGTCCAGTCCCGCAGCGCGAGCAGGCCGAGGACGGCGTACGACGAAGAACTTGTCCGAACCACTCCTTGACACTACTCCATTGTGGAGTAACGCTGTACTCCACAATGGAGTACTGAGCCACGGGGGACGAGATGACCACGGACGCGATCCTGATGACGGACACCGACATCGACGAGCTCGACGCGGCGATCGCGTCCGCGCGCCGCGACTTCGTGGCGCTGGCCCGCTCCGCGGATCCCGAGGCACGCGTCAGCGACGCCTGGTCGGTGCGCGACGTGGTCGCGCACGTCCTCACCGTGGCACAGCGCTACACCAGCCTCGCGGCGACAGGAGCCTACGAACGGGCCGCAAGCCCGCGCGACCTCGACCGGATCAACAACGCCGAGATCGCGGCCCTCGCCGACCTGGCGTACACCGAGATCCTCACCCGCCTCGAGGACTCCGCGACGGAGATCAGCGACTTCCTCCGCCGCGCCACGGGACAGGGTCGGATCTTCCCCTTCCACGCCGGGGAGCTCATCGACGCGACCGCGGGCGCGGCGAACTGGATCGGCGAGCTGCGGATCCACGGGCACGACATCGCGAAGGCTGTCGGGGCACCGTGGACCATCCCGGAGCGCGACGCGCTGCTGATCCTGGCCGGCATCCAGCAGATCATCCCGGGCTACGTCCACCAGCAGAGGTCGGCCGGCAAGGACGTGATGGTCGAGATCCGGCTGTCGGGCGCCCGGCCGTGGATCACCCACGTCGTCGACAGGTGTGCCGTCAGTCGTCCGCGAGCCGCCGACGACCGGCCGCACGCGGTGATCACGGCGCCGGCGAGCACCCTGCTGCTCTCCCTCTACGGACGCTACGGGAACCTCGCCGCAGCCCGGCGCGGCCTCCGGGTCGTCGGAGGCCGGCGGCCGTGGCGCGCACTGTCCTTCCCGAGGCTGTTCGAGCAGCCCTGAGCAGGCCGGGCGCGCCCGTGGCTACTTCGCGCGCAGGCCCTTCGGCGCGGTCTCCGCGAACCACTGGGCGAAGGTGATCCGCTGCTCCAGGTTCACGTTGCGGTTGGCCGCCGCGTAGCGGTCGACGGCCGCGTCGAGGTCGCGGCCACTCCCCTCGATCAGCTCCTGGTAGGTCAGGAACATGCGGCGGCTGTAGGTCTTGGCGACGGACACGGGTGAGGGCCTTCCGAGTCGGCGGTGGGGGTGGGTCCATGGTGAACCATCGGCGTACCGGATCCCCAAACGGGAGGTGACCATCCGTCACGGCCGTGGCGCCAACTAGGCTCTGAGCCGCGACGGTCTTCCGCCGTGCCGGAGTGGCGTAGTGGTAACGCGGCTGCCTTGTAATCAGTTGTCGCGGGTTCGATTCCCGCCTCCGGCTCTCTGTCGGCGCCTCGGTCTAACGTCAATCCCGTGAAGCAGTGCCGGGGGTGCGGCGTACCGCTGACCAAACGCAGCCAGAAGGTGTTCTGCGGCGTTGCCTGCCAACGCTCCGTACAGCGGTCCGCGAGGACCCTTACCTGGCTGAGCACGGGTCAAGCGGTGTTGTCGGGACGCAAGGACCACTACATCCGGTTGTTCATCCTGGACGAGCACGACGCCTGTTGCGCCGTCTGCGGGATCGCCGACGAGTGGAACGGACAAGAGCTCGTTCTCGTGCTCGACCACATCGACGGCGACTCAACGAACAACGCCCGCGAGAACCTGCGCATGGTCTGCCCCAACTGCGACTCCCAGCTCCCGACCTTCAAGAACCGCAACCGTGGCAAGGGCCGGCACTTCCGCCGTGAGAGGTACGCCGAGGGCAAGTCCTACTGAGCCCTCAGCGCTCCCGCACCACCCGGCGCTCGTCCCAGACCGGCTCGTCGGCCTCGTAGACGGTGCCGTCGGCGCCGTACACGAGGAAGCGGTCGAAGCCGCGGGCGAACCAGCGGTCATGGGTGACCGCGACGACGGTGCCCTCGAAGGTCTCCAGGCCGGCCTCGAGCGCCTCGGCGCTCTGCACGTCGAGGTTGTCGGTCGGCTCGTCGAGGAGCAGCAGGGTCGCTCCGGAGAGCTCGAGCAGCAGGATCTGGAAGCGGGCCTGCTGCCCGCCGGAGAGGTTGTCGAAGGTCTGCTCGGCGGCGACGGCGAGCTCGTAGCGGTCGAGGACCCGGCTCGCCTCCTCGCGGCCCATCCCGGCGCGGTGGTCGTCGCCGCGGTGCAGGATCTCCAGCAGGGTGCGGCCGCGCAGCTCGGGGTGGTCGTGGGTCTGCACGAAGTAGCCGGGGTGGACGCGGGCGCCGAGCCGGGCGACGCCGGTGTGCGCGACCGGTTCACCGGCGAGCAGCCGCAGGAAGTGGCTCTTGCCGGATCCGTTGGAGCCGAGGACGGCGACGCGCTCGCCGTACCAGACCTCGAGGTCGAACGGGCGCATCAGACCGGTCAGCTCCAGCTGCTCGCAGATGACCGCGCGCTTGCCGGTGCGGCCGCCGCGCAGCCGCATGACGACGTTCTGCTGCCGGGGCTGCTCGGTGGGCGGGCCGGCCTCCTCGAACTTCCGCAGCCGGGTCTCGGCCGCGTGGTAGCGGCTCGACATGTCGCTGTTGTACGCCGCCTTCTGCTTGTACATCAGCATCTGCTCGCGCAGCTTGGCGTGCTCCTCGTCCCAGCGCTTGCGCAGCTCCTCGAAGCGCGCGAAGCGATCGGTGCGGGCTTGGTGGTACGTCGCGTAGCCACCCGCGTGGGTCCACACCAGGTTGCCGGCGGCGCCCAGCTCCACGGTGACCACGCGGGTCGCCGTGTTCCGCAGCAGCTCGCGGTCGTGGCTGATCACCATGATCGTCTTCGGGCTCTCCCGGATCCGGCTCTCGAGCCAGATCTTGGAAGGCACGTCGAGGTAGTTGTCCGGCTCGTCGAGGAGGAGCACGTCGTCGGGCCCACGCAGCAGGTACTCCAGCACCAGACGCTTCTGCTCGCCACCGCTCAGCGTCGACAGGCTGCGGTGCTGGGCGCGGTCGTACGGGATCGAGAGCGCGGCCATCGTCACGACGTCCCAGGTCACCTCGAGGTCGTAGCCGCCGGCGTCGGCGTACTCCGCCAGCGCGTGCGCGTAGTCCATCTGAAGCCGCTCGTCGTCGGCGTCCATCAGGGCGAGCTCGCAGCGGTCGACCTCGGCGGCAGCCGTGCGGACTCGGGCGGGCGCGACGCTGAGCAGCAGGTCCCGGACGGTCGGGTCGGCGATGCCGGCGACGCCGCGGCCGACGCTCTGGTGCATGACGCCGAGGCCGCCGGAGCGGGTGATCGCCCCCGCGTGCGGCTGGAGCCGGCCGGTGATCATCCGCATCAGCGTGGTCTTGCCGGCGCCGTTCGCGCCGACGAGCGCGACCTTGGCGCCCTCGCCGATCCGGAAGGACACGTCATCGAGGAGGACCCGGCCGTCGGGCAGCTCGTACCGCACGCCGGCGACCTCCACGTGACCCACGGCGACAGTGTTCCACCGCGACCATCGCGGTCGCGCGGGATTTCCCGGCCTCGGCTCGTCGGTGGCGCGTGGCCGTGCCCGGCCGATCGAGCGTCCGGAGGTGCCGGGCGGGTTCAGCTGGAGCAGGCGAGGTGGCGGCCGACGGCGCCGCACGCGACTCCCGCTGCGGACGATCACGCCCACGCCGAGGGCGGCGGCCGGTCGTCGGCGAGACGTGGCGCGACGGCCCCGGAAGCCACCCCGGCTGGTAGCGTCGCTCCGCTATGACGCGTGGGCACGACGACTCCGGGATCCGACGGCTGAGGATCGCTCTCGTCGGCACCGGCCTGCTGGTCTGCGCGGTCCTGGTCGCGCTGAGCCCGCAGTTCGGACGGGCCCAGCCGAGCGGTGCGTACCGGCCGCTGCTCCCCCCGGACGCCCTGAAGAACGGCTGCTACCCGCTGCCGGCCGGCGCGAAGCTGACCTTCGACTACCAGGTACGCCGCGACGGCGACGTCACGATCGCGGGCGAGGGCCGCCGGCGTCGGCTGCAGCTGCAGTACGACCTGATCGACATCGACGCGGCCGCCGCGGCCCTCACCACGTCCTTCACCCGCGTCGGGTTCCGGGTCGTTCCGGAGGCGACGGGCGCCGCACCCGCAGGTGGCCGGAGCGTGAGCCTCACCAAGCCGGGCATCGGCGCGATCAGCGCCGTGCTGACCCCGATGAGCCCGCTCCGTCCCGACCAGATCGTGCGCGGCACGATCGTCCTCGACCTGCCCGTCGCCCGGCGTGCCTCGAACGCCCCGGTCTGCTCGGACCCGGCCTCCACCAAGCGCTTCACCGCGGAGCCCACGACATGGTCCTGATCGAACGGTTCCGCACCGCGCCCCGGGCCACCCAGCTGCTGGTGGCCCTCGCCGCAGCGCACGTGCTGCTCAAGCTCTTCCTGCTCGCCTTCGTCGGCCAGGTGACCCTCTGCTGCGACCAGGTCGCCTACAACGACGGCGCCATGGCGCTGTCCAACCTCGTGCGCGACCTGGCGGGCGGCGGGCCGATCCACCTCGCCGAGCTGCAGCGCAACCTGGTCGGAGGTGGCTGGTTCACGCCCGGCAGCAGCATCGCGCTGGCCCCGCTGTACGTCGTCGACCCGCACGCCTCGACCTTGGCCGTGCGCGCCTACCTGGGTGTGTTCAGCTCGCTGCTGCTGCTCCTCACCGTGCTCCGGGTACGCCGGGTCCTCGGCGACCTCTTCGCGATCGTGCTCATGCTGCTGGTCGGCCTGAGCCCGACCTGGCTGCTCTTCTCCATGGCCGCCTGGGGCGACCTGATCGCCGGCCTGCTGGCCACGATCCTGCTGATGGAGCTGATCACCCTGATGCGCACCCTCGTCGCCGGCCGGGCCCCGCGCCTGCTCGACGGGGTCCGGTTCGGGCTCGCCGCCGTCGCGACGGTCTACGCCCGGTCCAGCTCGACGCTGCTGGTCCTCGGCATGGGGGTGGTCCTGGCGGTGACCGCGTTGGTCGCCCTGCGCGGACGGATCCGCCGGCGCGCGCTGCTCTCGTTCGTCGTCGGCGGCGTCTCCTTCGCGATGCTGCTGGCCCCGTGGTCGGCCTTCGCGTCGTACACCCTGAAGTCGCCCGTGCTCACCACCACGACCGTGCCGGTCGTCATGTCCATCACCTTCGGCGACCGCGACCGGGTCTGCTTCGGTCCGTGCGACCCGATGTTCAACCCCGGCACGACGACGGGCAACACCTGGTTCCCACCCATGCAGTACAGCCGCGAGGTGCAGCGCGCGACCGGCCGCAGCGAGGTCGAGGTCGAGAAGCAGATGTGGACCTACACCCGGCCGTCCGTGACGCCGCACAGCTACACCAAGGACGTCATCGGCGACTTCGGCCGGTACGCCGGCAAGCCGGCCTCGTTCGCGAAGCTGCTCATGCCCGGCGGTCCGCACGGCATCGTCTACTGGTTGGTCTTCGTCCTCACCTACCTGGCCTGGATCCCGCTGCTGCTCTCCGTCTTCGCGCTGATCCTGGCGCGCATCCGCGCCACGGTGGACCAGCAGGTGATCGCCCTGATGACGACGATCGGCCTGGGCGCGCTGTTCACCCAGCCGTTCGTCCACATCGGCACCGGTCGCTACTGGACGACCGCGGCGCCGCTGGCCGCGATCGGGGTCGCGCTGCTGATCCGCGCCTGGGACGCCCGGCGGGACACGCCCCGGTTCACCGGAGCGCCGTGGGTCGTGGACGTGCCTGCCGAGGCCGACGCACCCCCGGTGCGGACCTGGCTCACCTGGGCCCAGCGCGTGCTGGCCGCCCTCACCGTGCTGGCCGTGGTCGGCGTACTCCTCCTCGGGCTGACGTGATGGGAGACCCGATGACGATCGCCTACGTCCTGCCGGTCTACAACGAGGCCGAGAACATCGAGGCGTTCCACGCCGCCCTCCGGACGGCGACCGAGAGCCGCCCCGACCTCGCCTTCGAGTTCCTCTACGTCGACGACGGCAGCAAGGACGGCTCGCTCGAGGCGCTGCTGGCCCTGCGCGCCCAGGACACCCGCGTCACGGTGCTCAGCCTGTCGCGCAACTGCGGCCACCAGGTCGCCGTGACGGCCGGGCTGGACGCCGCCGCGAGCGCCGACGCGGTGATCGTGATGGACACCGACCTCCAGGACCCGCCGCGGGTCAGCATGGAGATGATCGACATGTGGGAGGACGGCGTCGACGTCGTCTACGCCCAGCGCCGCAGCCGCAAGGACGGACCGTTCAAACGCGCCACGGCGTACGGCTTCTACTGGGTCCTCGACCGGCTCGCCGACATCGAGATCCCCCGCAACGTGGGCGACTTCCGGCTGATGGACCGTCGCGTCGTCGAGGTCGTCAACCAGTACCGCGAGCAGGACCGCTTCCTGCGCGGCATCGTCGCGCACGTCGGCTTCCGCCAGGAGGCCCTGCTGTTCGACCGCGACGAGCGGTACGCCGGCGAGTCGGGCTACCCGCTGCGCAAGATGCTCCAGTTCGCGGCCAGCGGCATCACCGGCTTCTCGACCGCACCGCTGAAGCTGATCTCCCGGCTCGGCTTCGCCATCTCCGGCTTCAGCCTGCTGCTGGCCTGCTACGTCCTGGTGGTCCGGCTGTTCTTCCCGCAGGACGCCGTGCCCGGCTGGGCCTTCCTCGGCGTCGGCATGTTCCTGCTCAGCGGCCTGCAGCTGATCATGATGGGCGTCATCGGCAGCTACCTGGGACGCGTGTACGTCGAGGCCCAGAACCGGCCGCTCTACGCGCTCTCCCTGGTCGCGCGGGGCGACCATGCGGATCGCGACGACGCGCCACGCCGCCGGCGCCCCTGACCGTCGGCGGCCCGCTCTAGTCTGGCGGGCGTGGACCTGCCCGTGATGCCGCCGATCCAGCCGATGCTCGCGAAGCCGATCAAGGGGGTGCCCGACGCCGCCGCGATCGCGAAGCTGGACCCGGCCGGGCTGAGCTTCGAGCCGAAGTGGGACGGCTTCCGCTGCATCGTCTTCAAGGACGGGGACGAGATCGAGCTGGCCAGCCGCAACACCAAGCCGCTGACGCGGTACTTCCCCGAGCTGGTCGAGGCGATGCGCGCCCAGCTCCCGGCGAGGTGCGTGCTGGACGGCGAGATCTTCGTGGCGATCGGCCCCAGGCTGGAGTTCGAGGTGCTGCAGGAGCGGATCCACCCGGCCGCGTCGCGGATCGCGCTGCTGGCCGAGCAGACGCCGGCGTCGTACGTCGCCTTCGACGCCCTCGCCCTCGGCGAGGAGGACCTGACCGCGCGCCCCTTCGCCGAGCGGCGCGCGCGGCTCGAGGAGGCGCTCGCCGACCTGCCCGAGGACGGCCCCTGCCACCTCACCCGGACCTCCACCGACCCGGCCGTGGCCGAGGAGTGGTTCAACGTCTTCGAGGGTGCCGGGCTCGACGGCGTGGTGGCCAAGCCGCTGGGGTCGGCGTACGAGCCCAACAAGCGGACCATGCTGAAGATCAAGCACGAGCGCACGGCCGACGTCGTGCTGGCGGGCTACCGCGAGCACAAGACCTCGACGCCGGAGCGGCCGCTGATCGGGTCCCTCCTGCTCGGCCTGTACGACGGCGGCGAGCTGCAGCACATCGGCGTCTCGGCGTCCTTCACCGAGGCCCGGCGCGCCGAGCTGTGGCAGGAGCTGCAGCCGCTCGTCGTACCGATCGAGGAGCACCCGTGGGGCCGCTGGCAGGAGTTCCTGGTGGCCAACCCCGGTCGCCAGCCGGGCACGCAGAGCCGGTGGAGCCAGGGCAAGGACCTCTCCTTCACCCCGTTGCGACCCGAGCGCGTCATCGAGGTGAAGTACGACGCCATGGAGGGCCGGCGCTTCCGGCACACCGCCCACTTCAAGCGCTGGCGCACCGACCGCGACCCGGAGAGCTGCGGCTACGACCAGCTCGACCAGCCGGTGCGCTACGACCTCGCTGACGTGCTGGGCGGATGACCCGCCGCGGGTGTACTACTGAGACATGGCCACCGAACGCTACGACGTCGTCCTGCTGGTCGAGCAGGAGCTCAACGCCCAGGACGCAGGCCTGGTGCGGGATCTGCACGAGGGGCTCGACGACCAGCAGGTCGTCTACCACCTGCTGCTCCCGATGTCGGACGCCGCCGCGGCGGTCGAGGCGTCGATGACGGCGATGGGCGGCGGCGACCTCGTGATCCCCACCCCGAACGTCGCGGCCGCGGACATCAACGCGCTCCGCGAGGAGTGCCGCGCCGACGCCACGAAGGCGCTCGACAAGTCCTCCCAGGCGCTCGTCGACGCGGGAGCCGAGCTCGGCACGCGCACCGTGGTCGAGGAGTCGCCGCTGGATGCGCTGCAGAAGAAGGTCGCCGAGGTCGACGGCCGCGAGGTCATCATCCTGACCCGTCCGCACCTGGTCGCGGAGTTCTTCCACGTCGACTGGACCTCGCGGGCGAGGCGCCACCTCGGCGTACCGGTCCTGCACCTGCTCGAGCACACGGACTGACTCCGACCGTTCACCGCGGCTTCAGGCGGGCCGGATAGATTGGGCTCCGTGGTGGATGGTGCGTACCGGCGGGTCGTCGAAGCTCTCGAGGACCAGGAGTACGTCGTCACGCACCCGCACGACAGCGCACTCCTCGTCACGGGCCGGTTCTCCAACCCGGAGCGGATCGCCCTCCAGGCGGCGGCCTCCGCGGGCGACCTGCGGATCGCCGTGTGGGCACGCAGCCACCGCGACGACTGGGCGCTGGTCTGCTGGGACCGGCCGAACCTGGTGACCATCAACTCCCGCGACGCCGCGCCCCTGCGCTGGCGGCACCGGGTCCTGCCGCCGACCCTGCAGCCGAACGCGCAGACCTTCCTCGAGGGCGCGTCGTCGCCGTTCGACATCGAGACCCGCCCCAAGCACCAGCCGACCGACGCGGCCCGCGCGATCATGGCGAGCTTCGACATCACCGAGCCGGCCCCGCCCGGCTGGGAGCCGCCGGTCGTCGAGGCCCCGCGCATCGTCCGCACCACCGTGGCGACGGGCGCCGCCAAGCAGCGGGTCACCACCCCGCGTGCGCCCCGGGCGCCGCGCGAGCCGAAGGCCAAGCCCCAGCTCGAGGTCAAGGTCTGCCCGACCTGCTTCATGGCGATCCCGGCGACCGGGATCTGCGACAACTGCGGCTGAGCAGCCACAGTCGTCGATGGTTTCGATACGTCGCTCGCTGGCGCTCGCTCCTACTCAACCAACGACGTCGTTGGTTGAGTAGCCCGCCGCGAGGAACGAGCGTCGGGCGTATCGAAACCCCAGGCGGTAGCGTCCGGTCATGATCGTCGTCGCGTCGGTGTTCGCGGGGCTCGCCGCCCTCGTCCACGTCTATATCTTCTGGCTGGAGGCCATCGCCTTCGGCAGGGGCGGCTACAAGGTCTTCGGCGCGACCGCCGAGGACGCCGAGGTGATGAAGCCGTGGGCCTTCAACCAGGGCTTCTACAACCTCTTCCTCGCGATCGGGACCGCCGTCGGGGTCGTCATCGTCCACACCGACCACGCCGCCGGCGCCGCCCTCATCGCCTTCGGCTGCGGATCGATGGTGGCCGCCGCGCTGGTCCTGATCGGCTCGGACCGCACCAAGGCGCGGGCCGCCGCCGTCCAGGGGCTCTTCCCCCTCGTGGCGCTCGTCGCGGCCGGCCTGCACGGCCTCTCCTGACACCTCCCCCGACGCCTCCCCACCGCCGCCGAAAGCGGTCCGCGCCCACGATCCGGACATAATGACGAGGTGATCGCGGGGAGGTACGAGCTCGAGCGGGAGATCGGGCGGGGCGGCGCCGGGGTCGTCTGGCTGGCCCAGGACCACGTCCTCGGCCGGAAGGTCGCGCTCAAGCAGATCGGCCGGATGCCCGGTGCCACCGACGTCGACGTGGAGCGCGCCGAGCGCGAGGCACGGCTCAGCGCGAGCGTCCGGCACCCCAACGTCGTCGCCGCCTTCGACCTCGCCATCGACGAGGCGACGGGCGACCGCTGGCTGGTGATGGAGTACGTCGACGGAGCCAGCCTCGGCCAGCTCCTCCGCGAGCGCGGCCCGGTCCGGCACGAGCCGGCCGCTCGCATCATGGGCCAGGTCGCCGACGCCCTCGCCACGGCCCACGCCGCCGGCATCACCCACCGCGACGTGAAGCCCTCCAACATCCTCATCGAGCGCGACGGCACCGCGAAGCTCACCGACTTCGGCATCGCCCGGACCCTGTCCGACCCGCAGCTGACCCAGACCGGCATGCTGTCCGGC
This sequence comes from Nocardioides maradonensis, assembly GCF_054777115.1. Taxonomy (NCBI): domain Bacteria; kingdom Bacillati; phylum Actinomycetota; class Actinomycetes; order Propionibacteriales; family Nocardioidaceae; genus Nocardioides; species Nocardioides maradonensis. Next base: position 14,140 of record NZ_BAAHAZ010000013.1, on the reverse strand, counting down.
TCCCCCGCCTACCTGGCCCCCGAGGTCGCGAGCGGCCAGCGCGGCGACATGACCGCGGACGTGTGGTCGTGGGGCGCGACCCTGTTCCACGTGCTGGCCGGGCACCCGCCGTACGACATCGGCGACAACGTCATCGGCGCGCTGTACCGGATCGTCCACGAGGACCCGCCGCAGCTGCCGGACGCCGGCCCGCTCGCCCCCGTCCTCGCCGGCACGATGGTCAAGGACCCCGCCCAGCGGTGGCCGATGAGCCGGGTGCGCGACGAGCTGGCCGCGATCGGCCGGGGCGAGGTGGTCGGGCACACCCAGGTCCTCCCCGTCGTACCCATCGCCCAGGCCGTCCCGGACGCCCCCACCACCCCGATGCCGCCGATGCCTCCCGCACCGCCGGCCACCCCGGCCACCCCGGTCGCCGCCGTGGCCCCCGTCCCGCCCCGCTGGCGGCGTCCCCTGCTGGCCGTCGCGGCGGTCCTCGCCGCCGTCCTGGTGATCGCCGTCCTGGTCTCGGTGCTCCACGGCAACGGCAACGACAACCCCGCGGCGCAGGACCGGACGCCCCCCACCTCGAGCGCCCCGGCCGGCCCCACCGCCGCCGGGATGCGGCAGTTCATCCGCACCTACGTCACCACCGTCGCCGACGACCCCGCCGCCGCGTGGCCGATGCTGACGCCGCGGTTCCAGGTCGAGAGCGGCGGGTTCGAGAAGTACCGCCGGTTCTGGGACCCCGCACAGAACGGCACCGTCACCGCCATCCAGGCGGACCCGACGACGCTGCGCGTCAGCTACTTCCCGCACTTCGACCACTGGAACAACAGGCCGAACCCGACCCGGCTGGTGCTCGTCTACACCGACGGCCACTACCTGATCGACGCCGAGCACACCGTCGGCTTCACCCCGGCACCGACCACGGCCACCACGACGCCCAAGCCGCCGAAGCACGAGCCGCACGGCAAGGGCAAGGACCACAAGAAGAAGTAGGGGTCAGGGAGCCGGAGCCCGCGGGCTGCGTCGGTACGCCGAGACGCTCGGCTCCCCCATCAGCCAGAACCGCCACGGCACGTCGGCGGCCTTGGACACCCCGACCCGTGGCCCGGAGGCGATCGCCGCGCCGTGGTCGACGGCCGGGCCGAGCCGGACCGCGCTGCCGGGCTCGAGCAGCGGCGTCCCGAGGTCCTGGAGCGTGATCCCGAGCGCCTGCGCCAGGTTGCCCGGCCCCCGGGCCAGGTTCGCGTCGACCGGGTGCCCGCGCCGCTCGCGCGCGACCTCCAGCCCGGACACGACCGCACCGGCCCGGACCAGCACGGCGGCTCCGTGCTCGGCCGGGCCGGTGACGACGTTGGCGCAGAAGTGCATGCCGTAGGAGCGGTAGACGTAGAGCCGCCACGGCGGTCCGTACATGATCTCCGAGCGCGGCGTTCGGGTGTAGGCGTGCGAGGCCGGGTCGAGGTGTCCGCCGTACGCCTCGACCTCGGTGATCCGGACCGCGACGCCGTGGCCGGTCAGCGTGCGGCCGAGCAGCGACTGCGCCTGGACGACGACGTCCTCGACCGGCCCTCCTGTCATGGAGCCACCGTAGGGGCGATCAGGCGTCCTCGAGGACGCCGGCCCCCTTGGCCTCCTCGACGATCCGGCGCACGTTCTCGACCGAGCCGCACCCGGCGTCGATCAGCTCGTTGCGCCGCGCGGACCACTTCTCGCCGAGGTCGCGGCGCACCCGGTCACTGACCTCGGTGCGGGCCGGCGAGATGATCGTCAGCTCCTCCTCGGCGATGTGGTGGCTGACCAGCCTGGTCAGCTCCTCGACGGCGTCGCTGAACGCCTGGGTGTCGGTGCCCTTCAGCTCCAGGAGAGCGAGCAGCGCCTGGTTGCCCTCGGCGTGCTCCTCGTGGCCGTGCTCGACGTCGCCCTCGTCGACGTCGTCGGCCTGGTTGCGGATGACCGGGTAGACGAGCTCCTCCTCGGCCTCGCCGTGCGCGATCAGCACGTCGGCGAAGGCGGCGCGCACCGCCTCGCGGTCCGCGGTCGCGTCACGGAGCTGGGCGAGCATCCGCTCGAAGAGGCGGTGGTCGTCGGTGATGAGGTCGAGGACGTCGCCGCTGCTGGGCCGGCCGAGATCGATGCTGGTGGTCATGGTCACCGTTACCCGGAGGGCCCTTTTCGACACGCCGTCGCTACGATCCGGCCGTGACCTTCGAGAACGTGACGCTGGACCCGCAGGCCAACATCTACTTCGACGGCAAGTGCGTGAGCCACACGTTCTTCACCGCCGACGGCGAGCGGCTGTCGGCGGGCGTGATCTTCCCGGCCAGCCTCACCTTCGGCACCGCGGCGCCGGAGATCATGGAGCTGAACGCCGGTGCGTGCCGCGTGCGCCTGGCCGGCACCGAGAAGTGGGTGGCGTACGCCGCCGGCGACTCGTTCTCCGTGCCCGGCGACTCCAGCTTCGACATCGAGGTCACCGAGACGCTGGGCTACGTCTGCCGCTACGGCTGATCGTGCGACATCATGTCCGCCATGAAGGACGCACTGGCGGGGCATGACGTCGAGAAGATCCGCAGGGTCTCGCGGCTCGGGATCGCGATCGCGGTCGGAGGGGCGCTGATCCAGCTGCTGCTGGGCGTCTACTACCTCGCCATGGCGCACTCCCCGCACCCGCACGACCTCCCGGTCGGCCTCGTCGGCAGCGCCGCGCAGCAGGCCCAGCTCACCCCGCAGCTGGAGCAGGGCGGCCAGTTCAAGGTCGAGCCGTACGCCGACGCCGCATCGCTCACGCAGGCGATCAAGGAGCGCAAGGCCTACGGCGGCGCCGTGTTCACCGGCAGCACCGCCGAGCTGTACGTCGCCTCGGCGGCTACCCCGTCGGTGGCGAGCCTGCTGAAGGCGAGCTTCACGGCGGCGTACCAGCAGCAGGTGGCGAAGAACGTCGCGGCGGTGACCCAGGCCGGGAAGCCGGTGCCCGCGGCGACCGCGGCCGCGCTCGCGACCCCGCCGAAGATCACCGACGTCGTACCGCTCCCCAAGGACGACAGCGCCGGCGGCTCGCTGGGCTTCATCATCCAGGCGATCAGCCTCGGCGGATCGATCGCGTCGCTGGCGCTCGGCCGGCTCGGCGCGATGACGCAGCGCTCCCTGGTGCGCGGCCTGGGCCACGCCTTGCTCCTGGTCGTCTACGCGCTCGCGTCGGCCGGCGTCGCGCTGCTGGCCGCCTCGTGGTTCGGCGTGGGCGACGGCGCGGACCACGGCAAGCTCTTCCTCGGCCTGGCGCTGGTGTCCCTGGCGGTGACCGCCTCGACCGCGGCCGCCGTGATGATCTTCGGACCACCCGGGACGCTCGTCGGCGGCCTCTACTTCACCGTCGGCCTGATCATCTCCGGCGCCTCGATCGCACCGGAGATGCTGCCGCACTGGGGCGGCACGATCGGCAAGCTGCTGCCGCCCGGAGCCGGCGCGACCGTCGTCCGCGACGCGCTGTACTTCCCCGACGCGTCGACCGGTTCGCCCTTCGTCGTCCTGGGCCTGTACTCCGTCATCGGGCTGCTCGTCGTGATCGTGATCAACGCCGCTGCCAACCGCACCCACGCCACTTCGTTCGTAGCCGAACACGCTTCGTAGACTCCTCGGGTGACTCCCCCCAGCACCACGCCGCAGCGTGCGTGGGCGGTCTGGGGAGCCGCCCTCGGCGTCTACGTCCTGGCGATCTTCCACCGCACCAGCCTGGCCGTCGCCGGCATCGCGGCGACCGACCGCTTCAGCCTGTCCGCGAGCCAGCTCGGCACGTTCACCATGCTCCAGCTGCTCGTGTACGCCGGCATGCAGGTGCCCGTCGGCCTGCTGGTCGACCGCTTCGGCTCCCGCACGGTGCTGAGCACCGGGCTGGTCACGTTCAGCCTCGCGCAGGCCGGCTTCGCGCTCGCGACGACGTACCCGGAGGCGCTGGCGGCGCGGGTCCTGGTCGGGATGGGCGACGCGATGACCTTCATCTGCGTGATCCGGCTGGTGTCGAGCTGGTTCTCGAAGAAGCACATCCCGCTGGTCACCCAGCTGACCGGCAGCACCGGGCAGATCGGCGCGATCGCGGCCGCCGTACCGATGACGTGGGCGCTGGACCACTGGGGCTGGACGAAGTCCTACCTGGTCGCGGCCGCGCTCGGCTCGGTCGCGCTGATCGCGCTGCTGCTCGTGGTCGCCGACGACCCGGCCCAGCGGCACCGCCGCGGCCACGCGCTGTCCCGTGCCCAGCTGCAGGCCACGCTGCGCGAGTCGTGGCGCCAGCCCGGCACCAAGCTCGCCTTCTGGGTCCACTTCGCGACGCCGTTCAGCTCGAACGTGTTCGCGCTGCTGTGGGGCTTCCCGTTCCTCGTCCTCGGCGAGGGGCTGTCGAAGGGCACGGCGGGCTCGCTGCTGACGGTCCTCGTCGTCGCCACCATCGCGTCCGGCCCGGTGATGGGGTGGGTCGTCGGCTCGCACCCGTGGCACCGCTCGTCGGTCTCCCTCGGCGTGGTCGCGGCCATCGCGGTCATGTGGACCGTTGTGCTGACCTGGCCGGGGCACGCACCCCTGGCGGTGCTCGTCCTGCTCATCGTGATCACCGGCATCGGCGGCCCGACCTCGATGATCGGCTTCGACGTCGTCCGCACCAGCAACCCGCCCGAGCGCCTCGCCAGCGCGAGCGGCATCATCAACCAGGCCGGCTTCGTCGCCACCCTGGTCACGGTCTTCGCGATCGGCTTCGTGCTGGACGCGCTGACGCCCGGCTCCTCCTCGGACTACTCCTCGGGCGCGTTCAAGGCCGCCATGGCGGTTCAGTACGTCGTCTGGGCGCTCGGCGCCGCCATGATCTGGCGCTACCGGCGCCGGGTCCGCCAGCTCCTCCCGCGTGCCACAGTCGAGTCGGGCTCGACGATGGTCGACTTCTGATTGTTCATGTTGCTAACCCTTGGCGTGGTCCGTCAGCCGACCTAGGCTCCGCTCAGGCGCTGGGGGAATAGCCGCCGGCACTCTCGGAAGGAGCACCCCATGGGTGTGGAGAACGACCTCGCTGACATCAACGGCATCGGCCCGAAGTACGCCGAGATCCTCAAGGGCGTCGGCGTCGACTCCGTCAAGGAGCTGCAGCACCGCAACGCTGCCAACCTGATCAAGACGATCGAGGACAAGCACGGCGAGCTGCCCATCAACGAGAACACCGTCCAGGGATGGATCGACGAGGCCAAGAAGATCCACGCCTGACCTCCTCCTGCACGTCACGAGCCCGGGCCGTCCGCGGTCCGGGCTCGTCGCGTCTCCGGGTCAGCGCGACAGGTGCCGCGCCCGCGCGAAGCAGAACAGCCCGTACGACGCGATGCCCGCGGCCACCGCGCACAGCAGCACCGGGCCGAACGGCTGGTCGCGCACCGTCTGCAGCGCGCTGTCGATGCCGCCGGACTTCTGCGGGTCGTGGGTCAGGCCGGCGTACCCGACGAGAATCCCCGCGAGTCCGATGACCACGCCCTTGGCGGCGTACCCGACCTGCCCGAACGCCAGGTAGACCTTGCCGGACTCGCCGTCCCGGCCGCCGGCCGACAGCTCGTCGCGGAAGTCCTTGGTGAACGCGCGGTAGCAGTGCCGCACGCCCAGCGCGAGCAGGCCGACACCGACCACGACCACGACGACCTGGCCGCCCGGCAGGTCCATCATCCGCGCCGACATCGAGCGCTCCTTGCTGCTCCCGCCGCCGCTCGAGCCGAGGGCGATCTCGGCGGCGGAGGCACTGATGACGGCGTACACCACCGCCTTGCCCCCGGCGACGGCGCGGTGCTTCCACCGGTCGGCGTCCTCCTCGTCGCGGTGACCGATGCAGCCCTCGACGGCGCTCGCGATGCAGAACCCGGCCATGCCGAGCGCGATCGCCCCGACCAGCACGCGGCCGAACGGCTGGGCCGCGAGCTGACGCATGGCGCCCTGACCCGACGAGTCCCGCTGCCCACCACCGAAGGCGAGCTCGACCGCGACCCAGGCGACGAGGAGGTGCACGACGCCGTACGCGACCAGCCCGATCCGGCTGGAGAGCCTCACCCCTTCGCGGGCGGTGTGGTCGGCCCGCGCATCCACCTTGGTCACGCGGGCCAGTACCCCGGCGGGCCACCCGGCACGCGCCGCGCCGGGGTCAGGCGAGCCGTTCGGCCAGCGAGACCACGATCCCCTCCGGCCCGCGCACGTAGGCCATCGACCAGGTGTCCTCGTGCCGCCCGATCCCGCCGACCAGGCCGTACCCCTGCGCCGCGAGCCGCTCGACGGTCCCCTCCATGTCGTCGATCTCGAAGCACACGTTGCGCAGCCCGACCTCGTTGGCCATCGCCTGCGGGTTCCCCGCGACGTGGTCCGGCCGGACGAAGCTGGACAGCTCGACCGTCGTACCTCCGTCCGGCGGGCGCAGCATCACGATCACGGTCTTCGCGCCCCGCATCCCGATCACGGTGTCGAGGAACTCCCCCTCGACCTCCATCCGTCCCTCGGTCTCGAGCCCCAGGCCGACGAAGAACGCCTCGGCGGCGTCGAGGTCTTGGACGGTGATGCCGACGTGGTCGAACCGGATCTTCGTCATGTCCTCACGGTACGTTCGTCAGGTGGCCGTGGACCCGACCCTCGCCGACCGCCTCGCCGCCGCCCTCGCGACGACCCCCGACGGCACCTCCAGCTACGCGTCCGTGGTGCTCGACGAGTCGTCCTCGATCGACCTGATGCTGCAGACACCGGCCTCGTCGGTGCCCTTCGCGCTCTGGTACGGCGACAACCTCCCCCGCTCCGCCCACGACGACGGCTTCGCCGATGACGCGACCACCGAGGACCTCCCCGACGGCACCGTGCTCGCCTGGTACGAACAGGCCAACGACGACGGCGACGAGGTCTACGAGCTGGTCCGCATCCTCGTCGCCTACACCGCCGAGCGGGCCGTCACTGTCAACCGGTACGCCGACCCCGACACCCCCTCCGGCGCCGATGGCTGGGGCTGGGACGACCTCCGCGAGCTGGCCCTCGACCCGCGGTGGCAGGCCTGACATGGGTGCGGTCCAGGACCAGCTCGACCGGTACGACGGCCCCGACCGCGCCGCCCTCGAGCGCGTCTACGCGATCGCCCGCGAGGTCGTCCCGTCGGCCACGGAGGGCACCAGTTACGGGATGGCCGCACTCCTGCACCGCGACAAGGGCCTGGTCGCGACCGTCCGCGCCAAGAAGTTCCTGTCGCTCTACCCCTTCAGCGGCCAGGTCCTCGCTGGCCTCGCCGACCAGCTGGCCGGCTTCGAGACCATCAGCGGCAGCGTCCACTACTCAGTGGACCACCCGATCCCCGACGACCTGCTGCGCCGGATCGTCGAGGCGCGCCGCGACGAGATCGACGCAAAAGCCAGATAGGCCGACATGCGTCGGGGCCAGCCTCTACGGTTCCGGCATGAAGACGGTGCTGAACGTGATCTGGCTGGTGTTGTCGGGCTTCTGGATGTTCCTGGCCTACGTGGTGGCCGGCGTCGTCTGGTGCATCACGATCATCGGCATCCCGTTCGGGATCGCGTCGTTCAGGATCGGTCTCTACGCGCTCTGGCCGTTCGGCCGTGAGGTCGTACGCAAGCCGACGGCGGGCGCTGGCAGCGCCATCGGAAACGTCATCTGGTTCTGCCTCTCGGGCATCTGGCTGGCGATCGGCCACGCGATCACCGGCGTGCTCCTGTGCATCACCATCATCGGCATCCCCCTCGGGCTCGGCAGCTTCAAGCTGATCCCCGTTTCCCTGCTCCCTCTCGGACGCGAGATCGTCACGACCCCGTGACGGAGGTAGCGGGCGCTCTGCTCGCTGGCCTCGTTCCACTCCTACCCGTGATGCTGTCCGTCGGCATGCTGGTGCTGGTGGCGGTCTGTCCACTGCCAGGCCGAGGCCCCCGCGTTCTCCAGCGACGCGATCCGTGGCGCGGGTTCAAGTACGCCGCGCGCAGAGCGGTGATGGACCGAGCAGGCGGCCAGTGCGAGGCACCCGCGTTTCTCGTCTGGGGCCGCTGTCGCGACACTGCGGCCGAGGCCGACCACATCTATCCGTGGTCGAAAGGTGGTCCGACGGTGTTCAGCAACGGGCAGGCGCTGTGCCGCCGACACAACCGCCGAAAGTCCAACCTGCGCCCTCCCTGGTGGTACGTCCTGTCACTCGAGCGCCGCAGGCTGTCCTACTGCGACTCCGGCACGGAGGTGCACGTGCTGGCGCGAATGAACCCGGAGGAGCGGGCTGCTCGGCAGGCGTGGGCCGACGCTCGGCGCACCAAGGGCTAGGTCGCATCGCGTCGCCGCGTAGTCGACGAAGCTGCCGCTGCCGCGGCATCTGGGCGCTAGCCTGGCCGCGTGACGGAGCGCAACGTCCTCGGCGGCGAGCTCGAGCCGTGCGGGACCGACCCGATGACCGGCTTCTACCGCGACGGCAACTGCTCGTGCGGCCCCCAGGACCTCGGCCGGCACGCCGTGTGCGCGGTGATGACCGAGGAGTTCCTGGCCCACCAGAAGGCGGTCGGCAACGACCTCAGCACGCCACGACCCGAGTGGCAGTTCCCCGGCCTGAGGCCCGGCGACCGCTGGTGCGTGGTCGCGGCCCGTTGGATGCAGGCGTACGCCGACGGCGTACCCGCTCCCGTGGTGCTCGCCTCCACGAACGAGCGCGCCCTCGAGCTGATCCCGCTCTCCGCGCTCCAGGAGAACTCCGTCGACGTGCCCGACGACATCAGCCAGCTCGACGGCTGACGCGGAATGCGGCCGGCGCCGCGAGCGCTGTGCCGGTATGGAACTCGACGAGGCGCTCGCCGCTGCGCGGGCCAACAACCACTCCACGCTGACCACGATCCGCCGCAACGGCCGACCCCAGCTCTCGAACGTCGTCCACACGGTCGACGACACCGGCGTCATCCGCATCTCGACGACCGCCGACCGCGCGAAGTACCGCAACCTCAGCCGCGAGCCCTGGGCCGCCCTGCACGTGAACGGCGCCGACTTCTGGTCCTACGCCGTCCTCGAGGGCGAGGTCGAGCTGTCGCCTGTCGCGGCGGCTCCTGACGACGCCGCTGTCGACGAGCTCGTCGACCTCTACCGCGAGATCGCCGGCGAGCACGAGGACTGGGCGGCGTACCGCCGAGCGATGGTCGACGAGCAGCGCCTCGTCGTCCGGTTCCGACCCGCCCGTGCCTACGGCATGCTGCGCGACCTCCCCGCCGCCAGCGGAACCTGAGGGCGAGGGGCAGGTGGCGCGCGCGGCCACGCCTCCTAGGCTGTGCTCACCATGGGCACCAGGCACATCGACGTCGTCGGCGCGGTGATCGTGCATGACGGCAAGATCCTGTGTGCCCAGCGCGGCACCGGCGCGCTTGCCGGGATGTGGGAGTTCCCGGGCGGCAAGATCGAGCCCGGCGAGACGCACCACGACGCCCTGGTCCGCGAGATCGCCGAGGAGATCCACTGCGAGATCTCGATCGGCTCGCTCGTCACGACGACGCGGCACGAGTACGACGCCGGCGTGCTCACCCTGACCACGTACTACTGCACGCTGGTCGCCGGCAGCCCCGTCCTCACCGAGCACTCCGAGCTCGCCTGGCTGAGCCCCGCCGACCTCCACGACCTCGACTGGGCCCCCGCCGACCTGCCGACGGTCGAGGTCGTCCGACGCGACCTCGGCTGAGGGTCCCCATGGTCGAGAACGAGCTGGCGGCATCGCTGGAGGAGATCCGGCGCCGGCTCGTCACGCTCTCCGACGAAGCGCGGATCGCGGGTCCGGTGCGTGGCTTCGCCGACGACCGACTCGGCTACTTCCTGCCCCACGACACGGACAACCCGCGGCCCGGCCACTGGTGCACGGTCTACAGCGAGCGGGGCAGCCGTGAGGTCCGCGCCGTCCTGGACTCCGAGGACGACCTGCAGTGGTTGCTCGCCCGGTCGATGCTGCAGAGCGCCGCGACGAGCTGGGAGCTCCACCACCGGGTGCCGCACCGCGACTCCCGGCGCGGCTGGTTCGCGAAGATGGCCGAGTGGACCTCGGCGTACTGGCCGCAGTGGTCGGCACAGCTCGCTGCCGAGCAGGAGGCGATCCTCGCCATCGCACCCTTCGATGACGACAACACCGTGTTCGTGGAGTTCCTCGGCGTCCTGACGCAGAGCCAGAAGCGGGCGGTGTGGGCGCTGCGAGATGAGCTCGCCGACCGCTTCCGCGCCGCGGTCCTCGAGGGCTTCCGGGCGACCGGTGAGCTCCCCGACCTGCACCAGGTCGAGGCCGCGAGCGGGCTCACGCTCGGGTCCTGAGCCGGAAATGCGGTGGCGGGACCGCGGCCGGTTCCCTAACGTCGACCCGGACCGACCAACGAGACCGGAGCAGGCCATGAATCAGCGAGAGCGCAGCTACCCCGCGCCGCTGACGCCTGCCCGAGGTCGGTTCCTGCTCCTGCCCAGGGACTGAAACCGCGCGGCCTCACGCCGCCCACCCATCCCCTTGGCTCAGCTGGACAGAGCGCCGCGCTACGACCGCGGAGGTCCCGGGTTCGAGTCCCGGAGGGGGTACGTCGTACCCAACGACAGATCAGAATGCCCCGAAGGAGGCAACCACCATGAAGATCCTGCCCGTGCACCTGCCGGGCGCCCAGGCCGAGACCCTGATGTGGGCCCAGGTCGAGGACGTCGAGCCGCAGGCGCTTGACCAGCTGCGCAACATCTCCCGCCTGCCGTGGGTGGAGGGCGTCCGGGTCATGCCCGACGTCCACCTCGGCATGGGCGCGACCGTCGGGTCGGTCGTGGCGATGCGCAACGCCGTCTCCCCCGCGGCCGTCGGTGTCGACATCGGCTGCGGCATGCAGGCGGTGCGCACCTCGCTGACGACCGCGGACCTTCCCGAGTCGCTGCGCTCGATCCGGCGTGCCGTGGAGCGCGCGATCCCGGTCGGGTTCAAGGCCCACCGCGATGCTCCCGACGTACGCCGTCTGGGGCTCGCGCACGGTCGGTACGCCGACTGGGCCGGCTTCTGGTCGGGCTTCGGCGACCTGCACGCCCAGGTGCAGGACCGCGAGAAGCGTGCGCAGCAGCAGATGGGGTCGCTCGGTGGCGGCAACCACTTCATCGAGCTGACCTCGGACGAGGACGGCCAGGTGTGGCTGATGCTGCACTCGGGCTCGCGCAACATCGGCAAGGAGCTGGCCGAGCGGCACATCGCCGAGGCGAAGGGGCTGGACCACAACCTCTCGCTCCCCGATCGGGACCTGGCGGTGTTCCTGGCCGGCACCCCGCAGATGGACGCTTACCTGCGCGATCTCTACTGGGCGCAGGAGTACGCCGCCCGCAACCGCGCCGTCATGATGGCGCTGTTCTGCGCGGCGGTCCGCTCGGAGTTCGCTGCCCTCGGCAAGGACGTGGAGTTCGGTAAGCAGATCTCCGCGCACCACAACTACGTGGCGCAGGAGACCTACGACGGCGTCGACCTGATCGTGACCCGCAAGGGCGCGATCCGCGCCGGCTCGGGCGAGTACGGGCTGATCCCCGGCTCGATGGGCACCGGCTCGTACGTCGTCCGCGGCCTGGGCAACGAGGCGTCGTACTGCTCCGCGTCGCACGGCGCGGGCCGCCGGATGTCACGCACGAAGGCGAAGAAGACCTTCACCGTGACCGACCTGGAGGCCCAGACCCGAGGGGTGGAGTGCCGCAAGGACGCCGGCGTGATCGACGAGATCCCCGGCGCCTACAAGGACCTCGACTCGGTCATCGAGGCCCAGACCGACCTCGTCGAGGTCGTCGCGAAGCTCACCACGCTCATGTGCGTGAAGGGCTGATGGCGAAGGGGTCTTGGACAACCCAGCTTGTCCAAGACCCCTTTGCTTGGCCTCGACCACCGGTACTCGGAAAAGCGGGATCATGCGCGTCGGCCGTCACTAACATCGCGACATGAGCGCGGAACCCACAGGCGAACTCACCGAGGACGGGCACACCGTCACGTGGTGGTACCCGGATGGGTCGGTCTCCTTGGGCGGGACAGCGATGGATGAGCCCGCACTCGTCTGGGTGGACGTCAGCGAGTCCTCGGACGCGCCCGATCGTGCGGAGGCCGTACTGGCCCAGCTAGAACCGCTGTGCCCGGGCCTGACCCTTGAGGTTCTCATTGACCTGTTGGCCCCTGACGCGATCCCAGGAACTGACGACTACGTCGGATCGACCGGCACGACGCTCCGCAAGATCTCGACCTTCTCGATCGAGACGCGGAGCTTGCAACCGGCCGAGGAACGCGACGACTTCGAGCGCCCCGGCCTGCTCGTGCTCCAGCCGGCGGAGCTCGTCAGCGGCGACGGCTGGCTCGTGACCTGCTGGCACGCCTGCACGGTCTACAGCGGCATAGACATCGTCGGTGACGAGCCTTCTGTGGGACCCCACGTCACGCTTCGCGCCGTACGCGAGAGGTGGGCGACCGACGCCTCAACCTCGAGCCGCAACGCCGCCGACCTGGGACTACTGGTCGTGGAAGAGCTCGCGCTCACGTACGTGCCGACCATGCGCAAACTGCGGGAGTGGCTGGAGGCGTGGGAGATCAGCTTGTTTGTCGGCCGTCGCACGGAGAGGCAGCCCGTCGCCCAGCTCTGGGGATCCATCGCACTTCTGCGTCGCTGGCTGACGCCGCTCAACCCGCCGGGACTCCGCAAGGACATCAACAAGGCATGGCTTATCCCCGCCACAGATGCTGGCCTCTGCCACAGCATCGACGACCGGATAGATCGAGCGCTCGAAGCCGGCGGCAAGCTGTCCGACACACTCCGCTCCTCGTTGCCCATGCTGCACAACGAGATCGAGCAGCAGGCCCGAAAGACTCACGAACGAGGGCAACGGATCGTTGAAGTTCTCGCGGCGGTCTTCCTGATCCCGACCTTGATCGTTGGCTTCTTCGGCGCGAACACCTGGCTCCCCGGCCAGCAATCGACGCCTGCAAGCATGCACGCGTTCGACTTCATGCTCACGACGATGTTCGTGCTGACGCTCGCAGCAGTGGCGGTCCTGTGGATGTGGCGTGGCGCGCAACGCCGATCGGATCGTCAGGTCGAGGAGGAACTTGCTGAGATGCGGCGCATCCTCGGGTTCCGCAACCTCGGCTAGCTGCCACGAGGATGCCGGGGTGATCGACGAGATCCCCGGCGCCTACAAGGACCTCGACTCGGTCATCGAGGCCCGGACCGACCTCGTCGAGGTCGTCGCGAGCTCACCACGCTCATGTGCGTGAAGGGCTGAGCAACCGTGGCCGAGCGGCACCGCCGCTCGGCCACGGGCGGTCGAGAACCGCATCGCGATTCTCGACGTATATACTTTTTGTATGTCCGTGATCACGCGTCTCTTCCTCTCCAACAGGACGCAAGCGGTCCGGCTGCCCAAGCCAGTGGCGTTCGACCCGTCGGTCTCCGAGGTCGAGATCGATGTCGTCGGCGAGGCCCGGATCATCCGCCCCGCAGGCTCGAAGGTCGACACCTTCTGGAGCAGTGAGCTGCGGATCACCGACGACTTCGCGCGAGAGCAGCCGGATCCCCAGGAGCGGACCTGGGCATGACGATCCGCCACCTGGTCGACACCGACGTCGCCATCGAACTGCTCCGCAAGAGGGACACCGCGCTGCGCGACCGGTGGCGGGACGCCGGCAAGGTGGCGGCATCCACGATCACGCTGTCCGAGCTGCGGTACGGCGCGGCGCGCAGCGGGTCGCCCACCCACAACGACCTCGCCGTCGACGAGCTCATGTCGGCGGTCGAGGTCCTCGACTTCGATGCCGATGCGGCCGCGCACGCGGGCGACATCCGCGCCGACCTCGCCCGTCTGGGCACGCCGATCGGCGCGTACGACGTGCTGATCGCCGGACACGCGCGGTCGCGCGGCCTGATCGTGGTGACCCGCAACCAGCGCGAGTTCCGGCGGGTCGACGGGCTCCGCGTCGAGGCCTGGTGAGCCGCCCGCTAGCCTCGGCATTTCACGAGTAGGCCTGCGACACCGGGGCTGAAAGCACGGAAGTGCCTGTCCTGCTGGGGAAACTTGGGATTGCTGAAGTCTCAAGGTCCCTAGCGGAAGGCACTCCGTAGGTGAAGCGTAACCGTGTCCCGAGTCTGGTTCTCGATCCTGTCCGCGA